>NZ_BAAAIX010000025.1:0-45761 GCF_039526385.1 Luteococcus peritonei | reverse complement strand
CCTGCCCGCGACCGCGGGCAACAGGACGACTCTCGTAACGACTGGACCTACGAAACGGGGTCAGCCCAGAGCCGGATGTCGTGGTGCTCACCGACCCGACACTGGGGCAGCAAGCAATCCATCACTCCCCCGAGTTGGGACCCATAGTGCGACACATCATGGTCCGACCGCTAGTGCAAGACTCCCAATCCTCACCTCCAGAAAGGCGTCTCAGGCGCCATTTCACGCCCGTAATGTGCGTAGAGACAGGGATCGGGCCTTTGCTAGCGACTTGAAAAATGTCGCACGAAGTCGTGAGCAAACCTGGCTTCACGCTGTGCGGCGTGCATGCCGAACACCGCCGACGGGTGTCATCAGCGCCTCGACCTCATCAACCCTCACGCGAATGATTCGGTTCCCCAAGCGGTAGGCGGTCAACTCACCACTGCCGATCCGTCTGCGCACGGTCCACACGCTGACTCCAAGGAGTTCCGCCGCGTCGGCGATGGTGACCATAGAACGCGGGGCCTTCGCTGTCTTCGCTTCATGGGTTCTCATGCCCTCACAAGACGCGCTCCATCGGACCGTGGCCATGCCGTAGGGGACGCATGGGGGAACGCCTAGTCAAACGAGCGTTCCCCCTCCGACTTTCAGCCGTGGCCTCGGGCCATCTCGGAGAGTCGTGCTGCAATCTCTGCATCCCGGTTGCGCGCAACGTGCTGGTACCTCATTGCCGCGCCCACTGTGGAATGGCCCATCCGGTTCATCAGCTCAGGGAGGGTGGCCCCCGCGACAGCGGCCATCGTCGCGCCCGTATGGCGAAGGTCGTGCCAGCGCAGGTCATCTCGCCCGGCCTTCGTCCTCGCCGGGTAGTACCAGCGATACAGCGTGCTGGTGGCCAGCTGTTCCCCCGAGTCCCGTCCAACGAATAACAGCGCGTCCTTCGCTGGGCCCACGAAGTCCTTGAGGTGATCGTGCACGGCGGGCATCACGTGAGGCGGAATGGTGACATCGCGGATGCCTGCCTGGGATTTCGGAAGGCCGACGATGGGGGCCTGGCCGGCGACTCTGGTTACAGCCCGACGAACTCGAACGACTTGTCGCGAGAGCACGATGTCACCTCGGCGCAGCTCCAGAATCTCACCCTGCCGAAGCCCGGTCCACGCAGCCAAGAGCACCGCGAGGCGGAGTCGTTCCGGCATGTGTCGCACGATGACTTCGAGTTCCTCCAGTGTCGCGGGCTCAGGCTCATGCACCCGCTTGACACTCCCCGCCCCGGGGATCATGCAGGGATTCCTCGTGAGGCCATCAAGCTCGCGCACGGCGCTATTCATGATCGTCCGGAGCAAGCTGTATGCGTGGGCGCGACTCGTCGGTGTCCCAGGTGCCAGGGACGCATACCAGGTGCGAACCCGGATGGGGGTGATCACGTCCAGGGTGAGCGGCCCGAAATGGGGCATGAGATACCGGTCCAGCAGCATCTCGTAGAGCTTTCGCGTCGCCGGCTTGAGATCTCGGCTCATTACCCAGGCGAGCGAATACTCCTCGAAGGTCGGCGGCCGCGAGCTTCGCTCATGTTCGAGACGCAGTCGAGGAGGAATCCAATCCGCTCTCGTACAAGCGTCTCGTTCATCGGCCAGCCAGCCCTCGGCCTCTGCCTTAGTCCTGAAGGTGTCAGGCGCCTGGTGTCGTACAGTGTCAGGACCCGTGTAGTAAGCCTGCCAACGCCCTGAAGGCAGCTTTCGCAGCCCGCCAAATCCTCGTCGGGAACCACTTGTCATCTTTCCTCCGCGTGCACTCCGCGTGCACTAACCGTGCACTTGAGAGCCTCCCAGAGCCGACTTCTGCACTCACGCATCAGGCTCTCCAGGACGGCATCTCCGCTTGTGGGAACGCTCTAACAAGGCAAAATGCCCCGCTCGGTGCCTAGGCTCAAGGGAGGTTCAAATCCTGTCCCCGCTACGAAGCAGAAGTGCCGTTGACAAGGTGAAACATCCGAAGTCAACGGCACTTCTTTTTTTGTCCGTGCACTCGGCGTGCACTTTCGCCCCGTCACCGGTTCGCCATGAGAGCGCCTGGGTCGCTGATCTGCTTCACCAGGTGGTCGCGTCCAATTCAAGGTGCACACGCCGGCAAGATGCCGTGCCACGATCGCCAGCCCATGCCGTTCCAGCACACCGCCATCGCGCCTGGCGCAGGGTGCCCGCGGTTCAGGACGACGTCATACCCGAGCGCCTGGTAGCCGTTGCCAAGCCGGCGAATCCCGTGGCCTGTCTGAGTTCCTCGTCGGCTGCCGGCATGGCTACACCCTGCCCCCATCGCCGCGGGCGGTGAAGGCGAAGGGCAGACAGTCCGTCTCCGCCACCGTGAGCACCTTCGCCTGCTCCATGGTGAACCACGACAAATCGTCGTGCTCGTCCGGCGCGCAGTTACTCGGTGTCCCCGACCACTGCGTCGCGACGAAGACATCCTTGTGACGGCCGCCAATGACTTCGTACTCCGCAACGCGGACGACCTGGGTCAATTCGACACCCAGTTCCTCTCGGCATTCACGCCGTGCCGTCTATAGGCGATTCGCAGTCCTCGAGATGGCCTCCGGGAAGGCCCAGCAATCGGGATAGTTCTCGCGATCCGGCCGACGATGTACCAGCAGGACGTGGCCATCTTGAACCAGTGCGACGACGGCGATGCAGATCATGGTGCCTCCTGAACTGGTGTGTTGGCTTGGTCGCGCCGGGCTTGATGCTCCACCACGACAGCGATCAGCTCCTCCTCGAGGGGCCACCAGACGCCGATGGCCCCTCCGAGGATCAGCGCCCACCCGGTTTCTTGGTCGCCGCCCTTGATCTTGTCCCGCTCCGACAGCTGCCGCCCCCAAGCCAGTCCAGCAACCAGCCTCGCCACCGCAGCCTGAGCTCCCCCTGCAGAGACCGTTGGGATCTGTCAAGATGACAGGATGCAGCCCCGGGCCTTGTCAGTGGGAGGTGCGGGCCTGCCAGGCGGAGGTCACCATCTGGTCGATGTCGTGGCGCATCCTCCAGTCGATGTCACGCGCCGCGGGCGAACCGTCGGCCACGATCCGGGCCGGGTCGCCCGCACGACGCTCGCCGATCACCGGCTCGAAGCTGTGCCCGGTGCCGCGCTGCATCGCGTCCATGATCTGCCGCACCGAGAGCCCGTCGCCGGAGCCCAGATTGTAAACCGGCTGCAGCTCGCGTCCCTCGGTCATCGACAACGCCTTGGCCTGGGCGGCAATCAGCCACTCGCCGATCAACTTGCTCTCGCCGTAGGGCGACTCGGGGTGGAGCTCGCAGCCCTCGGTCACCAGGTCCACGTCGGGCGTGCTGTAGACGGCGGCCGAGGAGGAGAACACGATCTTGTGGACCCCGGCGTCGTTCATGGCCTCCAGCACACAGGCGGTGCCCTGCACGTTCTGCGAGTAGGTGTGCAGTGGCTTGGTGACCGACACCCCGGCGTACTTGTAGCCGGCGATGTGCATCACGCCCTCGACGTCGAGGTCGCGCATCGTCTCGCGCAGCAGTTGGGTGTCCTGCACCTGCCCCTCGACGAAGGTCACGCCGTCGGGCACGAACTCGCGGTGCCCACTGGACAGGTCGTCCAGCACGACGGGCTCGATCCCCTCCGCCAGGAACGCCCGCACCACGTGCGCACCGATGTAACCGACTCCGCCGGTGACCAACCAGGTCATGGGCCCGTCCTTTCGTGGTTTGGGCGGGGCGCCCGGTGTCGAGTGCCCCGCCCCGGTGGTGGTGTGGGTCAGGCGGTGGCGGGCCGCACGGCGCGCAGTGCGTGGTTCGCCTTTTCCACGTTGAGCCGGCTGAGGAAGAACAGGATGATGCCGGTGGCGATGGCCGGGATCCACAGGTACATGAAGTAGAGCATGGTGATGGTCGAGTCGGGCTGGGTGGTGGCCTTGCCGACGTAGCCGCTGGCCGCCAGGAGCCAGCCGGCCAGGGCGGTCCCGACGCCGCCGCCGATCTTCACGCCGAGGGTGGTGCAGGAGAACATCATTCCGTCGATGCGCTTGCCGGTGCGCAGGAAGCTGTACTCGGAGGCCTCGGCGATCAGCGCGTTGAGGGTTCCCTGCAGGGGGCTCATGCCGAACGACGCGATCGCGGAGCAGGCGATCATCAAGGGGATGTTGCCAAGGTAGCCGCTGGCCACCACGCCGAGCCGGCCCACCAGTGCGATGACGTAGCCCCACACATTGACCTTGAACATCTCGCCGTAACGCTTCACCAGCGCGGGGGTGAACAGCAGGCCGATGATGAGCGGAATGTTGATGGCCCACGCGAACACGCCCAGCTTGGTGGCGTCGCCCAGGATGTAGGTCATGAAGTAGATGCCCATGTTGAGGGTGGCGGTGAAGATCTGCTGCACCAGGAAGATCACCAGGATGATCAGGTAGTACTTGTTGCTGAGCAGGATCCGGGCGCCCTCCTTGAAGGTGTACTTGTCCGCGACACCAGTCTCGCGACCCTCGTCGAGTTCCTCCGGGGGGAGCTCCTTGACCGACATCACCGAGATGGTGTTCACCACCAACCCGATGACCGCGTAGATGATCGCGATCCAGCGCCAGCCGTCGGCGCCGCCACCCAGCGCGCGGACCCCCTGCACGGTGAAGGTCTGGATGAGCATGCTGGTGGTGAAGGCGAACATGAACCGGATGGAGCCCATCTGGACGCGTTCTGCGGAGTTCTTGGTGATGAGCGCGGTCAGCGCCGAGTAGGCGATGTTGTTGGCGGTGAAGAAGACGCTGTTGAGCAGGGTGTAGGCGATGAAGAACCACACGTACTGTGCGGTGTCACCCAGCCCCGAGGGGATGGCATAGCAGGCCACCAGGGTGATGGCGCAGCCCACATAGGGCCACAGCATCCAGGGCCTGGCCTTGCCCATGCGGGTGTGGGTGCGGTCCAGCAGGGCGCCGAAGCCGAGGTCGGTGACGCCGTTGAACAGCTGCGCGATCATCATCAGGGTGCCGATCACGCCGGCATTGAGGCCCATCTGGTCGGTCAGGTAGATCATCAGGAAGGCCGACAGGAAGGCGTAGACGACGTTGCCGGCAACGTCGCCGGAGCCGTAGCCGATCTTGTTGCCCCAGGTGAGGTAGGTCTTCTGCGCCGTTGGCGCAGCGGGTGTGGTGCTCACGGTGGTGCCTTTCGGTGGGGGTGGTTGGGGTCAGTCGGTGACGGGCAGCAGGGTGAGGTCGACGTGGTACTCGTCGTCGTCCACCCGGTACTGGGGTAGCAACACGGGGCCGCAGCTGTTGGAGCCGATGCCGGCGATGGCGTGGTCCAGGCACAGCACGGTGTGGCCGCTGGGCTGCAGTTCGACGTCGTGCCGGGCTGCGGTGAGCTGTTCCTGGGTGTACGGCGAGGCGTTGAACGAGAACGGTCGGGCGGCGCTGACCTGTAGGCCCGCCCCTCCCCCGGTGATGCTCATCCAGTCGCAGTCGCCGCGGCTGCCGCCCTCCTGCGGGCACAGGTAACCCACCTGCAAGTCGTCCACCGTGGCCTGGTAGCGGCCGTGGCGGCTGGCCTGTCGCTTGTCGGGGTAGTTCTCGTGGGGGCCGAGGCCGGCCCAGCCCACCTGGTCCATGGCCTGTGGCAGGAACAGCCGCAGCCCGAGCCGGGGCAGGGTGGGGAACCCGTCGGAGCGGCGCACGCACATCCGGCAGGTGATCCGCCCCGCACCGTCGATGCTCCAGGTGGCCTCGATGCGGAGGATGGGCTGGATGGTGGGCGCCACCAGCGCCATGGACGCGGTGACCACCGCCTGGCCGTCGCCCACCTTCGCCTCGCAGTGGTAGGCGCGGGTGGTGGTCTGGTCGTAGCGCGCCCGCTGCCACTCGAGGCGGATACGGCTGTCGTTGTCGGTGGGGGCGCGCCACACGTTCACCTCGGCAGGCCGCTCCAGCAGCTCGGCGCCGGCCACCTGCAGTGACGTGGGCAGGCCGGTGGCCTTCGCGAACACGTAGCGGAACGTCTCGCCGGAGACGACGATGTCGTCGCCGTCGTCGACCACCTGCGGGGACGGCCCGTCGGCGGGGGCAGCGATCCGTGCGGCGTGCTGGTTGCGCGGGTCGGCCGTGGCCAGCTCCACCTCGTCGAATCCCAGTTCCTGTCCGGCCTCGCGGAGCGCGTCGCCCTGGCGCAACCGGTACTCCAGGCGCAGCTGGCAGCGGCCCGCCTCGGGCAGCCGCGGCCGACAGGTGACCTCGGCCACCTCGTGCGGCGCCACCGGCTGGTCCAGGACGAGGGGTTGGGACTCGACGACCTCTCCGTCGCAGACCAACTGCCAGGAGATGTCCACGGCCTGGTCGAGGTGGGTGAAGTCGAGGTCGTTGCGCAGCCGGAGCAGACCGCGGGCCTGGTCGTAGGAGACGACGCGGGCGGGGCGCTGCACGTTCTTCAGCTCCAACAGCCCGACGTGGGGGCGGCGGTCGGGCCACACCAACCCGTCGACGCAGAAGTTGCCGTCGTGGACGGTCTCGCCGGAGTCGCCGCCGTACAGGTAGCGGGGGCGGCCGTCGTCGGTGTGGCCGTCGAGGATGGCGTGGTCACACCACTCCCACACGAACCCGCCGCACAGCCGCGGCTCGTCGAGGATGACCTTCCAGTAGTCCTCCAGGTCGCCGGGGCCGTTGCCCATCGCGTGGCAGTACTCCACCAGGATGAGCGGCTTGTCGGGATCGCTGTCGAGGTAGTCGCGCATCTCCTGCTGGGAGGGGTACATGCGGCTGAACAGGTCGATGTTGGAGTAGTCGTAGCGCCGCTTGGAGTCTCGGTAGTAGGAGCTCTCGTAATGGCTGAGCCGGGTGGGGTCGAAGTCCTTCATCCATTCCAGCGCCGCCTCGAAGGTGCAGCCGTAGGCGCACTCGTTGCCGGCCGACCAGGAGATGATGCTGGGGCGGTTCTTCTCGCGCTGCACGCACAGCTGGACCCGGTCGACGGTGGCCTCGGTCCAGTCCGGGTTGTCGGCGATTGGCTCATTCCAGTGTTCGACGACGTTGTCCCACGCGTCGTCGGCCAAGAACTGCGTCTGGGTGCCGTGGCTCTCGTTGTCGGCCTCGGACATCACCAGGAAGCCGTAGCGGTCGCACAACTGGTAGAAGCGCGGGTCGTTCGGGTAGTGGGAGCTGCGCACCGCGTTCACGTTGTGCTGGCGCATCATCCGCAAGTCGCGCACCATGTGGTCAAGGTCCACCACCGGCCCGGTGGCCGGGTCGGAGTCGTGACGGTTGACGCCGCGCAGCGTGACCGGCGCGCCGTTGAGTGTCAGGACGACGTCAGTCACGGCGACCTCGCGGATGCCCACTTCGTCGGTGATCACCTCGCCGGGGGTCTCGATGAGCAGGGTGTACAGCTGCGGGTCCTCGGGGTTCCACAACCGCGCCTCGGCCACGTGGAGCTCCGCCGCGTGGGTGTAGCCGTGCCGCTCCGTGGTGGGCGCCATCGCGGCCGCCGCCACCTCGGCGCCGGCGGCATCCAGCAGCCGCAGCCCGGTCTCGACGGCCTGGTCGCGGTAGACACCCCGCACCAGGACCGTCGCGGTGCCGTCCGGACCAACTGCGGTGGTGGTGAAGTAGTCGAACAGGACCTGGTCGGGCCGGTCCACCAGGTACACGTCGCGGAAGATGCCGCTGGTGCGGAACTTGTCCTGGTCCTCCAGATAGGTGCCGTCGCACCACTTGAACACCAGCACCTGCAGCCGGTTGCTCCCCTCACGCAGCGCGTCGGTCACGTCAAACTCGCTCGTGGCGTGGCTGACCTGGCTGTAGCCCACGTAACGGCCGTTCAGCCACACGTAGAAGCAGGAATCGACGCCCTCGAACACCAAGGTGGTGCGCGGTGCCGCCGGGTCGGCGGCGTGGTCGAAGTCGACGACGTATGCGCCACACGGGTTGTCCTGCGGCACGAACGGCGGGTCCAGCGGGATCGGGTACCGCACGTTGGTGTACTGGTGAGCGTCGTAGCCGGTGTGCTGCCAGGTGCTCGGCACGCTCACCGTGTGGTAACCCGCCGCGTCGAAGCCCTCGCTGCCGAACCCCTCGTCGAGGTCCCGGACGCTGGTGCAGTAACGGAAGGACCACTGCCCGTCGAGGAGCTGCACCCGGTCGGAGTCCTGACGGGCGGCGACCACGTCACGCAGCGGTGTCGAGGCGGGCATGTAGTAGGCCCGGGCCGGTAGCGTGTTCTCATGCAGGACGGCCAGGTCCTGATGGTGGTTGGGGACGTTCATGACGGTTTCCTCCAGGAAAAGGGGTGTCGTCGGCCACCCGGCCACCCGGCACGGGTGGTCGACGACGGTGGGGTGGGGTGGGTTGGTGGGCTGTCAGCCCTTGGTGGCGCCCATCGTCAAACCGGCGACGAAGTGCTTCTGCAGGGCGAAGTAGATGACCAGCGTCGGCAACGCGATGATGATCGACCCGGCCGAGACCAGGTTGTTGTCGGAGAAGAAGGTGCCGGCCAGGTTGGTCAGCGAGCTGGTGATCGGGAACTTGTCGCCGTTCTGCAGCAACACCGTCGCCCAGAAGAACTCGTTGTAGATCCAGGTGGTCTCCAACGTGGCCAGGGCGGCCAGCGACGGGCGGCACAGGGGCAGCGTGAGGCGCCAGAACTGCGCCCACAGGCTGGTGCCGTCCACCATTGCCGACTCGTAGATCTCCTTGGGCAGCGCCTTCATGAAGTTGCTCAGCACGAAGGTGCAGAACCCGATCTGGAAGGCGACGTTCACCAGGACCAGGGCCAGGTGGGTGTTGAGCAGGGTGCCCGACTCACTGAGCCAGAACGGCACCTCGATCTTCTGGAACATCTTGAACACCGGGATCAACAGCGCCTGGGGTGGCAGCAGGTTGCCGGCCAGGAACAACGCCAGCATCACGGTGTTGAACTTCCAGCTGAACCGGGCGATCACGAATGCCACCATGCAAGACAGGAACAGGGCGAGGACGACCGCCGGGATCGTGATGATCGCGGAGTTGATGAACTTGTGGCCGAAGGCACCCACCTCCCACGCCTTGATGTAGTTGGAGAAGGTGAACCCGCCGAAGCTCAGGTAGGCGTGCTGAGCGGTGCACTGGTAGCTGCGCAGCGAGGCGAGCACCGCGTACAGCAACGGGAACAGCCACAGCAGGGCCATGATGCCCAGGAAAACGTGGGTCGCGATGCGGCCCTCGGTACTTCGACGTTTCGGCCTTCTCACTGACCGCGATCGCGGAGGGATGGGCCTGCACGTTGGTCATCTGGGCCTCGGCACTGCCCAGGTAGGGCAGGAACGTCTTGGCCCCCTTCTCGTTCTTCGGCCGCTTGCTCAGCACGTATCCGTCGGTGGGCGCCTCGATCGCGCCGGAACCGATCGTCGAGTCGATCTCGGGGAACACGAAGAAATCGAGATCGTCCTGTTCGGCACCCGCAGCGAACTGCTGAGCCATGAAGGTGGCCAGGTAGTACATGCCGGTCTGGCCCTTCTGCAGGCTGCGAGCCGCTTCCTGCCACGTACGGCCCATCGCGTCTGGCTGGCGCAGCGGCAGCAGTCCGCGCCACACGTCGAAGACGTCCTGAACCTTCTTCTGCGACCAGTCCTGCTTGCTAGACATCAACCCGATGTGGAACGGGTAGCCGTTCTGGCGCATGTTCAGGACGTCGAACAGGCCCATCGCCTCCCAGCCGTCCTTGTCGGCCATCGCGAACGGCACCAGGCCGTCCTTCTGCATCTTCGCCGCGAGGGCCTTCAGCTCGTCAAAGGTCTTCGGGACCGTGTAGCCGTGTTTGGTGAAGACGCTCTTGCGGTACTGCACCACCCACGGGTAATAGGTGACCTCACCCGAACCACTACCACTCCCCCCGCCGGAACCGCTGCCGCACCCGGCGAGGCCGACCGCACCCGCAGACAAGGTGCCGAGCAGCAGCGAGGGGCGCCAGATGCCGCTCACCGGCGCGGACAGCAACGTGGCGAGGTACTCCGCCTCCGATTGTGGGCGTGTCATGGTGACCTTCTTCCTCCGTTGGAATGACCGGCGGCCTGTTACCGGTAACAGCAGTGACGGTACACCATGCTGTTACCGGTAACAAGAGGTGGTTGGGAAGTCACCTGGCGCGGTGGGGCGCGGCAGTCGAGGCGCGGATGACCAGTTCGCTGGAGAACGGGTACTGCTCCATGGCGGGCGGGCTGCCCAGCCCCTCGCCGGCCAGCAGTGCCTGCACCGCACGGCGGCCCATGGCGCCGAAGTCGATGGCGATCGTGGTGAGCGGGGTGGCATAAAAGGCCGCGTCGCGCAGCCCGTCGTAGCCGGTGATGCTCACGTCGTTGGGGACGGACAGGCCGCGCTCGCGGAGCCAGGACATCGCGCCCAGGGCGATCTGGTCACTGGCGGCCACAATCGCGGTGGGATGGTCGTCCAGCGGGAAGTGCCGCATGGCGTCGTATCCGTTCTCCGCACCCCAGGGCCCTTCAGTGTCGCCACAGTCCACCAGGCCCAGCTCGGCCACCGTGTCGCGATAGGCGGTCCTGCGGTTGCGACCGGAGGGCCACTGCGTCGGCCCACCCAGGTAGAAGAAGCGTTCGTGCCCAAGTCCCGCGAGGTGGCGCACGGCCCGGGACATGGGGTGGCGAAGCGCCATCGGGTGCCCACTGGGGATGTCCGGCTCCACCTCGATCATCCACGGGGTCTGCAGCGAGGATAGGTCCATCCGCTCGAGGACCATGTCGGGGGGTGAGAGCACCATCACCCCCGCCAGTGAGGCTCGGTTCATCATCTGCAGTGCCGTGTCCACCGACTCCCGGTCGTCCACGTCGCAGCGGATCATCTCCAGCAGATGGCCGGACTGACGCGCTGCCTCCGCCGCGCCGGCCAGGACGCGCTGCGGCGCCCAGTCATCCACGTCGAACACCAGGGCCCCGATGCGGCTCGGCTGGCGCGAGGCCAGCTCGCTGGCCGTGTCGTTGTAGCGGTACCCCAGCTCGGCGATGGCCTGCGCCACCTTCTCCTGGTTCTCGGGCATGATGCGTTCGCCTCGCAGGTAGCGCGAGACCGTCATCTGGCTCACGCCCGCGTGGGCAGCCACGGTCCAGATCGTCGGCCCGGGCCGACGGGGCTTCCTGGCAATCGGCATTGGCGCTCCTGGATGTCTGACCGGCGGCTATGGCTGCAGTTGTTGGGCGGCAGCCCTGCTCTCACGACGCCCCGCACTGCTCCGGGGCGACGGGGTCAGCATACTTCCGACACCCTTTCCCGTGGGATGTTTGCGACCCCACACTGGCGCGACAGGACCGAGAATCGCGGTTCCCGTGGCCCTGAACACTTGACGAAGGAGTCGTGTTAGCGCAAACATGCATGCACTCACACGGTTTCGAGCGGCATTCAGCGCGACGAGGCGCGGACCATCACGGAGAGGCAGGGCATGGCGCAGGGGCAGGGCATGGCGCAGGGGCAGGGCATGGCGCAGGGGCAGGGTGCATGGAGCGACCAGGACGGGGCGGGGCGGGTGCTGTCGCTCTTCTCGGAGGGGTTCGGGGGCTCGTCCCACGGGGTCTGGGCCTCGCCCGGTAGGGTGCACCCGATCGGTGACCACGTGGACTACAAGGGTCGGCTATCCCTGCCCGTGGCGTTGCCGCACCGCACGTTCGTGGCGGTGTCGCATCGTCAGGACGGCAGGGTTCGCCTGGCGACGCACATGGATGCCAAGGTCCCGCGCTGGGAGGGTGTGCCTCACGAGATTGTGCCCGGGCGCGTCGACGGATGGGCCGCCAACGCGGCGGGGCCCGCCTGGGCGCTGCGGCAGGCGGGATTGGACGTGCCCGGATTCGACATGGCCATCACCTCCAGTGTTCCCGTGGGGGCAGGGTTGTCCTCGCCGGCGGCCATAGAGCGCGCGGCGGCGCTGGGGTTGTCCGCGGTGGCCGACCAGCCGTTGCCGTTGGGTGACGACGATGCGGGCCGGGCGCCCCTGGCCCGCCTGTGCGTCCGGGCAGAGAACGAGGTGGCGGGTGCGCCGACGGGGGGTCTCGACCAAGCCGCGTCGCTGCGCGCTCGGGCTAGGCACGCGTTGCTGTTGGACTGCCGTGACATCAGTGCGAGTCAGGTGGAGCTGCCGCTGGAGCGTCTGGGTCTGGAACTCGTGGTGATCGACACGCGAGCCAGCCACAGCCTGAGCGACGGGCAGTACGGTCAACGACGCGCCGACTGCGAGGCGGCCGCCATGCTATTGGGCGTTGAGTCCCTTCGGGAGTTCGCCGACCGTACGGACTGGTCCGCCCTTGACGGTGAGCTGGCCGCGCTGCCGGGGCGGCTGCGGCCACGGGCACGCCACGTCGTCACCGAGATCTGGCGGGTGACTGGCTTCGTGGATGCCGTACGGAGTCCTGACGTGGAGCGGGCCGGCCGGCTCATAGTGGAGTCACACGTCTCGTTACGCGACGACTTCGAGCTCAGCGTGGCGGAGCTCGACTGCGCGGTGGAGGCGTCGCTCGCGGCTGGCGCCGTGGGGGCGCGGATGACCGGAGGCGGGTTCGGCGGCAGTGTCGTCGCCCTGGTACCCCGAGACGCGGTGGCGTCGGTGGCCCGCTCGGTGGTCGCAGAGGCCGAGCGCTGCCGCCTGCCCGAGCCCGAGGTGCACCGCGCCAGTGCCGGCGAGCCGGGGCGGAGGATCCTGTGAACGACACCGGCAAGGGCACCAGCCGCCGCGGCGGCATCGGGTGGAGTGATCGTCCCACCGCCAAAGACGTCGCCGTCCTGGCTGGGGTCTCGACACAAACCGTCTCGCGCGTGGCCAACGACACCGGCAACGTGTTGCCTGAGACCCGGCAGCGGGTCCTCGAAGCCATGGCCCGGCTCGGATACTCCCCCAACGCCGCCGCTCGCGTGCTGCGAGCTGGCCGGTCCAGCAGCCTCGCCCTGGTCGCGCACCACATCAGCCGCACAGGTGAGGCGAACATCATCGAGGCGGTCTGTTCCACCGCCCGCGAGCACGGCTACGACGTGCAGCTGACGATCGCCCCCAGCGGCTCAGCTGCGGACCTCAACCAGGCCATGACCCGCTCCAGGCAGGGAGCGGCTGGCCTGGTCGTCCTCGGCCTGGAGACCGCCGCAGTCAACCAGCTTCGCTTCCCGCCCAACCTGCCGGTGGTGGTGGCTGATTCCCGCACCTTGTCGTTGCCGAGCGTCGGCTCGGACCAGGCGGGCGGGGCCAAGCTGGCGGTGGAACACCTGCTCGCCACCGGTGCCTCCACGGTCCACATCGTCGCCGGCCCTGAGAACTCGGTGCAGTCCACGCAACGCGTCGCGGCCTGGCGAAGTGTCCTGACCGCCGCCGGGTGTCCAGTCCCGCCCGTCCTGCACGGTGACTGGAGCCCCGCCTCCGGCTACCAGGCTGCACAACAGTTGGCGGACGATCAGCAGGTGCGCGCGGTGTTCGCAGCCAACGACGAGATGGCTGCGGGAGTCCTGCGGGCCCTCCACGAGGCTGGACGCCGGGTGCCCGAGGACGTCCGGGTCGCCGGGTTCGACGACGTCTCCGCCCCGTGGCTGTGGCCACCGGTGACAAGCGTGCGTCAGGACTTCTCAACCATTGGAGAGCTACTCATCTCGCTTCTGCTTGACCAGCTCGACAACCGGCCAGAGCCCGGAGCGGTGCCCGTAACCCAGTCCGTGGTCGTCCCGGCCCAGTTGATCGTGCGGGGCAGCACCATGGCCACGGCAACGGACGGCCATTGGTAGACCGCGCTGAGCTTCGGAAGTAGGGGCCACAACCACCACCCCGCAGGCCGTCGAGGCCACCGGGGAGACTGGGCTTGGCGGCAGGCTGCCGGCGAGGTCTCGCTCGTGCTGCGGGGTCTCCCGCCCCGGCGAGATCAGACCCCTCAGGACTCGCTGGTGTGCGGCGATGAGGTCGGTGGTCATCCGGGGGGTGAAGGCAGCGGGCCTGGTGGCGCCAGCCGACCGCTGATAGGTACACGGCCTCAACAGTTGTTGTTGCAGGGCGTGACGATGTCGGAGGCGGCCCGCAGGGTCGGGGTGAACCGCAAGACCGCGAAGCGCTGGCGCTACGGCCCCACGGTCCCCACAGCCAACGGGTGGGTGCTGCACTATGCCCCCGTGATCCTGCTCAAACCAGCCACGCCTGCCTCGCCTCGTTACCTCAGCCTGGACGAACGAATCCGGATCGCGGACCTGCACCGTGACGGCCACAGCCTGCGCGCGATCGGCAGGCTCATGGGCCGGCCGGCGTCGACCATCAGCCGCGAACTCACATCCAGCAGCAGCCCATCGGGCCGCTACCGCCCGCACCAGGCACAACAGCGCGCGATGGCCCGCAGGCCCCGGCCGCGCACCAGTCGCCTGGCCCAGGATGCTGTGCGGCAAGGTCGCGTCGGATGCAGCGCAGGTGTGCCCACTCCTCGAGGACCACGCGGATGCAGTCACCGACGCTGGGACGCCACTTCCCCTGCGGATCCCACGGGTTGCGGGCCGCCTGGTCGAGTTGGGACTGGGTCACCGTGTCCAGGAAGTCCTCGACCATGCGCTGGCGCTCGGCGCGGACGGCCAGGATCTCGTCGAAGTCCTTGGCCGGGCGCATCCGCGTCATGTCGAAGCCCATCTCCTGCGCACCGTCGAAGACCTGACCGATCGGCTGGAAGGGCTCCGGCTCCTGCTGGATGCCGGAGCGCAGCCAGGCATCGGTCACCAGGACGAGGTGGCGCAGGGTCTGCGACAGCGACCACTCACCGCGCACCGTGGCCTCCCGCAGCTCGGCCGGGGTCTGCTCCACCGTCGCGGCCCAAGCGGCCTTCACAGCCTGGAAGCCCTCCCGGAGGCCCTCGGGATCGTTGGTCTCCATCAGTTCCCGGCCCGGGTACTGCCGGTTCAGCTCCGCCTTCACCAGCGGCACCACGTCGACGCCGTTGACCACCAGGCTGCCGAAGAACAGATCATGGCTGTCGATCTCGAGCCGGTCGACATCGCACTCACGAATGGTCAGGCCTTGCAGGTTGGAGAAGCGGACCAGCGCATCGGCAGCATTCGCCTGGATCAAGGTGGTGCCGGTGAAACGTGCCTGGTGCAGGGTCTGCCCGCTGAAGTCGGCCGCAGCCGGTTCGGTCGTCATGGCACGAGTGTGCCCGAGGCAGCCGACCCATGGTGGAGGGCAAGGCATGGAGCCCACCGATCCTCAGGGCAGGCAGCTGATGCCGGCCGGGAAACGGGGTTCCCGGCATCTCGCCGCTGCGGCAGACTGGCGTCACGCCAGCGAGAGGATCCCGATGACCAGCCGGACCGCGAACTTCTGCTTCGATGCCGCCGACCCCAAGGCCCAGGTGGCCTGGTGGGCCCAGGTCCTGGACGACTTCGTCCCCGACGAGGAGCAGGGCGACGAGGAGGCCGGGCTCACGGGCCCGGGTGGCCGCTGGATGGGCTTCCTGCGCGTTCCCGAGCCCAAGACTGTGAAGAACCGGATGCACCTGTGCCTGCGCCCGGTGGACCGCAGCCGCGACGAGGAGGTCGAGCGCCTGCTCGCGCTCGGCGCCACCATGGTCGACGACCTGCGCCAGCCCGACCAGGGTTGGGCCGTGCTGGCCGACCCGGAGGGCAACGAGTTCTGCGTCCTGCTCCGTTCCGCCGACGAGGCGGGGATCCGGCGCGACTGATGGCCACTCTCCACGGCCGGCGGCTGCTGGCCCTCACCGTGGCCCTCGAGGTCGCCTGCTTCCTGGCCTTCTCGGTCACCTGGGGCAACCAGAACCCCAAGCCGCTGCGAACCCTGCTGATCCCCGTCACGATCGGGCTGCTGGCGGCCTTCTGGAACCACCTGCGCTCCCCCGGTCCGGACCCCAAGGGCTCCCCGTGGACGGCGCTGCTCGCCTGTTCCGGCCTGGCGGTGGTCCTGCTGGCCTACATGCTCGCCACCGTCGTCGAGGCCTTCCAGGTGGGCTTCTGAGCGCCGACCGACGCGCCATGACATGACGACGGGGCCGACGGGGATCTCCCCCGCCGGCCCCGCGCGTGCCCAGCTCCGTGATGGGACTCAGTGGGCGTTGAGCGTGGCCTCGTCGAACTTGTCGCGGCCGTCGAGCACGGCCTCGGCCTTGCTGCGATCGAACTCACCCACCCATTTGCCGATCAGCAGGGTGGCCAGCGCGTTGCCGGTGAAGTTGGTCAGGGCACGCGCCTCGGACATGAACTTGTCGATGCCCACGATCACGCCCATGCCCTCCAGCAGGGCGGGCTTGTGCGCCTGCAGGCCGGCCGCCAAGGTGGCCAGGCCTGCTCCGGTCACGCCGGCAGCACCCTTCGAGGCGATGATCATGAACAACAGCAGACCGATCTGCTGCGGCAGGCTCATCGGCATGTGCATCGCCTCGGAGACGAACAGCGCCGACATCGTCAGGTAGATGGCGGTGCCATCCAGGTTGAACGAGTAGCCGGTCGGCACCGTGATGCCCACCACCGACTTGCCCACGCCCGCGTGCTCCATCTTCGCCATCAGTCGCGGCAGCGCCGTCTCCGAGGACGACGTGGAGAAGATCAACAGGTACTCCTTGGCCAGGTACTTGAGCAGCTTCAGGATGTTCAGCCCGGTCACCACCTTCAGCAGGGTGCCCAGCACGATCAGGATGAACAGCGCGCAGGTCAGGTAGAAGGCGAACATCAGCTTCAGCATGGCGCTGACCGCGGACCAGCCCGTGGCGCCCACGACGGCCGCGATGGCGCCGAAGGCTCCCAGCGGGGCCACCCACATGATGTAGCCCAGGATCTTGAAGACCACGGCCTGGATGTGGCCGACGGCCTCCAGCACCGGGGTGCCGCGCTTGCCCAGCGACTGCACCGCGAAGCCGACCAGGAGCGCCACGAACAGGGTGGGCAGCACCGGGATCGACGGCGGGATGATCTCCATCAGGAAGTCGAGCGTGCCGTGGGCGGCGCCACCGCCCGAGGAGGGCTTGTAGGGCTTCGGCTTGAGGCCGTCGCCGGGATGCACCAGGTTGCCGACCACAAGGCCGATCGCGAGCGCGAAGGTCGACATGGTGATGAAGTAGCCGAGCGCCAGGCCGCCCACCTTGCCGACGGTGGCCGCCTTGGCGATGGAGCCGATGCCCAGCACGATGGTGCAGAAGATCACCGGGGCGATGATCATCTTGATCAGCTTGATGAAGGCGTCACCCACCGGCTTCCACTGCACCGCGGCGGAAGGCCAAATGATGCCGAAGGCGATGCCCAGGATGACGGCGGCGATCACCGAGATGTAGAGCCAGTGGGTCCGGTCCTTCTTCGGCGCCGGCGGCTCCTCGTGGGCGGTGACGATGTCATGGCCGTGCGGGTTGTTGGGATACATCTGTTCGTCGTTGTAGATGGTCATGCGCTTCCTTCCTGGCGCCGTCTGCGTGCGCGAGGTGGGCGGCGGTCATTGCCACCCGGGCACGGGCGCCGGTCACATGGACGTTCCAGCAGGAAGCACCCTCTCACACAGAGGCCGGACCTCTGTGCTCATGCCAAACTCGCGCGAACCAGATCCCGTCCGCTCCCCACCCCAGGCGTAGGGGTCGACGGGACAAAGCGTCGGGTGGCTAGTCGGTGGCGCCGTCGGCCCCGGCCGCGTCGTCCTCCAGGGTGATCGCCGCATTGACCAGTGCCAGGTGGCTCAGGGCCTGCGGCAGGTTCCCGACGTGGTCGCCGGTCTCCGGGTCGATCATCTCGGCCATGATGCCCACGTCGTTCGGGACGGTGGTCACCAGCTCGTCCATCAGCTCGGCCGCCTCCTCACCGCGGCCCACCTGGTGCAGCGCCGAGACCATCCAGAAGGAGCAGGCCACGAAGGCCCCCTCCTCCTCTCGCATGCCGGAGTAGCGGTACAGGTGCGGGCCGTGGCCCAGCTCGGCGCGCAGCGCGTCGATGGTGCGCGACATCCGCTCCCCGCGGTCGAAGCCGCTGATGGCGTGCAGCAGGATCGAGGCGTCCAGCTCCTGCGAGCCGGGATACCAGGTGTAGGTGCCGCGCCGCTCGTCCCAGCAGTTCTGCTCCACCCACGCGCGGATCTCGTCGGCCTCGCACTGCCAGCGACGGCTGTCGCCCGGGATCTGGCCCGCCTCTGCGAGCCGCACCGCGCAGGTCAGGGCCTCCCAGCAGCCCAGCCGGCTGGTGGTGTAGTGGCGCTGCTCGGGCAGCTCCCACATGCCCGCGTCGGCGCGCCGCCACCAGTCGCAGGCCATGTCCGCGATGTCGGCCAGGCTGCGCCCGGTGGGGGTGTCGAGCACGTTGCCGTTGTCGACGTAGAGCCGCACGAAGGTGAACAGGTCCCCGAAGATGCCCAGCTGCAGCTGGTCTGCGGCGGCATTGCCGTCCTTCACCGGGCCGTGGCCGCGCCAGCCGGGTGCCTCGGTGGCCTTCTCCTCGGCCGGGGGCAGCTGGCCGTCGAGGGTGTAGAAGATCTGTGGCTGCGGCCCGTGCTCGCGCACCCGGCGCAGCATCCAGCTGATCGCGGCATGGGTCTCCTCGCGCAGCCCGAAGCGGAAGAGGGCCTTGAGGGCGTAGGCGCTGTCGCGCACCCAGGCGAAGCGGTAGTCCCAGTTCTTCTCCGCCGTGGCGGACTCCGGCAGCGAGGTGGTGGCCGCGGCCGCCACCGCCCCGGTGGGTGCGTGGATCAGCAGTTTGAGCGCCATCGTGCTGCGCTCCACCGCCTCGCCCCACCGTCCCCCGCAGGGCAGCTCACCGCTCCAGCGCTGCCAGGACTCCACGGTCCTGTCGATGCCGCGGTCCACCGCCTGCGGATCGGTGAGGAAGAGGGGCTCGTCCTCGGTCGCCACCAGGCCCACGACGTGGTGGGAGCGGTGCCGGCTGGTGAAGCGCACCCGGATCTCCTCGCCCTCCACCTCCACCTCGGTGTCCTCGCCGGCCCGCACCGCCAGCGTCAGCCCGTCGAGGCGCAGCACGTAGCCGTGGACGGTCTCACGCAGCCACGGCGAGGCGGTACGCAGCGCCGTGCCGGGGCGGAAGATCGCGGTCATCGTCACCTGGCCACGCAGACCCTCGACGCGGCGACCCAGCTCCGCCCAGGGCAGCCGGCCCGCCACGCCCGAGTTCAGCGCATCGGTCACCCGCACCGCGCCGGCCTCGGTGGTGAAGGTGGTGGTCAGCACATTGGTGCCGGCCACGTACTCGCGCTCGGTGGTGAAGGGTGCATCGGGCCGCAGCGAGAGCTGGCCGCCCAGCTCCGCGTCCACCAGGGCGCTGAAGGCCGGCACCGCATCCAGGGAGGGCAGCGGCAGCCAGTCGATGTCGCCGTCCTGGGCCACCAGGGCCACGGTGCGCCCGTCACCCAGGGCTGCATAGCTGCGCAGGGGTGCATAGCCCTGCTCGTCGCGCAGGCTGGTGCCCAGGTCGGTCTCGGGGGATCGCTTCGCCATCCGTCGAGCGTAGTTGCGCTGAGGGCGATCAGGAATCCACCCCTGCGGATGGCCCGATCCCTGTCAGACCCCGCCTAGCGTCGACAGGGCAGGCGACAAGAGGCGTCGCCCGGACCGCGACCACAAGGAGACCCATGGCTTCCCAGGACGCCGACAAGACCACCACCGACCAGCTCACGCTGCAGGACCCGGTCAAGCGCTACCCCACCATCACTCCCCCGGCCGAGGCCCTGCCCGGCACCGGCCTCGACGCCGAGATGACCCCCAAGGCCGACCTGGGCGAGGAGTCCTACCGCGGCACGGGTCGGCTGGAGGGCCGCAAGGCCCTGATCACCGGCGGCGACTCCGGCATCGGTGCCGCCACCGCCATCGCCTTCGCCCGCGAGGGCGCCGACGTGGCCATCAACTACCTGGAGCAGGAGCAGGCCGACGCCGAGAAGGTCAAGCAGGTCATCGAGGCCGACGGCCGCACCTGCGAGCTGATCCCCGGCGACCTGCGCGACAAGCAGTTCTGCGCCTCGCTGGTGGAGCAGGCCGTCAAGGCGCTCGGCGGACTCGACATCCTCGTGAACAACGGCGGCAAGCAGGTGGCCACCGGCGGCATCGAGGAGATCACCGACGAGCAGCTGGAGGCCACCTATGACGTGAACATCCTGGCGATGTTCCGCCTGGTACGCGCCGCGCTGCCCCACCTTGAGGCCGGCTCGACGATCATCAACACCACCTCGATCCAGGCCTACCAGCCCTCCGAGTCGCTGATCGACTACGCCTCCACCAAGGCCGCGATCAACAACTTCACCAAGGGCCTGGCCGAGCAGCTGGCCCCCAAGGGCATCCGCGTCAACGCGGTGGCCCCCGGACCGATCTGGACCCCGCTGCAGCCCTCCGGCGGCCAGAAGCCCGAGGACCTGCCCGAGTTCGGCCACTCCACCGGCCTGGGACGGGCCGGCCAGCCCACCGAGCTGGCCCCGGCCTATGTCTTCCTGGCCTCGCCGGAGTCGTCCTACGTGATCGGCGAGACGCTGCACGTCAACGGTGGCATGCCCACCCCGTGATCCCCGGTGATCCCGGCCGACGGCCCCCGCGAGCTGCGCGGGGGCCGTCGCACGTCATCGCCTCTTCCGCGGTGGCTACAGTGGCACCCATGCCGCAAGCACTGACGCTTCACTACGAGATCGACGAGGTCACGCTGCCCAACGGGCTGCGGGTGGTGGCCAATCCCGATCCCTCCTCGCCCTCGGTGGCCGTGAACCTCTGGTACCACGTCGGTTCGGCCGACGAGATCAGCGGACGCAGCGGCTTCGCGCACCTGTTCGAGCACCTGATGTTCCAGGGCTCGGCGCGCGTCGGCTCCGGTGAGCACCTGTCCGCCCTGCAGGCCGTCGGCGGTCACGTCAACGCCACCACCTCCTTCGACCGCACCAACTACTTCGAGACCGTGCCGACCGGTGCCGCCGAGCTGGCGCTCTGGCTGGAAGCCGACCGGTTGGCCTCGCTGGACGTCAGCCAGGAGAACCTGGACAACCAGCGCGAGGTGGTCAAGGAGGAGAAGCGGCAGCGGTACGACAACCAGCCCTACGGCGACCAGCTCAGCCTGCTGCTGGCGCTGAACTTTCCCGACGACCACCCCTACGGCCACACCACCATCGGCTCCATGGACGACCTGGACGCCGCGAGCCTGGCCGACGTGCGCGACTTCTTCACCACCTGGTACCGCGCCTCCAATGCCGTGCTCAGCCTGGCCGGCCCGCTGACCAGCGCCGAGGCCTTCGACCTGGCCGAGCGGCACTTCGGACACCTGCCCGCCCTGCCCGCCCCGGAGCGCCGCCGGGCCGAGCCGCTGCCGGTGCACACCGGTGTGCCCCACCTGGAGGTGCGACGCGACGTCCCACGCTCCGCCCTGCACCTGGGCTGGCGCACCCCCGACCTGACCCACCCCGACCACCTGGCCGTTGAGCAGGCGCTCGCCGTGCTGGGCGGCGGGCCCGCCTCCCGGCTGCACAAGCTGATGGTGCGCGAGACCGAGACCGCCGAGGGAGTCGGCGGATCGCAGTTCGACCTGGCGCAGGGCACCGGCCTGGCCCTGGTCAGCGCCCGGGGACGCGAGGACCACGGCCTCGACGAGCTGGAGGAACAGGTGCTTGCCGAGCTGGAGCGGCTCGCCGCCGACGGGCCCACCGAGGCCGAGCTGGACCGCGCCAATGCCGCCTACGAGCGCGAATGGCTGGGCGAGCTGGCGCAGGTCGACAACCGCGCCGACCAGCTGGGCGCCTTCGCCACCCTGCAGGGCGACCCGGGCCTCGTCAACGAGCACCTGGGCCGGATCCGCGCCGTCACCGCCGAGCAGGTGGCCCGCGCCACCCGCACCTGGCTCGCCCCCGAGCAGCGCAGCGTGCTGCACTACCTGGCCAACCCCGAACAGGAGCAGGCATGAGCAACGCCCCCGAGCGCCCCGAGGTCCGTCCCGCCGAGGGCTGGCAGTTCCCCGCACCCCGGATCCGCAGCCTCGACAACGGCCTGCAGGTCTGGGTCTTCCAGCTGCCCGGCCAGCACGTGGTCAGCTGCGAGCTGGTGATGGACATCCCGCTGTCCGTCGAACCCGCCGAGCTGGAGGGCGTCGCCACCCTGGCGCTGCGCTGCAGCGACGAGGGCACCGCGGCGCACCCCGGCGAACAGCTGGTGGAGGCGCTGGAGTCCTGCGGCGCCGCCTACGAGGGCCATGCCAGCGCCAGCGCCACCATCGCCAGCCTCGACCTCCCGAGCACCCGGCTGGAGCAGGCGCTGCCGCTGTTCGCCGAGATCGTGCGCACCCCGAGCCTGGCCGACGGCGACGTGGAGCGCCACGTGGCGCTGCGGCTGGCCGAGATCGAGCAGACGCTGGCCAGTCCGCCGTCGCTGGCAGCGCTGGCGGTGCGCCACCTGCTCTTCGAGGCCGACAGCCGCGAGACCCGGCCGCAGGGCGGGCGGGCCCGCACCGTCGAGCGGGTGGATCCCGCCGCCGTGCGCGACTTCCATGCCCGCTGGTGGCGTCCCGAGGGGGCCACCCTGGTCCTGGCCGGCGACCTGGGCGAGCAGGTCGACGAGCTGGTGGACCGCTGCTTCGCCGACTGGCAGGGCGTCGAGCCGCGAGCCAGCCACCTGGTGCCGCTCCCGGCCTCGCTGGCCGGCCACGACGAGCAGGGCCGGCGCATCGTGAACCTGGTGGACTCCCCCGGCGCGGTGCAGGCCGAGCTGCGGGTGGCCGGGCTCGGAGTGGACCGGTCCAATCCCCAGTTCGGGCCGCTGCAGGTGGCCGCCACCGCCATGGGCGGCTCCTTCGGCAGTCGGCTCAACACCCTGCTGCGCGAGGAGCGCGGCTACACCTATGGCGCCCACTGCTCCGTCGCCCCCGCCCGGCTGGGCGGCACCTGGGCGGTGAGCACCAGCGTCCGCAACGAGTGCGCCGTCGAGGCGCTCACCGACACCCTGCAGGCCATGGAGCTCGACGAGGAGGGCTTCGTCATCGACGAGGTGGCTGATGCCGTCAGCTACCTGGTGGGCATCGCCCCGCTGCGCTACGACACCGCCGGCGCCATCTCCGGCCAGGCCGCCAGCCTGGCCGCGGCCGGGTGGACCCCGGACTTCGTCAACCTGCACTTCGCCCGGGTGGCCAAGGTGACCCCGTCGGCCGCCACCCAGGCCTGGCGCCAGGTGATGGCGCCGGAGCGCAGCCACGTCGTGGTGGTGGGTGATGCCGCCCAGCTGGCCGGTCCGCTGGAGTCGGCCGGCTACGCGGCGGTGCCGCTGGAAGCCGCAGAGCTGGGCTGAGCGGTCTTCCGGGGCCTCAGCCCAGCAGCGCCTCAGCCCAGCAGCTTGCCGGCCGCCTGCACCTTGGACTTCGCCACGGCCAGCTGCTTCTGGTAGGTGGCCAGATCTCCCTTGCGCAGCGCCTCCTCGGCAGCCGCGAAGGCGGTGTCCGCCTCGGCCAGCAGGGCCTTGGCCGCCGCCTGCTTCTCCGCCGGAGTGGTGGGTTGCTTGGCCGGGGCGGGCGCCTTCGAACCACCGGTCGTGGTGCCCGTCTCGCCCGTGTCCGCGCCCGCGTCACCCTTGAAGACGCTGTCCAGCGCCTCCTGCAGGGTGGCGCCGATGCCGATGTGCTCACCGAAGCGGACCACCACGAAGCGCAGCACCATGTAGCCGCCGCTGGTGGTGGACTGCTGGGTGTAGACCGGGCTCACGTAGAGCAGGCCGCCGCCCAGTGGGATGGTCAGCAGGTTGCCCCACCTGGCCTGGGCCGAGCCCTGCATCAGGTAGGGACGTAGCTTTGCCGCCACGTTCTCGTCGGTGTTCATGGCATTGAAGGTCTGGCCGGGGCCGGCCACCTGTTGCGCGTCGGAGAGCTTCAGCACCCGCATCCGGCCGTACTCCGAGCTGGCCGCGTCGGCATTCACCGCCACGAAGGCGCCCAGGTTCTCGCGTCCCCGCGGCACCATCACCGAGGTCTGGCTGAAGACCGGCTGCTTGTCGCCGGGCCACTTGATGGACAGGTAGTTGGGGGCCTCCTTCTGACCGTCATTGCTGACCGGGTCGTTGGGCACCTCCCACAGGTCCGACTGCTGGAACCAGGTCTCGGGATTCGTGGTGTGGTAGCGGCCCAGCACCTGGCGCTGCACCTTGAACAGGTCGGCCGGGTAGCGCATGTGCTGCAGCAGCGAGGCCGGGATGGTGTCGCGCGGCTGCACGATGCCCGGGTAGACCTTCTGCCAGGTCTTGAGGATCGGGTCGGACTCGTCCCAGCCGTAGAGGGTCACGTCGCCGTCCTGGGCGTCGACCACGGCCTTGACGGAGTTGCGGATGTAGCTGACCGGCTGCGTGCGCTGCCGGCTGCCCTGCACCGAGTCGTCGGTGGCGCCGCGCAGGTCGACGGTCTGCGAGTTCGGGTAGCGGCTGGTGGTGGTGTAGCCGTCGACGATCCACTTGATCCGCCCGTCCACCACCGCCGGGTAGATGTCGGAGTCGATGGTCAGCCAAGGGGCCACCTTCGCCACGCGCTCGCGCGGGGTGCGGTCGTAGAGGATCCGGGAGGCCTCGTTGACCCGGTCGGTGGACAGCAGGATGTTCGCATCCCCGAAGCGCAGCGCGAACAGGGTGCGGATCAGCGGGTTGCCGATCCCGATGCCGCCGGCGCCGTCATAGGTGTTGCGGGTCTCGTTGACCCCCTGGGAGCCACCGCCGGGGGTGTCCAGCTCCACCGGCGCGGTCCCGGCCGGGGCGCCGACGATCGCATAGTTGCTGGTGCGCTCACCGAAGTAGATGCGCGACTGCTTCTCGTCCAGCTTGCCGACGGTGGGGATGTCGCGGGCGATCCAGGAGGGCTCGCCGTTGGGCTGGCGGGTGTTGCCATAGGCGGCCACCACGCCGTAGCCGTGGGTGTAGACGGTGTGCAGGTTGGTCCACGACTTGTCCGGGATGTCCTCGGCGCTGATCTCGCGGGCGGCCACCACCGCATCGGTGGGGGTGCCCTGAATGGTGTAGCGGTCCACGTCGAGCACCGACGGGAAGGAGTAGTAGCCGCGCACCTGCTGCAGCTGCTCGAAGGTGGGCCCGATCAGGGCGGGGTCGATCAGCCGGATGCCGGGCAGGGCGGCGGCATCGGACTTGAGCTGGCCGGCCGAGACGGTGGTGGTGACGTCGTGGTCCTCGGCCACCTCCACGTCGGCGATGTCGTAGGCCTCGCGGGTGGCGGCGATGTTCGCCTCGATGTACTGCCGCTCCCGGTTGGGACCCTTGGGCGCGACGTCGAAGCGCTGCACGACCGCCGGGTAGATGCCCGAGAGGATCAGGCTGGAGACCACCATCAGCACCACCGAGGCGGTGGGGATCGCCCAGCGGCGGATCCTGGCGTTGACGAAGAAGAGCACGGCGCACAGCAGCGCGATCAGCGCCAGCACGTTCTTGGCGACCACCCGGGAGTGCAGGTCGGTGTAGGCCACGCCGGTGAACAGCCAGTTGTCGGTGACCGAGTAGTTGTAGCGGTCCAGCCAGTTCTGCAGGGCGTACAGCAGCATCAGCAGCCCGCACAGCACCGAGATGTGCGCCTGCGCGGCACCCGACATCGGGTTGTGGTGGCGGGTCACCACCTGGCCGCGGGGGGTCTGGGTGATGGTGAAGGACTGCAGGGCGCCCAGCATGAAGTGCGTGGCCGCCACCAGCACCGTCGCCGTGCCCAGGATCCAGAACCCCTGCCCCAGCAGGAATCGCCACCATGGCAGGTGGAAGGCGTAGAAGGAGACGTCCTGGTTGAACCACGGATCCTGCTGGCCGAAGTCGGTGGCATTGCGCCAGGCCAGGAAGGTGTCGCGGTTGGCGAAGGCCGCCAGCCCGGACAGCAGCCCCAGGCCCGTGGAGACCACCGCGATGGTGGTGCGCTGACGAGCATCGACCAGGTCACGGGTGCGGCCCACCAGGGCCGAGTTGGCGGCGGTGCGGGTGCGCGGACGCATCCGGTAGGCGAGCGCCAGATTGAGCGCCACCACAGCGGCCATCAGGGCCCCGAGGACGACGAAGAGCACGATCCCGGTGACCAGGCGGGTGCGGAAGACCTGGCCCACGCCCAGGTTCTTGAACCACAGCCAGTCCGTCCACAGCCGGCTGCCCAGCAGCACCAGGGCGAGCAGGGCCAGCGTGCCGCCCAACCACGGAAGGGCGCGCTGAGAGGTGTCCGGCCGAGCCGGTCGACGGCCGGGACGCGAGGGGCGCGGGGGGCGCGGGGGGCGCGGGATCGAGGAGCTCATGTCACTGCAGGGTGCCGGCCAGTGCCTGCGAGAGGCCGGGGACGAGGTCGTGGCCGGCCAGCAGGTCCTCGGGCCGGCTCACCAGCCGGGCCAGGCCGTGGGTGCTGCCGTCGCGCAGCGCACCGACCACCACGCGCACGTCCTGACGCTGCGGGTGCTCGGCGACGAAGCGGGTGGCCTCGTCGGGATGGGCGGGGATCTGGTCCTCGAGACCGGCGGGCAGGAAGGTGCGCTCCAGGGCGATGGCGCAGCCGGTGACCGCCTCGGTCCAACTGATGCCGCGCAGCGTGGTCAGCAGGTCCTCGCCGTCACGGAAGTCATCCTGCTCGATGGAGCTGAGCGCGTCGTCACTGGTCAGGCGCACCTGGTCGGCCAGGTGCGGCTCGGCGGCCAGCAGGTCGGCGGTGCGCACCAGGGCGAACAGCCGGGCCGGCTGGTCCCACCCGGAGGCGCCGACATGGTGCTCGATCTCCACCAGGGCGGCGATCAGCGCCTCGGGCTGGTCGGGCTGCGGCTGGCTCGGCTGGCCGTCATGGTCCACGGTCGTTCCCCTGCTCTCGTCGTGCTGGCTGTTCGGTGACTGGCTGTTCGGTGACTGGGTGTTCGGTGGCCGGCTGGTCCTGCGGGCTGCTCAGCAGCCGGGTACCTGGGCCTTCGGGTCCTCGCGCAGCGCCTTCAGGGAGGAGACCGCGTCGGCCAGGGTCGTGACCTTGACCAGCGTCATGTCGGTGCTGACACCCTCGATGTCGATGCAGTTGGGGGCAGGCACCAGGAAGATCTGGCTGCCGGCGTCCTCGGCCCCGGCGATCTTCTCCTGGATGCCGCCGATGCCGCCCACGGTGCCGTCGGCGGAGATGGTTCCGGTGCCCGCCACCTTGCGGCCCGCCACCAGCTGCGCCTCGGTGATCCGGTCGTAGATCGCCAGGCTGAAGACCAGCCCGGCGCTCGGACCCACCACCTGCGGGTCGATGCCGTAGGTCACCCGGGGGCTGTAGAGGTAGCCCTCCTGGCTGACGATCCCGATCACGGGCTTCTTCTTGTCCTTGTTGGAGGAGACGGTGGTCACGGTGACATCGCTGGACTTCCCGTCGCGCAGCACGGAGAGCACCACCGGGTCCCCCACGGCGTGCTTGGCGACGATGGCGGCCACGTCGGCGGGCTGGCGCACCTCGGTCTGGTCAACCCGCTCGATCAGGTCACCGGGCTGCAGCTTGTTGAACGACGGTCCCGCCACCCCCACCGAGCGGATCTGCGGCATCACCTGCACCGGCTGGCCGGCGGCGCGCAGGGCGGCCACCTCGGCGTCCTTGCGGGAGGTGTCCATCATGGCCACCTGGTCCGACTCCACCTGCTGGGCGCTCTTGTTGGGGGCGTAGACCGAGTCACGCACCAGCACGTCGCGGTTGGGCATCCAGTAGGCCCACAGCGCCTCCGGCAGGCTGAGATGGGAGTTCACACGGGTCACCGAGACGGTGGTCATCCGCAGCTCTCCCTGCACCGGATAGGTCTTGATGCCCTCCACCTCGAGCGCCGGGCGGCCCTGGGAATTGTTGCCCAGCAGGTCGATGGTGGTGCCCGGACGCCAGGCGACGAAGGGCACGCGCACCACGGCCAGCAGCACCGCCAGCACCACGAAGCAGGCCGCGGAGACGATCGCGGTCCAGGTCTGCGGGGTCACCGGGCCCAGGCGGCTGGCGCCGGCCCGCGGGCGCACCGCGCCACGCCGCAGCGACAAGCCCGGACTCTCCATGGCCGACACCCTACAACGGCAGGCGAAGCGGCCGGTTGCCCGGTACGGTCCGCAGACCGGGGCGCTGCCCTTGCCCGGTGAGGTTCAATGGAGCCATGAGCGAGACGCCCCGCGATCCCCGTGACGAGCAGCCCGAGGACCCGCTGACGCAGATGATGCGCCAGCTCGGCATCAACCTGGGCCCTGACGGCCAGGTGGACCTGAACGCCCTGATGGGCCAGCTGCAGCAGCAGATGGCCGCCTTCAGCACGGCGCCCGCCAGCGGCTCCGGCGTGAACTGGGAGCAGACCCGCAATGCCGCCCGCCAGGTGGCCGCCACGCTGGGTCCGGATCCCTCCTGCACCCCCGCCCAGCAGCGTGAGGTGGCCGATGCCGAGCGGCTCGCGAATCTCTGGCTCGACGAGGCCTGCGACTTCGGCCCCGTGCCCGCCCAGGCCGTGGCGTGGAGCCGGGCCGAGTGGATCGAGGAGACGATGCCGGCCTGGCAGCAGGTCACCGAGCCGATCGTCACCTCCATTGCCTCCGCCATGGGCGAGATGATGGGCGGGCAGGCCGGTCCGCAGCTGCCGCCCGAACTGGGTGCCTTCGGCGCCATGATGCAGCCAATGCTGCGCCAGGCGGCCGGCGCCATGTACTCGATGCAGCTCGCCCAGGCCATCGCCAAGGTCTCCAGCCAGGTGGTCACCGGCTCCGAGCTGGGCTTCCAGATGCTGCGCACCCCGCGCGTCGCCCTGCTGCCCACCAATGTCGCAGCCTTCTCCGAAGGCCTGGAGGTGGGCGGGCAGGACATCGCCCTCTACCTCGCACTGCGCGAGTCGGCGCGTCAGCGCCTGTTCCACCACGTCGGCTGGCTGGCACCGCAGATGCTGGCCCTGGTGGAGCACTACGCCCGCGAGATCACCATCGACGCCTCCGCCCTGGAGAGTGCCATCGACATCGACGACATGGGCCAGATGACCCCCGAGAAGATGGCCGAGATCAGCGAGAACCTGCAGGGCAAGCTCTTCGAGCCCACCCAGACCGCCGAGCAGGTGGAGATCCTGGGCCGGCTGGAGAACATGCTGGCGCTCGTGGAGGGCTGGGTGGACGAGGTGGTGGCCCAAGCGGCCGGCCGCTGGATGCCGAACTCCTCGTTGCTCGCCGAAACCGTGCGTCGCCGACGCGCCGCCGGCGGCCCCGGCCAGGACGTCTTCAAGTCGCTGGTGGGCCTCGACGTCAGCCCCCGTCGGGTGCGCGATGCCGCCAACCTGTGGGCCGCGCTCACCGCGGACCGGGGGGTCGGCGGGCGCGACGCCGTGTGGAACCACCCGGACCTGATCCCCACCGCCTCCGACCTGGACGACCCGCTGGGCTATGTCTCCGGCGAGAGCACCGCGCAGCCCGTCGACGACCTCGACGCCGAGCTGGCCAAGCTGCTGGCCGAGGAGTCCGGACGCACCGACTCCCCCGCCGAGGGCGACGACTCCCCCGGCCCCGAGGAGCCGGACGGTGGCCCGCGCGGTGACGACCCGGGTCCCCAGCCCGTCTGAGCCGGCCTCAGTCCAGATCGTCCCCCTCCAGGCCCTGCGGCATGTCCGCGGGGCCTGGTGCCGTCTCCTGGCGGCCGTGCACCCAACCCTGCAGGAAGCCCTCCGCCTTGTCGGCCAGCGGGTAGTGGGCCACCAGGGCGTGGAAGGCGGCGTCGTGGTGCCGGTGGGCCAGGTGCGCGAGTTCGTGCACCAGCACATAGTCCACCACCCAGTCGGGGAAGGGCTGCAGGCGGTGCGAGAGCCGGATCACGCCGGTCTCGGTGGAGCAGGAGGCCCAGCGCCGGTTCTGGTTGGTCACCCACTTCACCTCGGTGGGGCGCAGCGGCCGGCCGGCGGCGCGGTCCAGGTGGGCGGCGGCCAGCTTCTCGGCACGCTGCAGCATCTGGTCGGCCCGCGGTGCCCGGGAGCGCTGCTCACGGGCCAGCACCCGTCGACCCATGGTCTCGAGCCAGCGGCGCTGATCGGCCACCGCCATCCGCTCCGGCAGGTGCACCACCACCACGTTCCGTTCACGACGGGCCTGGATGGTCTTGCGACGCCGGGCACTGGTGCGGGCCACCACCCTGACCCCGTCCACCTCGATCTCCACCGGAGTGCTGCTGCTCATGGCCACCACTGTGGCACGCAGCCCTGACAACGACTGCTCTTGACGCGGTCGGGGCCAGCCAGTAGCTTTTCCTCAAGGCCCTCGGCCGGTCGATCGCATGCAGGGGAAGGCAGGCGATCTTGATCGCCGAGGGCCTCTCTCATGCGTCGAAATCTGCCGAATGTCATGTTCTGCACGGCGCGCCGGGCCGATTGGGCCCCCTTTGCTTGTCGGGCATGGCTACAGTTGCCGAGAGCCCGGTGGCCGCCCCTCAACTGGCTGCCGGCCGGACACCATCAATCAGGAGGAAAGTCGTGGCGAACGAAGAGACCTACAGCGGTGAGTTCTACTGCGTGAAGTGCAAGGCGAAGCGTGAGGCTTCGGGCAACGTCGTCGTGAACGACAAGGGCACCCGCATGGCCAAGGCCAAGTGCCCCGAGTGCGGCACCAACCTGAACCGCATCCTCGGCAAGGCCAAGTGACGGTTCTGTCAGTCGTCTTCTGACGCACAGACATCGCAGGGGCGGGTCCTTCGGGCCCCGCCCCTGCTGCATGTCCGGAGCACTGCCGCGGCCCCGGATCCCCGGGTGTTGTCTTCGGCGGCACCGGTGTCGTCGTGGTGTTGTCCCTGCTGGCCCGGCCCCGCACGACGGCGCAAGGCTGGGGCCATGCAGGACATCCTCCACGGCCGCACCCGTCTGCGAGCCACCCGCATCGAACTGGCCGGCACCGTGCGCTGGTGGCTCGACGAGCAGTGCTGGGCCGAGTTGGCGCCCGACCAGGCGCTGGAGCGGCGCCTGGCCGAGGCCGACGGCTGGTGCCGGGCCGAACAGCTCGCCCGTGGGCTGGACGCCACTGGGCGAGAGCAGCTCGGCTCCCTGCTCCAGCTGATGCACCGGGCCGGGCTGGCGGTGGAGGGTCGCCCGGAGGCGGTGCCACAGAGCCTGCGGGTGGGGCTGGTGGGCTCGGGGGTGCTGGCGCGCAGCGTCGCCACCAGCCTGGTGCGCTCCGGAGTGCGCAGCATCACCTGCCTCGACGAGCGCAGCCCTGACCCTCTGGTCTGGCCCGGTACCCGGCAGCTCACCGGCTCGGCCGCCCTGGCTCGCTCCTTGCGGCCCCGTCACGGGCTGCGTGTGGGCATCGCCCATGGGGTGCGGGAGCTGGCCGAACTGGGCACCGACATCGTGGTCGTCGCTGCCGGCACCCTGGAGCCCGACCGGCTGCTGCTGGGCGAGCTGGTGGAGCACGGGCTGGGTCACCTGGTGCTCGGCGCCCACCAGGACACCGGCCGGATCGGTCCGCTGGTGCTGCCCGGCCGGACCCCCTGCCTGCAGTGCCATGACCTGGCGCGGGCCGAGCAGGACCCGGCCTGGGGCCTGGTCCTCGCCCAGCTGTGCCAGGTCACGGCACGACCCCACCCCACCATCGGGCAGGTGGTGGCCACTCGCGCTGCGCTGGAACTGGGATGGGCAGGGCGGGACCTGACCCACGGGGAGCGGCTGCACGGCCGCTGCGAGCTGCACGACCTGGAGCGGCCGACAGTGCGCGATGTGCGATTCTCGCAGCATCCCGGATGCTCCTGTGCCCGACGGCCATGAGGCCGCCGGGCACAGGCTCAGGCTGCACGTTCCACCTCCGGGGCGTCGACCGGCAGCGGGTGCTTGCGCGGACGGCCACGGGGCCGCTTGCGCTCGATCACTGCGCCGGCCTCGAACAGCTCGCCGCCCCAGACGCCGTGGGGCTCACGGCGTTCCAGCGCCCCGGCCAGGCACTGCTGGCGCACCGGGCAGTCGGCGCAGACCTGCTTGGCGCGGGCGACGACCGACATGTCGTCGCTGAAGAAGATCGTGGGGTCCGCCTCGATGCAGGCCGCCTGCGTCACGAGTTCGACGAAGGCCTCGGCATCGATGGCGGTCATCGCCTCCCCCGGCATCAGCTCGGGGGCCATCGTGAGGGTGGGGTACATGGTGGTGCTCTCCTGGAAGCCGCTGGTGGGGCCCAGAAAAAAGGGCCGTGGTCTCGGGTTCCCCGAGGCTCACGGCCGACTGAGTGCGATGACTCAGGCCAGCGGTCCTGCGGGGAGGGTGGTGTTCTGGATGCGAGGCTTGGTGGGCCGGGCGTGGCGCGCGACTCCACCCGGGTTGCCGAATGCGGAGGCATCGGCGAGGGTGGCGAGGGAGGCGTACGCATTGCCGCGGACGGCGCTGCCAGTGACGACCAGAATGTTGATCTCCATGTCTTCCACCCTCCTCTCATCGGTCCAGATCCACCCCGGGGCTCCGGAGCAGTACGTGGAACACTCTACGGGCCGCGAGAAAATTCCCACAACCTATTTTTGACTAGGACTTTCACCGGTCCGGCCGGATGGCGTCCGAGCTCATCGCAGGTGTTCTCGGCACACCATCGGTCAGGTGACCAGGCGATCAACCGCTCAGTCGGCGAAGAGCGAACCCATGCCCGAGGGGTCCTCCCCCGCCACCACGGCCAGCAGTTGCTCGCCGTAGCGCTCCAGCTTGGCCCGGCCCACGCCGCCGATCTTCAGCAGCTCCTGCTCGTCGGAGGGGGTCTGCTCCGCGATCGCGATCAGCGTCGCGTCGGTGAAGATCACGAAGGCAGGCATCGACGCCGCCTCCGCGGTCTGCTTGCGCCAGGCCTTGAGCCGCGCCAGCAGGTCCTCGTCGTAGTCCGACGGGCAGCCCATGTGACGGCCCAGCTTGCGCTCCGCACCGGTGCCGAGCGAGTGCCCGCAGATCCGGCAGGTCTGGCTCTGGGCGCTGCGGGTGCTGCGCCGCTTCGGCGCCTTCGCCTGCTCCGCTGCCTGGGCCAGCGCCGCGGGGGTGAGCCCGTCGAGGAAGCGCGAGGGGCCGCGGTTGCCACGGCCGCCGGAGCGCGAACGGCTCCAGGAGATCCGCAGCAGCCGCCGGGCTCGGGTGATGCCCACGTAGAGCAGCCGCTTCTCCTCGTCGAGCTGCTCCGGCGTGGTGGACAGCACGAAGGGCAGGGTGCCCTCCTGCATGCCGAACAGGCAGACCGCCTCCCACTCCAGGCCCTTCGAGGAGTGCAGGGTGGACAGCGTGACGCCCTGGCTGATCGGGGCCTGCTGCAGCGCGGCGCGCTCGTGCAGGGCGTCGACCAGCTCCACCAGCCCGAACTCTGGCTGGTCCACCGCGATGTCGTGGGCCAGGTCCACCAGGGCGTTGAGGGATTCCCAGCGCTCACGCACCGAGCCGGAGCCCTCGGGGGCATCCGCCGACCACCCGACCGAGGCCAGGGCGTCCTTGAGCAGCGGCAGGCCGGGGCCCTCCGGCTCGGCGCGTGCTGCCTGGCGCAGGGCCAGCAGCGACTGCTTGATCTCGGGGCGGTCGTAGAACTTCTCGCTGCCGCGCACCAGGTAGGGGATCTTGCGCTCGGACAGGGCGGCCTCGAGCGCCGGCGACTGGGCATTGATCCGGAAGAGCACCGCCATCTCGCGCCAGTCCACACCGGACTCGTGCTGCTGCATGAGCCACAGCGCGATCGCCCGCGCCTCGTCGGACTCCTCGGGATGGGAACCGAACTCCACCTCCGGGCCGGGTGGCTGCTGGGCCACCAGGTTCACCCCGGACAGGCTTCCCAGCTGAGGCGGGCCGCCTCGGCCACGGCGCGGCGCCATCACCTTGTTGGCCAGGTCCACCACCTGCGGCGTGGAGCGGTAGTCGCGCACCAGGCGGACCACGGTGGTCTCGGGGTGGGTGGCGGCGAAGCCGGTGAGGAAGTCGGCCCGGGCCCCGGCGAAGGCGTGGATGGACTGGTGCGGGTCTCCCACCACGCACAGGTCACGGCGCTCCCCCAGCCACAGGTTGAGCACGCTCTGCTGCAGCGGCGAGACGTCCTGGTACTCGTCCACGACGAAGTGGCGGTACTGGCCGCGCACCTCGGCGGCCACCTGCTCGTGCTCGCTGAGCAGCGCTGCGGTGCACAGCAGGATGTCATCGAAGTCGATCTGTCCCCGGGCCCGCTTGGCCGCCTCGTAGCCCGTGAAGACCTTGGCCACCGTCTCCGGATCGGCACCCGCCAGGGTGCGATTGGTGGCGCGCGCGATCGCGGGATACTCGCCCGCGGTGACATTGGAGACCTTCGCCCAGCTGATCTCGCCCACCAGGTCGCGCAACAGCCCGGTGTCCACCCGGAGACCGGCTCGCGAGGCAGCCTCGGCCACCAGACCCATGCGCTTCTCGCTCACCTCGGGCAGCTCGACGCCGTAGGCGCGGGGCCAGAAGTACTTGATCTGCCGCAGCGCCGCGGCATGGAAGGTGCGCGCCTGCACGTGCGGCACCCCGAGTTGCTTGAGCCGGGCGCGCATCTCCCCGGCGGCGCGGGTGGTGAAGGTGACGGCCAGCACCCCGGCCGGGTCCAGCGCGCCGGTGAGGGCGCCGTAGGCGATCCGGTGCGTGATGGCCCGGGTCTTGCCGGTGCCGGCACCGGCGATCACCGCCACCGGGTTGCCGAAGGTCGTGGCCACCTGGCGCTGTTCCGCGTCGAGCGCCTCGAGCACGGCCTGCGGATCGACAGGGCCGGACGGACCGGAGGCACGGATGGGACTGGACACGCCCGCCACCCTAACGCCGCGCGCCGACAGTTCCGGACCGGCGCGAGCCGCGCACCGATTCTGTCGGCGACGCCACCTAGGGTGGGAGCACGATGAGCAGCACGACCCCCACCTCCCTCGCCCCCGCCCCTGCCGTGGCCTGCGCCGGGCTGGAGCTGGTGCTGTGCCCGGACTGGGAGTCGCTGGCCGACGACCTCTGCCGGGACCTGTCCTCGCCGCTGGAGGACCCCTTCGCGACGGTGCTGGTGCTGTGCGGCGCCCCGGCGGTCCGCCGCGCCCTGTCGCAGCGTCTCGCCGCCGGCCAGCCGTCGTCGGCGGGCATCTGTGCCGGCGTCGAGTTCACCAGCCTGCGGCAGGCACGACGCCGGCTGGAACAGGACCTGCTGGGCATCGACCCCGGCACCGACCCGTGGCGCAGCCGCGGCCTGGCGCTGGCCGTGCTGGACGTGATGGAGGAGGTCGGCGACCAGCCCTGGTTCCTGCCGGTGGCCCACCACCTGGGCGATGCGAACCTGCGCCCCGGCCGACGCCTGGCCACCGCCGAGCGGATCGCCCGGCTGCTGCGCCGCTATGTCACCACCTGCCCGGAACTGCTGGTGGCCTGGAGCCGCGGTGAGCTGGTCTGTCCGGACGGGTCCCCGCTGGGTGAGCAGCGGCTCTGGCAGGCCCGGATCTGGAACCTGGTCCGCGACCGGCTCGACGTCCCTGATCCCGTCGCCCGTCACCAGACCCTGTTGGAGGCACTGCGCCAGGACTCTTCGGCGCCTCTGCTCAGCGAGGACGGCATTCTCCGTCTGGTCGATCCGACGCCCTGTGAACCCCTGGACCGCGAGCTGGTGACCGCGCTGTCCGTACGGATGCCGGTGCGCCTGTGGCAGCTCACCCACGATGAAGCCGCTCCTCTGGCCCGGCGCTGGGGCGCCGCGCGTCGAACCGGCGTACAGCGCTGGGAGCAGGCCGCCGACAGCGTGCGCCGGCTGGCCCCCGTGGCCCCGAGCACCAGCCTGCTGGGAGCGGTGCAGGCCGAGGTGCTGGGGCTGCCCGCCGCCCCCGTCGGCGATGTACCCGATGCCAGCGTGCAGGTGCACGCCTCGCACGGCCCGGACCGGCAGGTGGAGGTGCTGCGCGAGGTGCTGCTGGGCCTGATGCAGGCCGACGAGAGCCTGGAGCCTCGTGACGTGGTCGTGGCCTGCACCGACCTGGACACCTATGCCCCGCTGGTGCGCGCCACCTTCTGCCTCGACGAGCAGGTGGTCGGCGAGGACCTGCACCCGGGCCACCGGCTGCGGGTCCAGCTGGCCGACGCATCGCTGGAGCAGCCCAACCAGGTGCTGGAGGTGCTGCGACGCCTGCTGCACCTGGCCGGAGACCGCGCCACCGCCCAGGACCTGGTGGACCTGTGCACCGCCACCCCGGTGGCCATCCGCTTCGACCTCGGCCCCGACGACCTGGACCGGATCACCCGGCTGGTGGCCGCCGCCGACGTGCGCTGGGGCCTGGACGTGCGCCACCGCGGCGAATTCGGGCTGTCCCAGGTGCGCCAGTCCACCTGGCTGGCCGGCGTCGAGCGGATCTGCGTGGGCATCGCCATGGGCACCCAGCCCTTGCGCTGGCTGGGCACCGCCCTGCCCGTGGACCAGGTGGAGAGCTCCGACGTGATGGCGGCCGGCAGCCTGGCCGAGGTCGTCTCACGGGTTCGCAAGGTGGTGGCCACCTGGCGCACCCCCGCGCCGGTGCAGGAGTGGATCAGCCGGCTGCACGAGGCGCTCGACCTGCTGGTGGCCACCGACATGGACGACGCCTGGCAGCTCAGCACCGCCCGCGGCGAGCTGGCGGACCTGGCCGACCTGACCGTGGACCGCACCGCCGCGCTGGGGCTGGGCGACCTGCAGGCCCTGTTCGACCGGCTGCTGCGCACCGGCCGGGGGCGGCCGAACTTCGGCAACGGCTCGCTGCTGGTCTGCGGTCTCGACGACCTGGCCGACGTGCGCCACCGGGTGGTGGCGGTGCTCGGCCTGGACGACCAGCGCTTCCCCGTCCGCCCCGCGCAGGACGGCGACGACCTCTCCCGACTGGGCGAACACGACCCCGAGCTCGACCCGCGAGCCCGCTCGCGCGAACTGCTGCTGGACGCGCTGATGGCCGCCTCCGAGACCTTCGTCGTGGTCCACCAGGGCCGCACCGCTCGCACCAACGAGCCGGTCCCCCGCCCGATGCCGGTGATCGACCTGGTGGACGCCTGCGAACGCCACGGACGCCCGATGGTCGCCACGCACAGCCTGCAGCCGCAGTCCGCCGCCAACTTCAATGCGGCCCCCGACGAGCCGCCCTTCAGCTTCGACCGCGCCGCCCTGGCCGGAGCCCAGGCCCGTGACCTGCTGGCCCAGCACCCCGTCGAGCCGCCACCGCCGCTGTGGCAGGTTCCGCTGGGACAGCCCCCGGTGGCCACCGAGGTGGACCTGGGTGAGCTGGTGGACTTCTACCGGCATCCGGCGCGCGAGCTACTGCGCCGCAGCCTGGGCGTGACCATGGGTCGCTGGGACGACGAGCTGCCCGACGAGCTGCCGATCGAGCCCGACTCGCTGCAGGAGTGGGCGATCGGCGACCGGATGGTGCGGCTCGCCCTGGACGGGCTGGACCCGCAGCAGGTGGCGGCCGCCGAGCGACTGCGCGGCGAACTGCCGCCCGGCCAGTTGGGGGCCCGCACCCTGAACAAGCTGATGCCGCAGGTGACCCGGGTGGTCAACGCCACCCTGCGCGAACGCGGTGTCCCCGCCGTGGACCTCGACTGCGAACTGCCGCTGGACCGGGTGCTGCTCACCGGCCGGGTGCGGGTGCACGAGAGCACCGTGGTCAGCCACGCCTTCTCCCGCACCAATGCGGCCACGCTGATGACCGCCTGGCTCAACCTGCTGCTGCTCTCGGCCACCCGTCCCGCACCGGCCGTGGGCTGGCGCGCGGTGCACGTGGGTCGCGACGCCCTGTGCACCCTGCTGGCGCCGCCTGCCGAACGCTCGGCCCAGCTGCTGGCGGAGATGACCTCGCTGCGCTCCGCCGGACTGGTGCAACTGGTCCCGCTGCCGATCCGGGCCGCGGCCGCCTTCCAGCGCCTCACGCCGGTCAAGCCCTGGCGTCCCGAGGACCCCGAGGTGGTGGCCCGTCGCGACTTCCGCCACGAGCACGACGCCGACTGGGCCCGCTTCGTCGGCGACGACCTGGACGCGCTGCGCCGGCTGGAGGCGCAGCCCGGTGACCCGGGCCTGCCCGGTGGGTCGCGCTTCGAGAACCTGTCCGACTGGATGTTCACGCCGATCCGTGAGCAGCTGAGCGTGGGGAACCTGCGATGAGCCAGCACACCGTCCTCACCGACCCCTCCCCCTTCGACCTGCTCGGACCGCTGCCCAGCGGCACCAGCGTGCTGGAGGCCTCGGCCGGCACCGGCAAGACCTATGCCATCACCGCCCTGGCGGTGCGCTACCTGGCCGAGGGGCACTTCCGGCTGGACGAGATCATGATGGTCACCTTCTCCCGGGCCGCCACCAGCGAGTTGCGGCACCGGGTCTACACCCGGCTGCGGGAGACCCGCGCGGCCCTGGCCGCCCACCTGGCCGAGGGCAGCATGCCGACCGACCGGGTGGACGCCCATCTGGTGGCCGCCTCCCCCGAGGAGGTGGCGCTGCGGCTGGAGCGGGTCGACGCCGCGCTGGCCGAGATCGATGCGGCCACCATCGCCACCACCCACGAGTTCTGCCAGCGGATGCTCACCGGGCTGGGACTGCTGGTGGACCACGACCAGACCGTCCGCTTCGCTGACAATGTCGACGACCTGGTGCAGCAGGTGGTCCAGGACGCCTACCTGGCGCGCGAGGTGGCCGACGCCTCAGACGTCCCACCGTCCAAGCAGGCCGGCTGGAAGGCCTTCCGCGAGGTGGGGCTGCAGGCCCTGCGCGAGGTGGAGCTGCCGCTGGTGCCCGAGGAGGTGCCCGGCCTGAGCGCCGCCCGGGTGGACTTCGCCCGGCAGGTGCGCGCCGACTTCGAGGCCCGCAAGCGCCGCGGCGGCATCTACACCTTCGACGACATGGTGGCGCGACTGCGCGACGCACTGACCGACCCGGTCACCGGCGAGCTGGCCGCCCGAACCCTGTCCGAGCGCTACCCGCTGGTGCTGATCGACGAGTTCCAGGACACCGACCCCACCCAGTGGCAGATCGTCCACCGGGCCTTCGTGGGGCGCTCGACGGTGGTGCTCATCGGAGACCCGAAGCAGGCCATCTACGCCTTCCGCGGCGCCGACGTGAATGCCTACCTGGACGCGGTGGCCCATGCCGATGCGCTCTACACGCTGGACGTGAACCACCGCAGCGACGAGCCGGTGGTGCGCGGCGTGCTCGAGGTCTTCGCCGGGGCGGCCATGGGTTCGCAGCGCATCGTGGTGCGCGACGTACAGGCCCGGCACAAGGGTTCCAGGATCGAGCCGCCCTTCTCGCCGGTCCCCCGCGAGGTGGCGCCGGTGCAGGTGCGCTGCATCCGTCGCCCGGCGCGCGGCGAGATGTCGGCCACGCGCGCCGAGCGCGCGATCACCGCCGACCTGGTCAACGAGGTGGTGGGCCTGCTGGCCGACGGCTGGCAGGTGGACCAGGGCGGCGAGGACGGCTGGCGCCGGCTGCAGCCCAGCGACATCGCCGTACTGGTGCGGGCCAACCGTCGCGGCGAGCAGATCCGCGACGCCCTGGCCACCGCCGGTGTGAGCGCCGTCTTCGGGGGCGCCTCCAGCGTGATGACCAGCGAGGCGGCCATGGCCTGGCTGGACCTGCTGCACGCCCTGACCGAGCCGTCCAATCCCGCCATGAAGCGTGCCGCCCTGGGCTGCCTGATCGGCTGGAGCGAGCAGGAGCTGGCCGCCGCCAGCCGCGACCAGGCCACGGCGCCCGAGGCGGAGCCGCTGCCCGTGGGTCGCTCGCTGCCGGAGCTGGCGGTGCAGGTCAAGCTGCTGGGGCGCGTGCTCGACGAGCAGGGCGTGGCCGCCGTCTTCGAGGCGCTGTGCGACCAGACCAATCTCTACCGGCGGCTGCTGGCCCGCCCGGACGGGGAGCGGCTGATGACCGACGTCCGTCACGTCGCACAACTGCTCAACGAGGCGGCGGAGCGCGGACAGCTGGGCTCGATGGCGCTGGCCGAGTGGCTGGCCGACCGGGTCAACGAGGCCCAGGGCAGCCGCGACGACGACCGCACCCGACGACTGGAGACCGACGCCTCCTGCGTGCAGATCATGACGATCCACGGCGCCAAAGGGCTCGAGTTCCCGGTGGTGCTGCTGCCCGAGGCCGCCAACGAGTGGGAGCGCCCCGAGCGAGACCCGCGCCCGATCGTGGGACAGCTCAACGGCCGTCGGGTGCTCGACGTGGGCGTCGACGGCGCCTGGGCCCGGCGCCGTGAGGACTACCGGGTGCACGAGCGGGCCGAGAGCCTGCGCACGCTCTACGTGGCCATGACCCGTGCCAAGTCGCGGCTGGTGATGTGGTGGGCTCCCACCCGCGAGAACACCGCAGCCTCGCCGCTGCACCGGCTGCTCCACGGCCCCCGCCGCCCCGGCGTCGAGCTGGACCTGTCCTATCCGCTGCCCGAGGATCCGCGGGTGCCGCTGGACCGGCGGCTGGTGGAGATGGTGCTGGTGGATCCCGCTGAAGCACGGCGTCGCGAGGCACGGCCGCAGCGCAGCGCGGGACTGGTGGCGCGCAGCTTCACCCGTGAGGTGGACACCACCTGGCGTCGCACCTCCTACTCGGGCCTCACCCACGAGGTGCACGGCGTCCGGATGGCCAGCGCCGAGGCACCGGAGCAGGACGAGGTGGAGCTGGACGACGAGGCCGCCACCCCACCCGCCGCGGTGCCCGCCGGCTCGCTGGCGTCCGCGCTGGGTCCGCTGCCCGGCGGCACCCAGTTCGGCTCGCTGGTGCACGGCGTTCTGGAGACGGTGGATCCCACCTCGGCCAGCCTGGAACAGGACCTGGCCTCGCGGGTGGATCATCTGCTGGCCCGGCTGCCCGTCGACGGACTGGATGCCGAGGCGCTGGTGCAGGGGCTCGCGGAGGTGCTCCGCACCCCGCTCGGGCCGCTGGCCGATGACCTGCGGTTGTGCGACATCCCGGTCAAGGATCGGCTCGCCGAGCTCGACTTCGAGTTGCCGATGGGCGGCCCCGGCGGCGAGGCGGCCCGGCTGCGCGACATCGCCGCGGCGCTGCAGGACGGTGCGCTGACCGGCGGGGACGACTTCGCCGCCGCCTATGGCCGCCACCTGGCCGAGAGCCCGGTGGCCGACAAGACCCTGCGCGGCTTCCTCACCGGCTCCATCGACGCGGTGCTGCGCATCCCCGATGGTGGCGGCCAGCGCTTCCTCGTGGTGGACTACAAGACCAACCGGATCCCGGTGGCCGAGGGCGAAGAGCTCTCGGCACTGCACTACACACCGGCCGCGATGGGCCGCGCGATGGTGGAGGCGCACTACCCGCTGCAGGCCCTGCTCTATGCCGTGGCGCTGCATCGTTTCCTGGGCTGGCGGCTGCCCGGCTACCGTCCGGAGCAGCACCTGGGCGCCACCGGCTACCTGTTCGTGCGCGGCATGGCCGGTGCCGACACCCCCACGGTGGACGGCATGCCCTGCGGCGTCTTCACCTGGCACCCGTCGGCCGCCCTGGTGGCCCACGTCTCCCGACTGCTCGAAGGACGATGATGGCGACGATCGACACGGTGGTCTCCGCCACCGGCCTGCTGGCCGACTTCAACGCGGCCGGGGTGCTGGCCGCCCCGGACGTCCACGTCGCGCAGACCCTGGGCCGGCTCTGCCGCGAGGACGACCAGCGGGTGCTGCTGGCCGCGGCCCTGACCGTTCGGGCGCTGCGCCTCGGCTCGGTCTGCCTGGAGCTGGACGGTGTGCGGGAGCGCGTCGTGGCCGAGATGCGTGATCCTGCGCTCGATGCCGCCGAGGCCGGGGCCGACGTCGACGCCCTGGCCTGGCCCGAGCCGGCGGCCTGGATGGCGGCGCTGCAGGCCAGTGCGATGGTGGCCCAGGGCCTGGAGGCGCCGGTGAACGAGCACCCGCTGCGGCTGGCCGAGGACCTGCTCTACCTGGAGCGCTACTGGGCCGAGGAGTCCGTGGTGCGCTCGCGGCTGGACCAGCGAGCCGCCCACCCGGTGCCCCCGGTGGACGAGACGGAGCTGGGCGCCGTCCTGGATGCCCTGTTCGACGGCTCGGGGTTGGCACCGGGCGAGGCGGACCTGCAGCGGCAGAGCGCCGAGTGCGCCGCCAGGAACTGGAACAGCGTGGTGGCCGGCGGTCCGGGCACCGGCAAGACCACGACGGTGGCGCGACTGCTGGCGGTACTGCAGGCCACCAGCGGGCAGCGGCTGCGGATCGCCCTGGCCGCCCCCTCCGGCAAGGCGGCCGCCCGGCTGGAACAGGCGGTCACGGAGGCTCTGGAACAGCTCCCGCCTGGCGTCGAGCGCCCGGTGATCAGCCAGGCCTCCACCCTGCACAAGCTGCTGGACGCCCGCGGCGCCGGACGTGGTTTCGGGCGCGGCGTGGCCAACCCGCTGCCCCACCAGGTGGTGGTGGTGGACGAGATGTCGATGGTGGCGCTGCCCCTGATGGCGCGGCTGCTGGAGGCGCTGCGTCCCGAGACCCGGCTGGTGATGGTGGGCGATCCGAACCAGCTCACCTCGGTGGAGGCCGGTGCGGTGCTCTCCGACCTGGTGGCTGCCTCCGCGCGGCCCGAGGCGCGGCACCGCGGTGCGGTCACCGAGCTCACCCACACCTGGCGCTTCGGACCGGCCATCGAGGCCCTCGCCGAAGCCATCCGAACCGGCCGGGCCGACGATGCCCTGGCGCTGCTGTCTGCGCCCCCGGATCCGACCGCGTCCGAGCAGGACGGCTTCGTCGAGCTGGTGGCGGTGGATCCGGGTTCGCTGGACCTGGCCGATCCCAGTCTGCGCGCGGTGCGCGAGAAGGTGCTGGAACAGGGCAAGGGGGTCTTCGCCGCGGCCCGCGGCGGCCGCGTCGACGACGCCTTGGCCTCGCTGGACCTGCACCGGATCCTGTGCGCCCACCGAGAGGGCCGCTGGGGCGTCTCGCGCTGGGGGCGGATGACCGAGGATCTGCTGCGCGACGAGGTGGCCAGCTACGGCCAGCAGTCCGATCGGGCGCAGGGCGAGTGGTACGTGGGCCGACCGCTGCTGATCACCCAGAACCTGCGCGACCTGGACCTGTCGAACGGCGACTCGGGCGTCGTGGTGGACACCGCGCAGGGGCTGCGGGCCGCCGTCGGCAGTCCGGGCCAGTCACGGCTGCTCTCCCCCTTCCTGCTGGACGGGGTCACCAGCCTGCATGCCATGACGGTGCACAAGGCGCAGGGCAGCCAGTTCACCCACGTCACGGTGGTGCTGCCGCCGGCCGAGTCGGCGCTGCTGACCCGCGAGCTGCTCTACACCGCGGTGACGCGTGCCCGGCTCGGGGTACGGCTGGTGGGCACCCCGGAAGCAGTCGCCAAGGCCATCGACACCCCCGCCACCCGGGCCTCCGGCCTGTCCCGCGGCTGGTGAGCGTGGGCATCGGGCATCCCAGCGGTGTGACACCTCGACACCCGGCCGCCGGACCTGCCCTGAATCGGCCGCTGGGCGGCAGTGGCTGTGCCAGCCTGTGACCATGCCGACGCCCGATGTGATCCAGCTCCACCCGGGATTCCCGCTCACGGAGCAGGACTACCAGCCCCTGCTGCAGGCACTGGCCGCATCCTTGTCCGGGAGCGCCGTCGCCGTCGCCCATTCCCATGGAGCGCTCGCCGCCCTGTCGGCCACCCCGTCGGGCCGGCCCTTGGTCCTGCTCGCGCCGAGCGACCCTGGTCGGCCACGGCCCGCACGCCGCGCCACCGCACGCCTGCTCCAGGCGCTCGCACGGATCCCCGGCGCGGACGACGGGATGGCCGATCTGCTGCGGCGACGCTCCTTCGCAGCCATGGGAGTCACCCCACCTGCCGGTCCCGCCCTGCCACTGTCCGAGGCGGCCGGGCGCCTGATGGGAGCTGTTGACGTTCCTCTTGGGCCACGTCGCCACACCTGGGTGCTGAGCTCAGCGGCGGATCGCCGCCACCAGGAGCAACTGGCCCTGGCCCACCTGCTGGGCGCCGAGGTCGTGCTCGTCGAGGGCGGTCACCTGTTCCCCATCACCGAGCCGCAGGCGACCGCCGCGGTGATCGCTTCCTGCCTGGGCGCAGAGCCCACCCCCACCTGACGAGTTCCGCTCAGAGCCCTCGTTCGGCGCGAGCGGGTGGCCGGTCACCGCGGATCGAGGCCACCATGTCCAGCACGCGTCGGGTGGCGCGCACGTCGTGGGTGCGGAAGACACCGGCCCCGAGCCAGGCTGCCACGGCCGTGGCAGCCAAGGATCCCTCCAGGCGCTCCTCCACCGGCAGGTCCAAGGTCTCGCCGACGAAGTCCTTGCGCGAGATCGCCGCCAGCACAGGGAAGCCCAGCTCCACGATCTGGTCGCTGGCGGCCACCAGGCGCAGCGAATGGACGGTGGTCTTGCCGAAGTCGAGCGTGGCATCCACCAGCACCGCCTCGGGAGCCACCCCGGCCGCCACCGCGCGACGGGCTCCCTCCGCCAGACCCTCGAGCACGTCGGCCACCACGTCGTCGGAGCCGGGACCATAGCTGACGCCCTGCGGGTCGGTGCGCGGCGGCAGTCCCCCGGTGTGGGAGACCACGTAGCCGCAGCCCTGCCGTGCCGCCTCCACCACCAGCTGCGGGTCATGGCCCGCCCAGGTGTCGTTCACCAGGTCCACGAGGCCCTCGCAACCACGCGCCACCTCGCTGCGCCAGGTGTCGAGACTGAGCAAGGCCTCGGGGTGTGCATCTCGGGCTGCCTCGAGGAAGGGGCGCACACGGCCCAGCTCCTGTTCGGCGTCCACCCACTCGCCCTGCTGGCCGGCGCGCACCCCACCGACGTCGACGATGTCGGCGCCGTCGGCCAGCACCACCTCCAGGCGTTCCAGGGCCGCGGCCAGGTCGTGGCGGGCGGCGGCGTAGAAGGAGTCGGGGGTGCGGTTCACCACGGCCATCACCGCGGGGCGGGAGGCGTCGAAGCGGCGCCCGCGCAGCACCAGCGGCGCACCGGCCGGCGGCACCACCACCGGCCTCACAGGCCGGAGCCCAGCTCCGGACGGGGCAGTTCCCCGCGTCGCCAGGCCTGGATGATGCGCCCGGCGATCGAGCCCAGACCGGGCAGGGTGAGGCCGCCGGCCTCCGCGGCGGCGAGGTCCTCGGGCGTGTACCAGGTGGCCCAGGCCAGCTCCTCGCCGTCGACGCGCACCTCGCCGGCCGCCCGGGCGACGTAGCCGAGCATCAACGAGCGGGGATAGGGCCACGGCTGGCTGGACAGGAAGTGGGCCGCGCTCACCTCAAGGCCGGACTCCTCGCGCACCTCGCGCACCACCGCGTGCTCGGCGCTCTCCCCTGCCTCCAGGAAGCCCGCCAGGATCGAGACCCGCCCCTCGGGCCAGCTGGCCTGGTGGGCCAGCAGCAGCCGGTCCTGCTCGTCGAGCACGGCGACGATCATGGCGGGGTCGGTGCGCGGGAAGGCCAGCCGACCGCAGGCAGTGCAGGTGCGCTGGAAACCTCCGGCCGACATCTGCGTGGCCGCGCCGCACCGCTCGCAGAAGCGGGCCGCATCGTGCCAGGCCAGCACGGCGGTGGCGGCGGTCACCACCTCCAGGTCGGCGGCGTCGAAGTCGGTGGAGCGCAGGGTGCGTCCCTCGGTGAGCTCGCCACGACGGGCGAACCAGACGTGGCCGTCAGGCCCGTCGGTGCGACCGAGCAGGACGTCGCGCTGCGGGTTGTAGCTGCCGGTGACCGGACGACCGAGCGGGTCGGCCACCAGGCCGCCCTCGCCCACCTCGACGAGCAGTGCACCCGGCTCGGCCCACAGTGCCTCCAGGGTCTGCGGCTCCACCCGGGCCAGACCCATCCGGTCCAACCTGCTGTGCAGGTTCCACACCTCACTCATGGGTCCCGAGCCTAGTTGTTGGTCGCAGGCAGGTTCATGACACTCGGGTGATGGGAGCTTTCCCGCCGAGGGCGCTGTGGCCTC
>NZ_BAAAIX010000024.1:0-2173 GCF_039526385.1 Luteococcus peritonei | reverse complement strand
CGAACCTCGACCCCATGCGCCATCACAACCCCTCCTCACAGAACCGTTGCGCTGACCACATGAATCCGCGGCGGATTTCTCGATCGACGGTGCGGATTTCAGGGTTGGACAGCTGTCTCGGTCTGGTCCGGGCCGGTCCGGTGCGGCGAGCACCGCCCGTCGTGCGAGTGGCGTGGCGCACGGGGGGATTGAGCAGTTCTCTCGTGAGGTGATCGACCAGAATCCGCCACGGTGTGCGCGGGGCCCAGGACGGTCGTCTTGCGGTGGATCGTGGAGGCTTCTGGTCGATGTTGCCGACAGCCCGGCGTGCGGCTAGGGAAGACGAGACGGGTCGGCCAGGGAGGTCGGGCGGATGTCGTGCCAGGTCCCCACCTCGCACTGCGGCCCCCGGCCGGCGGCCAGCACGGTGCCGTCGGCCCGAAGACCCAAGGAGTGTTCGGCGCCGGCGGCGATCGCCACCACCTCGCGCCAGTCCTGCACCTGGCACTGCCCACCCTCGTCGCTGCCGATGGCCAGAACGTGGCCCTGCGCGGTCAGCGCCAGGCTGTGGTGGCTGCCCGCGGCCACATCGACCACCTCGCGCCAGAGCTCGGCACCTGCCCAGCTAGGGCGATGCCCGGCCCCGACGAGCCGGCCATCCGTCGTCAGCCCGATCGTGTGCAGGTATCCGGCGGAGACGGCGCGGATGTCTCGCCAGTCCTGCACCCGGCACTGACCTCGCTGGTCGTTGCCGGTGGCGGAGACCCGACCGTCGGTGTGCAGGCCCACCGTGTGCCAGTCGCCGCAGCTGATCGCGACCAGATCCCGCCACCCGGCCAGCTCCAGTTGACCTTCCCGCGACCGTCCGGCACCGACCGCGGTGCCGTCGTCGAGCAGCCCGACGCTGAACCGCCAGCCTGCCGCGATGTCGACCACCGCGAGCCAGTGGCCGACCTCGCACTGGCCGTCGTCATTCCATCCGGCAGCCAGGACGCGACCGTCGGCGGTGAGCGCCAGACTGTGGCTGCGGCCCGTGTTTCGGGCCGGATGCACATTGCCCGCAGCCACGGCCACCACCTCGCGCCAGTCCCCGGTGGCGCACTCGCTGGTGGTGCAGTTTCCGGCGCAGGCCACGGTGCCGTCGTCACGTCGGGCGAGCGAGTGGCGACGGCCCGCGGCCACAGGTGCCTGCCTCATGCCGTGAGGCTACAGGAGCTGGGCGCAGCCGGAGGTTCAGTGCAGCTCTCGCACCGGCGCCTGCAGGGTCGTCCGACCGTCCGGGTTGAGGAGTTGGCGGTAGACACCGTGGCTGGTGAGCCCCTGCCGGGCCAGCTCCGCGTCGATCAGCACCCAGGCATCGGCGATGCTCTCCGGCGCGGTCTCGAAGGTTACGCTCACACCCTGCGGGACGGCAGGCGCCTCGACCTGCTCCAGGCCGGCTCCCGAGGGAGTGGAATCGGAGCCCACGGTCACGACGATCCGGTCCTCGGCGGTTCCGTCGTAGAGCAGGACGTTGCAGACCTGGTGCGGCAGCCGGCCACGGAGTTCGGTGACGGCCGCGCCGATCTCGCTCTCGTCCAGCGCGGTGGTGCTGGCGCCCTGGACGGTGAGCCCGGGCAATGCAGTGATGGTGGTGTTCATGGCGACCTGACCTGCCTTCTCTCGTAGGTCGTCCAGCCGGTGCCGGACGCGGGTGAGACGTGCCGAGGCCTCGGTGATCTGGTGCTCCAGCGTGGCCGCCTGGCGTTCCAGGAGGTCGACGAGCGAGGTCTGCTGGATCCGTGGATCCAGCAGGCGTCCGATCTCGGCCAGGCCGAAACCGAGCCCGCGCAGCTCCGCAATCGCCTGCACGTGGCCGATCCGGCTGTCCTGGTAGCGCCGATGTCCCGTGACCGCATCGACGCTGGCCGGGCTCAGCAGCCCCTCGCCCTCCCAGTGGCGCAGCATGCGACGGGACACCCCGCTGGCGTGTGCCATCTCTCCGATGCTCAACATGTCATTCCCCACTTGAAGCCATCACACGGTGTGAAGTTCAACCCTGCCCGGCAATCTCCCGCTGCGCAGGGGCCCCGAGCCAACCCTGAAAACCCCGCCGTCGATCGCCGGATCGCGACGAAACTGGCGGTGGATTCATGTGGTCAGCGCAACGGTTCTGTGAGGAGGGGTTGTGATGGCGCATGGGGTCGAGGTTCGT
>NZ_BAAAIX010000023.1:0-33786 GCF_039526385.1 Luteococcus peritonei | reverse complement strand
GCCGAGCGTTTGCGTGATCTACTAACCGTCTAGACCATCAGGTGTTGCGAGGACCACAAGAATCCGCCATGGATGCGGGGCCCTCGCCGTCTCGGTGCGCCTCGTCGCCGAGGCCTGGGCTCACTCCTTGATGGCGGCCAGCAGGCCGTCGCCCACCGGCAGCAGCACCGAGGTGAACTCCTCGGTCTCCGCCACCGCGGACAGCGCCTCGCGGATGATCAGCGTCTCGTCGTCCTCGTTGTCCGGATCGGCCACCAGGTTGCGCCACAGCGCATTGTGCAGCACCACGACGCCACCGTGACGCAGCAGGCGCAGCGCCTGGGCGACGTACTCGACGTACTCCAGCTTGTCGCCGTTGATGAAGACCACGTCGTAGGCGCCGTCGCGCAGCTTGGGCAGCACGTCGAGCGGGGTGCCGGCGATCAGCCGGAAGCGCTGGCTGGGCACGCCGGCGGCCTGGAACTCCTGGCGGGCGGCGGCCTGGCGGTCGGCCTCGGCGTCGATGCTGGTCAGGATCCCCTCGCGACCCATGCCCTCGAAGAAGGCCAGCCCGGAGACGCCCGTGCCGGTGCCGATCTCCACCACGGCGCGGGCCTGCACCAGGCGCGTCAGGAAGCGCAGTGCGGAGGCCGCGCCATTGCTGATGGTGTCGATGCCCAGGCCGACGGCCTGCTCGCGGGCGTCGCGGATGCGCTCGTCGGCGGCGACGAAGTCCTCGGCGTAGCCCCAGGAACGGGCGTCCAGGGTGGGGGCGGCGGGGCTGGTGGGATTGCTCTGCTGGGTCACGGGCCCAGCCTACCCATTCGTGCCACGCCACGCCCTGCACCCTGAACGCTGGGTTCAGCACCCGGTGGGTACGCCTAGGATTGCCCCATGACTGATGCCGTGAATGCCGAGGGAACCGAGCCGATCTTCGGCCGCGTTCTGACCGCCATGGTGACCCCTTTCGATGCCGAGGGGGACCTGGACCTGGCCACCGCACGCCGGCTGGCCGCGCACCTGGTGGACGAGCAGGGCAACGACGCGCTGGTCATCAACGGCACCACGGGCGAGTCACCCACCACCAGCGAGGCCGAGAAGGCGGCCCTGGTGGCCGCCGTCGTCGAGGAGGTGGGGGAGCGGGCCCAGGTGCTGGCCGGCGTGGGCACCTTCGACACCGCCCACACCTGCACCCTGGCGCGCCAGGCCGCCGAGGCCGGTGCCGACGGCCTGCTGGTGGTCACGCCCTACTACTCCAAGCCCCCGCAGCGCGGCGTGCTGCAGCACTTCCTCACCGTCGCCGAGGCCACCGAGCTGCCGGTGATGGTCTACGACATCCCGCACCGCGCCGGCGTGGCCATCGAGGCCGCCACCCTGCTGGAGATGGACAAGCACCCCAACATCCGCGGTGTGAAGGATGCCAAGGGCGACGTGGTCGGCAGCTCGCGGGTGATCCGGGACTCCACGCTGGCCTACTACTCCGGCGACGACGCCATGACCCTGCCGCTGCTCAGCGTCGGCGGCGTGGGCGTGGTGGGCACCTCCACCCACTTCACCGGCCGCCGCACCCGGCAGATGATCGACGCCTGGCTGGCCGGCCGCCACGACGAGGCGCTGGCCCTGCACCAGGCGCTGCTGGGCGTCTTCACCGGCGTCTTCGCCACCCAGGGCGTGATGCTGGTCAAGGCCGGACTGCGCCACCAGGGCTTCGAGGTGGGCGGGCTGCGGGCGCCCCTGCCGGAGGCCAGCGAGGCCGAAGCCGCCGCCTTCGCCCAGCTGCTGGACCAGGCCGACCTGTGACCCGCGGCTGATGCGTGGGGAACTTTTCCTTGCCGCCACGCGTTGGCACGGATGACTGGACCCACAGCGGATCCGGGTCCCTCGCACAGAGTGCTCTCAGCCCCGCGCGACAGCATGGCGAATGACGAAGGGAGAGCACCGATGTTCACCTCGGGCAAGCGGCAGCAACCGAGCGCCGACTGGACGCCGCCCACCTGGGAGGAGCTGGTCCGCGACCACACCGACCAGGTCTACCGGCTGGCGCTGCGGCTCACCGGCAACCGGCACGACGCCGAGGACCTGACCCAGGACGTCTTCATACGGGTCTTCCGCTCCATCCACAGCTTCACCCCCGGCACCATCGACGGCTGGCTGCACCGCATCACCACGAACCTCTTCCTGGACGGCGCCCGCCGCAAGCAGCGGATCCGGATGGATCCGATGGCCGAGCAGTCGGAGCGGGTGGTCGGCGAGGTCGGTTCGCCCGACGAGATCGTCGACGACGCCAGCCTCGACGCCGACGTCCACGCAGCCCTGGCGGCGCTGGCGCCGGAGTACCGGGTCTGCGTGGTGCTGTGCGACATCGAGGGCCTGAGCTATGACGAGATCGCCGACGTGCTGGACGTCAAGATCGGCACCGTACGCAGCCGGATCCACCGGGGGCGCTCGCAGCTGCGCGAGGCGCTGGCCCACCGTCGCCCCACCGAGGAGCGTGAGCGCTACCTCGGGCTGAGCGACAGCATGGAGGAGGCGATGCTGCGGTGATCCGCGAGACCTTCTCCCGTGACGACTGCCGTCGGGTGCAGCCGCTGCTGTGCGCGCATGCCGACGGTGCCCTGGACGATGCCGCCTCCGCCGGCGTCACCGAGCACCTCGCCGACTGCACCTCCTGCAGCGCCGAGCTGGAGCAGATGCTGCAGCTGCGCACCCTGCTGGGGGCCAGCTCGCGGCCCTGCCGCGCGCCCGGTCACCTGGCCGACCAGCTGGTGGCCATCGCGGGAGCCGATGCGAACCGTGAGCTGTGGCTGTCCTGCGGCTCCGGCGACGAGCTGCCCAGCGCACGGCGCCGCCGGCGCAGCCTGGCCGCGGCGATGGTCTCGCTCGGTACGGTGGCCGCCTGCGGCGTGCTGAGTGGCGCCTGGATGCTGGGCACGAGCCCGCAGGAGGTGGACGACCCCGATGGCGGCAGCCTGGAGGCGGCCGCCAGCACCAGCTCAGCGCTGGGCGGCGAGCAGTTCGGTGCCAGCCTCGACCGGGTGATGGTGGCAGCCAGCGGACTGGTGTCCGAGCCGCCGGCCTGCCCGAAACACTTCGACTGCCCCCAGAGCCTGATGGGACTGCCGCTGGTGGCGGTGGTGGCCGACTCCCGCACCGCACCCACCCGGGCCCGGCTCACCTACCGGGGCCAGGGCACCGAGCTCACCGTGGTGCAGCAGCGCGGCGTGCTCGTCGACCAGGCCGGAGCAGCTCCGCAGGCGCGCGCCTGGCAGTCCGGTGACACGGTCTTCTGCGTGATCGCGGCCAGTGGTGAGCATGCCGTGCGCGCCGAGCAGGAGCTGCCCCACGAGCCGCCCGCCGGCCGCGGTGCGCTGGCGCGGCTGCGCTCGGGGCTGGACGCCCTCGACGGACGACGGGGTGGTTGAGGCCCCAGCGGGGTGGCTGAATTCCGTGGTGATCACCCCGGGCGCTAGGCTCACGGCGTGAACGGATTCGGCATCACCGAGATGATCACGCTGGCCGTCCTCGCGGTGATCCTGTTCGGGCCGGAGAAGATCCCGGAGTTCAGCCGCAAGGCGGCCCGCGTGGTCTGGTTCCTGCGCAATGTGGCCAACAACGCCCAGACCCAGCTCCGCAACGAACTGGGGCCGGAGTACGCAGACCTCGACATTCGCGACCTCACCCCCAAGAACCTGATCCAGAAGCACCTGCTGGACGAGATCCAGAGCGACATCGACGAGATCAAGGCCGACCTGTCCGAGGTGCGCAGCGACCTGGACTCCGACCTCAAGGACGCCCAGATGCTGGGCGAGGACATCCGTCACCAGCTCGAGGACGGCGAGGAGCCCGAGCTGGCCGCCCTGGTTCCCTTCGACGTCGAGGCCACCTGAGCGCGACCGGACGCCACGACGCCCGCCTTCCCTGCTGGGGAGGCGGGCGTCGTCGTCGGGGGCTCAGACCGGGCTGACGCCCAGCTGCTTGCCGGCCAGGCCGCGCTTGCGTCCCGCGAGCTGGCGGGCCAGGCCCATCAGCGCCTGGGCGCTGGCCGAGTCCGGCTTGTTCACCACGATCGGGGCGCCCAGGTCGCCGCCCTCGCGCAGGTCCTGCTCGATCGGCACCTGCGCCAGCAGCGGCACCTCGTAGCCGAGCCGCTCCGAGAGGGTCTCGGCCACCGCCAGGCCGCCGCCGTGGCCGAACAGATCGACCTTGAAGGTGTGGCCGTCGCTGGGGCTGGTGACCTCCAGGTAGCTCATGTTCTCCACCACGCCGATCACGCGCTGCTGCATGATCGCCGCCATGGTGCCGGCCCGCTCGGCCACCTCGGCCGCGGCCACCTGCGGGGTGGTGACCACCAGCACCTCGGAGTTGGGGATCTTCTGGCCCAGGCTGATCGCCACGTCGCCGGTGCCCGGGGGCAGGTCCAGGATCAGGAAGTCCAGATCGCCCCAGTAGACGTCGGCGAGCAGCTGGGTGAGCGCGCGGTCCAGGATCGGGCCGCGCCAGGCGATCACCTGGTCGCGGTCCGGCTTCAGCATGCCGACGCTGATGATCTTCATGCCCATGCTGGGCACCGGCATGATCATGTCGTCCACGGCGGTGGGCCGGGCGTCGCCCAGGCCCAGCATGTCGGGCACGGAGTGGCCGTAGATGTCGGCGTCGAGGATGCCGACGCTCTTGCCCAGGCTGGCCAGGGCGGTGGCCAGGTTGACCGTCACCGAGCTCTTGCCGACGCCGCCCTTGCCGGAGGCCACGGCGATCACCTGGGTCAGGTTGCCGGGCTGGGCGAACTGGATCTCGCGCTCGGGCTGGCCGCCGCGCAGCATCTGCTTCAGGGCGGCGCGCTGCTCGTCGTCCATCACGCCCATCTCCACCTCGACGGCGGTGACGCCCTCGACGGAGCTGACGGCCTTGCGGATCTCGGAGTCCAGGGTGGTGCGCATCGGGCAGCCGGAGACGGTCAGCAGCAGCTTGACCGTGACGGCGCCGTCCTCGTCCACCAGCACGTCGTCCACCATGCCCAGCTCGGTGATGGGGCGGTGGATCTCGGGGTCGTCGACGGTGTGCAGCGCCGCGCGGACCTGCGGCAGCAGGGGGCTCTCGGTCATGGTGGGTCCTTCGGTAGACAACAACAGGGTCTGGGGCCGGCGGTGCCGGTCAGGACTTCTCCCGGCGGCTGCGGGGACGCAGCTCGGTGGGGCGGTAGTCCTCGTTCTCCTCGCGCTCCAGCTCGGTGAGCAGGTCGCGCAGGGAGTTGCGCAGCTCGCCGCGCAGGAAGTCTCGGGTGGCCATCTCGCCCATGTTCATCCGGATGCTCGCGATCTCGCGGGCCAGGAAGTCCATGTCGGCGCGGCTCTGCACCGCCACCCGCCGGTCCTCCTCCATGGTCAACCGGTCACGCGCCTCCTGGCGGTTCTGCGCCAGCAGGATCAGCGGGGCGGAGTAGGAGGCCTGGGTGGAGAAGAACAGGTTGAGCAGGATGAAGGGATAGGGGTCCCACTTGTAGTGCCAGATGCTGATCACGTTGAGCAGCACCCAGGTGATCACCACCACGGTCATCCAGACCAGGAACTTGGCGGTGCCCATGAAGCGGGCCACCCACTCGGCGAAGCGGCCGAAGGAGTCGCTGTCCAGCTCCACCTTGGGCAGCAGCGAACGCTTGCGGCTGCCGGGGGTGTTCAGGCGTTCGCGCTCAGCCACCGCTCACCTCCGCATCCTGTCCGGCGTCCATCTGGTCCCCGCGCCAGTCCTCGGGGAGCATGTGGTCCAGCAGGTCGTCGACGGTCACGGCGCCCACCAGCTGGTTGTCCTCGTTCACCACCGGCGCCACCACCAGGTTGTAGGTGGCGAAGTAGCGGCTCACCTCGGCCAGCACCGAGTGGGGGTGCATGCTGGCGAGGTTCTCGTCCATCATGCCCGAGACCATGGAACTGGGCGGTTCGCGCAGCAGCCGCTGGGTGTGCACCACACCCAGGAAGCGGCCCGAAGGGGTGTCCAGCGGCGGGCGGCAGACGAAGACCATGGAGGCCAGGGCCGGGGTCAGCTCCTCGTTGCGCACCCGGGCCAGGGCATCGGCGACGGTGGCATCCGGGGCCAGGATCACCGGCTCGGGGGTCATCATGCCGCCGGCGGTGAGGTCGGCATAGGCCAGCAGCCCGCGCACGTCGGCGGCCTCGTCGGGCTCCATGCGCTGCAGCAGGTCCTCGGCCATCTCCTCGGGCAGTTCCTTGATCAGGTCCGCCGCGTCGTCGGGGTTCATCTCCTCGAGGATGTCGGCCGCACGCTCGTTGTCCAGCGTGGTCAGCAGCTCCACCTGCTCGTCCTCGGGCAGCTCCTCCAGGGCGTCGGCGAGCTGGTCGTCGTCGAGCTGCTCCACCACCTCGGCGCGACGTCCCGGGTCCATGTCGTGCAGCTCGCGGGCCACGTCGGCGGGCTTCATGTCCGCCATCTGCGCGATCAGGTGGTCGGTGACCTGGGCGGAGTTCATCACCAGATTGGGGATCTGGCTCCAGCCCACGATGCTGGTGGCGCCCCGGCTGCCCAGCCGGAAGCGGCCGCTGGCCGGCAGCTCGCGCAGAGCCACGTCGGCGATCTCCCACTCCAGGGCACGGGTGGGCTTCATCGAGACGTCGTAGATGGCGGCGCGCTTGGCGTCGGGGCGGGGGACCGCTCGGTCGAAGAGCTCGTCGATCACCAGGGTCTCGGCATCACGCTTGCGGAAGCGACGCGTGTCCACCTGGCCCTCGATGGCCACCTGCACCGGGTCGATGGCGTGCACCCGCGGCATCGGCACGAAGATCCGGCGGCGGGCGAAGAGCTCCACGACCAGCCCCTTGACGCGCGGGGCGCGGCCCTGGGTGCGCAGCTGGATCACCACGTCGCGGACCCTGCCCACCTGGTCGCCGGAGGCGTCCAGCACCGGGAGGCCGCGGATCCGCGAGATGAACACGGCCGACGAGGAGACACTCACGGACCCAATCTACCCGTCTGACAAGCCCGACGAAGACCCGGCGGCGAGCTCGGTCAGCGCCCCTCAGCGGTAGGCCGGGACCTCCTGGTCACGGTGGGCGGCCACCACGTCCAGCCCCCGCGTCGCCAGCAACTGCTCCACCGCCCCGGCCGGGGCCCCGATGCCGGCCCAGTGGAGGTCGACATCAAGGGCCAGGCACCAGGCCCGGTCGGCCGGCCAGACGAAGGCCGGCAGGATGCCCTCGGTGGTCAGCTCGTCGTCGGGGGCGCAGACCTCGTCCAGCCGAGCCCGCAGCAGGTGGTAGCTGCGTGCCGGGCCCTGCACCGCGGGGGTTCCCAGTCGAGCGCGCAGCTCTTCATGGAAGGGGGTGCCGTCCCACAGCGCCACCAGCACGTCGTGGGGTGTGGTGGTCCAGCCGGCCAGCACATCCAGTGCCCTGCGCAGCTGGCTGGCGTCGTCGGAATGGTCCTCGTCCAGCACCGCCTGCCACTCGCGCTGCCCGGGGTGGCAGGGATCGGGGAGCAGGCGCAGCCGGGCATGGGCCTCGATCCCGGCGGGGCCGAAGGCCACGGTGCGGCGCCACTCGTCCTCACCGAGCTCCAACCAGCCCGCCAGGGCTTCGTCATGCATCGTCTCCATCGTGTCTCCATGCAAGCATGCGGGCCGGGCCTCCCGCGCAGGAGCCCCGCTCACTAGGCTGGCCGGGTGAGAACCACCCGCGCCCGCCGTACCGTGCTCGCCGTCCCCGGCTCCAGCGACCGTTTCATCGCCAAGAGCCGCAGCCAGGAGGTCGACGCCGTCTTCCTGGACCTGGAGGATGCCGTCGCCCCGCCGGTCAAGGCCGAGTCCCGCCGTCGGATCGTCGAGGCGCTGACCAGCGGCGAGGGCTGGAAGGCGCCCACCATCACCTACCGCGTGAACGACTGGTCGACGCCGTGGACCACCCAGGACGTGCTGGAGGTGGTGGGCGGCGCCGGGGCCCACGTGGACTGCATCGTGCTGCCCAAGGTCACCGAGGCGGCGCAGGTGAAGGCACTGGACCTGGTGCTCACCCAGGCCGAGCAGGCCGCCGGGCTGGAGGTGGGCCGGATCGGGCTGGAGCTGCAGATCGAGGAGGCGCGCGGCCTGCTGCACGTGGCCGAGATCGCCGCCGCCAGCCCCCGCACCGAGACCCTGGTCTACGGCCCCGGCGACTTCATGGCCTCGATGGGCATGGCCACCCTCAACGTCGGCTCGCAACCGCCCGGTTACGTGGGCGACGCCTTCCACCACGTGCAGATGACCATCCTGGTGGCGGCCCGCGCCCACGGCCTGCAGGCCATCGACGGCCCCTTCGTCGGGATCCGCGACCTGGACGGCTTCCGCACCTCCGCCGCCAGCTCCGCCGCCCTCGGCTACGACGGCAAGTGGGTGCTGCACCCCTCCCAGGTGGAGGCCGGCAACCAGATCTTCACCCCGCCGCAGGCCGACGTCGAGCGGGCCCGGCGCATCGTCGAGGCCTACGAGCACGCCACGGCTGAGGCCGGGGGAGCCACCGGTGCCATCGTGGTGGACGACGAGATGGTGGACGAGGCGGGGCTCAAGGTGGCCCGGGCGATCCTGGCCAAGTCCGGCAGCTGAGCGGCGCCGGCGCGGCCCGGTAGGCTCGTCCCATGTCCTCCTCCATGCAGGCCGCCTCGATGGTGATGCCCCTGAAGTACCCCATGTCGGTTGCGATCTACCCCACCTACGCGGAGGCGCAGCGCGCCGTGGACCACCTGGCCGATGCGGACTTCCCGGTGCAGCACCTGTGCATCGTGGGCACCGACCTGAAGCAGGTGGAGCGCGTGCTGGGCCGCCGTACCTGGGGTCGGGTGCTGGCCGAGGGCATGATGAGCGGGATCGGCACCGGCCTGTTCTTCGGCCTGGTCCTGATGCTGCTGATGCCGCAGCTGTCCGCCATGCAGAACCTGGGCCTGGGCCTGCTGATGGGCCTGGGGATGGGCGTGCTGAGCGCCGGCATGGCGCACGCCGCCCAGGGCGGCCGCCGTGACTTCGCCTCCGCCCAGGCCATCGTCGCCTCCCGCTACGAGGTGCTGGGCGAGCACACCGTGGTCAACCAGGCCCGCCAGATGCTGGGCCAGGCGCCGTTGCAGCCGCAGGCACCCACCACCTGGCCCCCCACCCCGCACGATGCCGGGCCGTCCGGCTCGCAGTCGGTCGACCAGTCGCAGGAGCCCCGATGAATGCCGATGAGCAGCGCCGCCTGTGGGACGAGCGCTACAGCCACCCCAACCACGTCTACGGCTACCGGCCCAATGACTTCCTGGTCAGCGCCGAGGTGATGCTGCGCCGTGGCAGCCGGGTGCTGGTGATCGGCGACGGCGAGGGACGCAACGGCGTCTGGCTGGCCCAGAAGGGCCACCGGGTGACCACCGTCGACCTCTCGGAGGTCGGGGCCGCCAAGGCCCGGGCGCTGGCCGCGGAGCGGGAGGTGGAGCTGGACATCCAGGTGGCTGATCTTGGTGACTGGGTCCGCACCCCGGCTGCACAGGGCCCCTGGGACGGGATCGTGTCGATCTTCGTCCACATGGAGCCGGAGCTCCGTCGCCCCGTGGCGGATGCCCTCACCCAGCAGCTGGCCCCGCAGGGGCGGTTGATCATGGAGGCCTACACCCCGGCGCAGCCCTCGCTGGGTTCCGGCGGCCCCAAGGAGGAGTCCGTGCTGCTCACCCGGCAGAAGGTGATCGAGGACTGGACCGGACTTGATCTTGACGTGCGGATGGTGGAGCGTCGCATCTTCGAGGGGATGGCCCACCAGGGCCTCAGCTCCGTGCTGCAGGTGCTGGGCCAGCGCCGCAGGGGCTGAGCCTCAGAGCCACTTCTTGCGTCGGAAGAAGATGACGCACCCGAGCATGCCCAGCACCATGATCGCCAGCACCACGAAGTAGCCGTGCTGGGTGTGCAGCTCCGGCATGTTGTCGAAGTTCATGCCGTAGACCGCACCCAGGGTGGTGGGCACCGCCAGCACCGCGACCACCGCCGAGAGCCGGCGCATGTCCTGGTTGTCGGCGACCGAGACCCGGGCCAGGCCGGCCTGCAGGATCGTGGAGAGCACCTCGTCGAAGGACAGGATGGACTCCCGCGCATCCGTGTGGTGGTCGGCCACCTCGCGGAAGTAGGCGCGCACCTCCTCGTCGACGACGGGATAGCTGCGGGTGGCCAGTGCTTGCAAGGGGGCGCCGAGCGGCACCACGGCCCGCTTGAACTCGATCAGCTCGCGCTTGACGTTGTAGACCCGGTCGATGCCGGTGGTGCCGTGGGCGCTGAAGATGTCCTCCTCCACCTCGTCGATGTCGGCGTCGAATTCCGCCACCACCTGCAGGTAGTCGTCGACGATGCGGTCCAGGACCTTGTAGAGCACGTAGGCCGGGCCCATCGCCAGCTCGGTGGGGGAGGCCTCCAGCGACTTGCGCAGGGTGCGCAGCGGCGTGTTCTCGCCGCGGCGCACCGTCATCACGAAGTTCTCGCCCAGGAAGACCATGATCTGGCCGGTGGAGACGATCTCGCTGGCATCGGCATCGGGCAGCTTGTCGTGGTCCACGTAGGCCACCGTGGAGATCACCGCGAACAGGGTGTCGTCGAACTGCTCCAGCTTGCTGCGGGTGTGCCCCTCGACGGCGTCCTCGATGGCCAGCGGGTGCAGGTCGAACTGCCGGGCGAAGCGGGACATGTCCTCGTCGGTGGGGTCCTTGAGCCCCAGCCAGACGAAGCCCTCCCCGTCCTTGGCGCGCTCGGAGGCCAGTTCCATGTCCTCGCAGTCCACCCGGCGCCCGTCGACGTACCAGGCCCAGGCCGCCACCGAGTCGGGGGTGGTGTGCCACTGCCGCTGGCCGCGGCGCTGGACCGAGGAGGCGGTGCGCGCGGGGACCAGCGCGCCGGGGATGAAGCGTCCCGGGGCGCGGTGGGAACGATCCGGCATCTCAGCCCTCCTGCGGACGGCCCATGATGCCGGCCATCCAGGCCTCCACCTCGTCGGCCTCGCGGGGCAGCATCGCCGAGAGGTTCTCGTTGCCGTCGGCGGTGATCAGGATGTCGTCCTCGATCCGCACGCCGATCCCGCGCATCTCCTCCGGCACCAGCAGATCGGTGGCCTTGAGGTAGATGCCGGGCTCCACGGTGATCACCATGCCGGGCTCCAGGACGGCGTCGCGATAGTCCTCGCGACGCGCCTGGGCGCAGTCGTGCACGTCGATGCCCAGGTGGTGGCTGGTGCCGTGCACCATCCACCGGCGGTGCTGGCCACCGTCCGGCCCGAGCGACTCGTCCGGCGTGACCGGCAGCAGGCCCCACTCGTGCAGGTGGCGGGCCACGACGGCGATCGCGGCGGCGTGCACGTCGGAGAAGCGGTTGCCCGGCTGCGCGGCGGCGATGCCGGCCTCCTGCGCCTCCAGCACGGCCTGGTAGACCGTGCGCTGGGCCTCGGAGAAGCGGCCGTTGACCGGCAGGGTGCGGGTGACATCAGCGGTGTAGAGGGTGTCCAGCTCGACGCCGGCGTCCAGCAGCAGCAGGTCACCATCGCGCAGGTCTCCGTCGTTGCGGATCCAGTGCAGCGTGTTGGCGTGGTCGCCGCCGGCCGCGATCGAGTCGTAGCCGACGCCGTTGCCGTGGTGGCGGGCGTGCAGGCCGAAGATGCCCTCCACCCAGCGCTCGCCGCGCCCACGGCGCACCGCCTCGGGCAGGTCTGCCACCACCGCCTCGAAGCCGACGGCGGTGGCCCGGCAGGCCTCGCGCATCTGCTCGGCCTCGAAGTCGTCCTTGACCAGCCGCATGGTGCTCAGCCGCACCTCCAGCTCTTCGTCGTTCGCGGCGGCCTGCTCGCACTGGTTGGCCTCGTTGCGCACCCGGTCGACGATCCCGGCGACCTGCCGGTCTGCGGCGCGCAGCACACGGATCTGGGTGGAGTCGGCATTCTTGCCCAGCGCCGTGTCCAGCTCGCTGAGCGGGGCGCAGTCGATGCCGGTCATGGCCCGCATCTCGTCCAGGCTCTCGCGCTGGCCGACCCACATCTCGCCGTAGCGGGCGTCGCCGTAGAACTCGGGGTCGGTGCGCGGGGCGCGTGGCTTGAAGTAGAGGGTGGCCTGGTGGCCCGAGGGGGTCTGCTCGGTGCGATCGGTGGGCTCGATCACCAGCACGGCGTCCGGCTCACGGTCGGTGCCCAGGCCGGTCAGCCAGGCGAAGGCGGAATGCGGGCGGAACTGGTAGTCGCAGTCATTCGAGCGCACCTTGAGGCCACCGGCGGGCACGACGAGCCGCTCGCCGGGGAAGTGCTCCGCCAGCCGCGCGCGCCGCTCCGCCGCAGGCCCTGAGGTTGGCAGGGTGGCGGGGGGCTCGGTCTCGTAGGGCGCCCAGTCGCTGGGGATGAAGCTGCGGAAGGCCTCGGAGAAGGGGGTCTGCCGGTTCGGCAGCGCCGGCTGTTCGTCGCTCATGTCGCTCTCCACAGGTTCGGGTCGGGTGCCCTGCGCACCCCAGCAGATCATAGGCTGCCCTCCATGGATGCGCGCACCGCCCTGGCCCGGGACGACCTGGAGTCCGAGCTCGTCGAGCTCGGCGTCCGCAGTGATGATCTTGGAACCGTGCTCGGCTGGCGCGAGCAGGTACTGGGCCGCCCGGATCATCTTGCTCGGATCGAGCTGCTGGTCGAGCGCTTGCATGCGCTGGTGGGCCACCGTGAGCTGATCGAGCAGGTCTTCGAGCCGGTCGACGACCAGCACGAGCTGGGTCGCGGGGTGCTGCCCCTGTTCGCCCTGGTGCTGGCCGCCCCCAACCTGCGAGCGGTGCAGGCCGGGCGGGGCATCCCGCCCGAGGTGACCCGTGCCAGCCTGGCGGACCTGGGCCAGCAGGTCTGGAAGGACCGTCAGGTCAACGGCTCCACCGGCCTGCACAACCACCGCTGGCTGTGCCACGTGTGGGCCGACGGCTACCTGAAGCTGGGACGGCTGCAGTTCGAGCTGACCGACTCCGACGTGGGCCTGTACCCGGAGCCGGTGAAGGTGCTCAGCGTCCACATCGACGAGTCCGGGCCGCTGGAGCCCGAGCAGGTGGACGCCTCACTGGAGCGCGCCATGACCTTCTTCGAGGAGCACTACCCGGAGGCCGGTCCGATCGACTGGATCATCTGTTCCTCCTGGCTGCTGGATCCCGGCCTGGGCTGGCGTCTGGGGGAGTGCAACATCACCGACTTCGCCCGCCGCTTCAATGTCTGGAAGGTGGCCCCCAACGACCGCGATGCGCTCTACTTCGGGTTCGGGATCGAGCCCGATCCGGGGCGACCACCCTTGGACGTGCTGGCGGACCGCGCCCCCGAGGGTTCGCTGCAGCGAGCGGTGGTGCAGCTGTGGCGCGCCGGCGAGCAGGTGATGCTGGCCTCGGGCCGGCTGCCGGTGATCAGCGAGCAGATCCTCGAGTGATCGCCCGGGGCGAAAGGGGCATGGCCAGCCGGCGACCGGCCTCCTAGGATGGGCCCATGACCGAGCTATACCTGGTCCGCCACGGCGAGACCGAATGGAGCAAGTCCGGGCAGCACACCTCTGTCACCGACCTGGACCTCACGCCGCACGGCGTCGAGGAGGCCGAGGCGCTGCGCAGCAAGCTGGACCCGGCCGACTTCGGACTGGTGCTGTCCAGCCCGCGGCTGCGTGCGCGTCGCACCGCCGAGCTGGCGGGTTTCACCGACTACGAGGTCGACGAGAACCTGGCCGAGTGGAGCTACGGCGACTACGAGGGCATCACCAGCAAGCAGATCCGCGAGCAGGTACCGGGTTGGCGGATCTGGACCCATCCCATGCCCGGCGGCGAGACCAAGACCCAGGTCATCAACCGGCTCACCCAGGTGGTGCAGCGGGTGCGCGACTCCGGTGTGGAGCGTGCCATCTGCTTCAGCCACGGCCACGCCTCTCGTGTGCTGGCGCTGTGCTGGCTGGACATCGACATCGCCCGTGGCCAGTCCTTCCCACTGAACACCGGTGCGGTCTGCGTGCTGGGCCAGGAGAAGGAGTCGCCGGCGATCATCCGCTGGAATGCCTGAGCTCGTCGCGGGACCGGGTCGGCTCAGCGCAGCGCGGACTTCTTGCGCCACTGCTCCCAGCTGAGGTTCCAGTCGGTCCAGCCGTTGCCGTCCTCGAGGGTGCGCTTCGAGCCGGTGAAGACCACCGGGTCGCCGATCTGCGCGGTGGTGTAGAGCCGGTACATGGAGTCGGTGGACATGCCCACGCAGCCGTGGGAGGCGTTGCGGACGCCGAAGTTGCCGGCATTCCACGGGGCGGAGTGGATGAACTCGCCCGAGCTGGTGACGCGCAGCGCGTAGGCGACGTCGACGTTGTAGCCCTCGGCGGAGTCGCGGGCGATGCCGGTGGTCTCGGAGGCCATCTTGATGTTCTCGGCCTTCTCCATGACCACCTTGGTGCCCGAGCGGGTGGTGAAGCCGGGCTTGCCCGCGGTCATGTCGTAGGTCACCGGCTTCGCATCGCCCACCTGCCAGCTGATGGTGTGCCTGGCGATGTCCACCTTGCCCAGCTGCTTGCGGCCGATCGTGAGCTCCAGGGTGCGGTTCAGCTGGCCGTAGTTGCCGCCGCCGGCATCGACGCCGTTCAGGTTGGCGTCCAGCTTCACCTTGGTGCCGGGCTTCCAGTAGGTCCTGGGCCGCCAGCGCACGGTGCGGTCGTCGAACCATCCCCAGGATCCCTCCTGCGCCGGGATGGAGGTGACGTGCATGTTCCGCTCGAACTCCGCCTTGTTCTTCACCGGTACGTCGAACTGCACCACCACCGGCTGGGCCACGCCGTAGGGGCCGTTGATCACGGGGGACAGGGTGGGGAAGACCTCGCGTGAGCGGTCCAGTTCCTGGGTGCGGAAGCTGGTGTTGCTGGTGCGGGTGGTGCCGTCGGTGCCGGTTCCGGTGGCTGTGACGGTGTAGCGCGCTCCCGGATCGAGCCGCGTGTTGGCCACCCAGACGCCCTTGGCATTCGTGGTGCCGGTGATCTTCGGGACGGCATTCTTCCCGGTCGCCGAGGAGGCGACGGTGACGGTGTCCACCGTGCCCTGGGACGGGGTGACGGTGAGCAGCGTGCTGACCGGGACCTTGGTGGCGCCGTCGGCGACATTGGTCGTGAGGCGGAAGGTCGACGCGGGGGTGGTGGCGGGCGCTGCCGCGGCGTCGCTGGCCGGGCTGCCGCTCGAGGGGGTGGTGCTGGGCCGGGAGCTGGTGGACTGCGGGTCCGCGGGTGCGACCGTGGTGCCCGCCGAGGACTGTGCGGAGCACGCGGCCATCGGGGCCACCAGGGCGACGGCTGCCAGCGGGAGCAGGCGGGTGCGGAGCATCTGGACTTCCAATCGGCGGAGGGACCTGTCCTCATCCTGCGTCGGTTTCTGTTCGTGCACTGAGATTTCGCTCTTTCGGGCAGTGGATCTTCAGCCGGCCCGGTCGGCTCGGTGCGGGGTGGGGTTGCCCTTGGGGGGGCTCCCACCTCGTCGGGGGCGTGGGGCACCCCGGCGTGAGCGGTGGGAGCTGCGCCGGCTCCGGCTGCGGGCCGACCGCTCCGGTCCGGCCAGGCGAGCCAGAGGTCCTCCTGTGATGGTTCTCGAGGCGATGGGCTTGTGGGGCTGGTCTCGATGCGTCGCTCTCGGGATTCCTGCGGCTCGTCCCACGGCGCTCCACGGTGCTGGGGGGCCGGGGTCAGTACCTCGGCGGCGCGCCCGCTTCGGCACTGCCCTGAATCGGATTCGAAGCACATCGGCGCGGTCGCGACCGGGGGCTGCCGCACGCCTGCGGGGCAGGCCGAGCGGCGTCGCCGGCTGAACCCCTCTTCGCGGGGGCCAAGGAATCGCCTCGGGTGACCTAGATCGGGGGCAGGTTTTCGACCCGCCTCAGCCTCGGATCCCAGCCCCGCTGCCGAGGCCGGCCGCCCGGCCGGATTGGGCCTCGTCGGGCCTAGTCGTAGCTCTCGGCGCGCAGTCGGCGGCCGGCCACCAGCATGACCCCCAGCGCCAGCAGCGAGGCCACCAGGATCACCAGCGGGATCGGGCGGGAGGTGCCGTCGTTCAGGGCGCCCACGACGGGGGTCACCACGGCGCCCATGCCGAACTGTGCCGCACCCAGCAGTGCCGCGGCGGTACCGGCGGCCGCGCCGTGGCGGTGCAGGGCGACGGCGGGCGCATTGGGCAGCGAGAAGCCCAGGCCCATCATCACGCCGAACATCGGCACTAGGAAGCCCACCAGCCCACCGATCCGGAACTGGGCGAAGGCCAGCATCACCAGCGCAGAGCACGCGATCAGCACCAGGCCGACGGTCAGCGCCCGCACCGGCCCCACCCGGCGCACCAGGCGCGGGTTGAGCTGGCTGCACAGCGACAGTCCCAGGCTCATCGAGGCGAAGACCACGCCGAAGGCCTGCGGGCTCAGCCCGAAGACGCCCTGCATCACGAAGGGTGAACCGGAGACGTAGGCGAACAGCGCCGTGAAGATCATCGAGGCCACCAGCACCACGGCCAGGAAGAGCTTGTCGCTGAGCACCTGGCGATAGGCCGCCACAGTGCCGCCCACGGTGGCGGGGATGCGTCGCTCGGCCGGCAGCGTCTCCGGCAGCTGTCGCCGCACCAGGAAACCGATCAGAACGGCCGCCAGGCCCAGCACCGCGAAGACGCCGCGCCAGGAGGTGAAGGTCAGCAGGCCGGAGCCCACCAACGGCGCCAGGATCGGCGCCATGCCGGTGATCAGCGCCAGCCGGCTGAGCAGCTCGGCGGCGCGCATGCCGCGGAAGAGGTCGCGCACCAGCGCCTGCGAGGCCACCGCGATCGCCGAGGAGGCGAGGCCCTGCAGCAGTCGACCCGCCAGTAGCACCCCGATGTTCGGCGCCAGCCCGCAGACCACGCTGGCCACCGCGTGGCCGATGAGGCCGTAGAGCAGCGGACGACGCCGGCCCGCCGCGTCGGAGATCGGTCCGAAGACCAGCTGGCCCAGGCCGAGCCCGAGCATCATGGCGCTCAGCGTCAGCTGCGCCTGCGAGTCGGAGGCGCCCAGGTGGTCGGCCAGGATGGGCAGGGCGGGCAGGTAGGTGTCGATGGTCATCGGGCCGAGGGCGCCGAGGATGCCCAGCACGAGCACCAGGTTGCGGTACTGGGGGCGGGACAGGGACTCGCCGGGCATGGCGGCGGGGCGGGATGTGCTCATGGGTTTCCTCGGAGACGACGGCGAGCGCGATCCTACCGGCCGGTAGGAGGTTCGGCGGCGTGCCGCACAGCCCCCGCTCAGTGGGTAGGCTGCCACCATCCCGGCATCCGGCCGGGAGCAGAAGGAGAACGCATGCTTGCCGCACCGGCTGACCAGCTGAGGTTGCTCGACCTGGCCGCCATCGACGTCCAGATCGGCCAGCTCACCCACCGCCGCCAGACGCTCCCGGAGCTGGCCACCATCAAGCAGCTGATGACCGAGCGTCAGGCCCTGGTGGAGAACCAGGTGGCCGCCGAGACCCGGCTGGGCGACGCCCGCAGCGCCCAGGAGCGCGTCGAGGCGGACCTGAACCCCGCCCGCGAGCGCCTGGCCCGCAACCAGCAGCGCGTCGACGCCGGTGCCATCTCCGACCCCAAGGCCCTGCGCGGCATGCTGGAGGAGATCGAGCACCTGGGCGGCCGGATCGCCAAGCTGGAGGATGACGAGCTGGACGCCATGCAGGTGGTCGAGGATGCCGAGGCCGAGCGGGACCGGATCGCCACCGAGCGCAAGCAGATGGAGGACCGGATCCGCGAGCTGATGGCCAAGCGTGACTCGCAGTTCGCCGACCTCGACGCCGACCTGGCCGAGCGTCGCGCCGAGCGCGAGGCCCATGCCCGCCTGCTGCCCGCCGACCTGGTGGCCACCTACGAGAAGCTCTCCGCCCGGATGGGCGTCGGCGCCGCCGAGCTCAAGGCCCGTCGCTGCACCGGCTGCCAGCTGGAGCAGAACGCCGCCGACCTGCGTCGCTACGCCCAGGCCGCCCCTAACGAGGTGCTGCGCTGCGAGGAGTGCGGCCGCATCCTGGTCCGCACCAAGGAGTCCGGCCTGCCCGAGTAGGGCCGCAGCACCACCGTTCAGCCCAACCAGGAGGACGCATGCCCGCACGCCACATCTCCATCGCCGAACAGGTCCCCGAGCAGATCCGCGAGGGTCTGGACCGGCTGCGCACCGAGCTGGAGGTCCCGCAGGACTTCGGCCCCGAGGTGCTGGCCGAGGCGGAGCGCCGCGTCGCCGCCGGTCCGCTGGAGCTGGGGGAGCGGGCCGACCGCACCGACCTGCCCTTCGTCACCATCGACCCCGAGGGCTCGATGGATCTGGACCAGGCGATGTACCTGCAGCGAGAGGGCGACGGCTACCTGGTCTGGTACGCGATCGCCGACGTCGCGGCCTGGGTGGAGCCGGGCGGCGCCATCGACGCCGAGGCGCAGCGCCGCGGCCAGACCTTCTACGCGCCCAGCCAGCGTGCCCCGCTGCACCCGCCGCAGCTCAGCGAGGCGGCCGCCAGCCTGCTGTCCGACGGCACCGCCCGGCCCGCCCTGGTCTGGCAGGTGCGCCTGGACGCCACCGGTGCGCAGACCGCCGCCACCGTGGAGCGTGCCCTGGTCCGCTCCACCGAACGGCTCAGCTACACGGGCGTGCAGCAGCAGCTCGACGCCGGCCAGGCACCCGAGTGGCTGCTCCTGCTGCGCGAGATCGGCCAGCTGCGCCAGCAGCAGGAGATCGACCGCGGCGGCGTCAGCCTCAACCTGCCCGAGCAGGAGATCGTCGCCGACGAGTCCGGCTGGCACGTCGTCTTCCGCGCCCCGCTGCCGGTGGAGGACTGGAATGCCCAGATCTCGCTGCTCACCGGCATGGCGGCCGCCGGCATGATGCTGGAGGCCGGCGTCGGGATCCTGCGCACCCTGCCGCCGGCCGACGAGCGCGACGTGGCCCGGCTGCGCCGCACCGCCCGCAGCCTGGGCATCGACTGGCCCGCCGAGCGCGACTACCCGGACTTCGTCCGCTCGCTGGACGTCAGCCAGCCCAGCCACCTCGCGATGATGACCGAGTGCACCACCCTGTTCCGTGGCGCCGCCTACACCGTCATCGACGAGACCACCCGCGGCAGCAACCTGAAGCACAACGCGCTGGCCGCCGACTACGCCCACTGCACGGCGCCGCTGCGCCGTCTGGTGGACCGCTACGTGGGCGAGATCTGCGTGCACCTGTGCGCCGGCACCGAGATCCCCCAATGGGTGCTGGAGGCACTGCCCGCCCTTCCGCAGACCATGGCCGAGTCCGACCGTCGCGCCAAGAAGTTCGAGCGCGGCGTGGTGGACCTCACCGAGGCGCTGGTGCTCTCCAACCGGATTGGGGAGGTCTTCACCGGCACCCTGGTGGACGTCGACGACAAGAAGGGCACCGGCGACATCTCCATCGCCGACCCGGCCACCGAGGCGCACCTGAAGCTCGACGGGGTGGCCCTGGGCGACACAGTCCAGGTGCGGCTGGAGTCGGTGGACCTGGTCGCGGGCCAGGTGCGCTTCACCAGCGCGTAGACTGTCCGACGGACGAGTCGGCCGGGTGATCGCGGTGCAGGGCCCCACGGGGCAGCGCATCGAGGAAAGTCCGGACTCCACAGGGCAGGGTGGTCGGTAACACCGACCCGGGGCGACCCGCGGGAAAGTGCCACAGAGAACAGACCGCCAGCAATTCGTTGCTGGTAAGGGTGAAACGGCGGTGCAAGAGACCACCGGCAGCCCAGGTGACTGGGCTGGCCAGGCAAACCCCACCCGGAGCAAGACCAAGTTGTGCCCACCTCGGTGGGCCGGAGGCGTTCGAGGGCTGCCCGCCCGAGCCTCCGGGTAGGTCGCACGACGCGCAGGCGTCGAAGGATGTCGGCAACGGCATTCGCAGATGGATGACCACCGCCGCTCACGCGGTACAGAATCCGGCTTACAGGCCGGCTCGTCCCTTATTCCTTGTCTGGCAAGAGATTCCGCGCGGCTTGCACGCCGGAAGTCCGTAGAAAGTCCGAGAAAGTTTCGGTGACCGCCTCACGAGTCCGCGCGTCTGAGTCCGGCCAGAGGTGGGCGTAGGTGTTCAGGGTCTCGTCGGCGGTCTTGTGGCATAGCCGGGCCGGAACCGTCTTCACGCTCGTCGAGACGTGAATCGAATAGCCGGCGGCCGTCACTCGCTCGGCAAGCTCGATCTGAGAGATCCCCTCGCGCTTGCGAAAGTAGGCGATCTGGTCACGCACGCGCCGCAGGCGATCGGCGTATTGAGACGCGAGTACCTCGTCGATCCCTTCAGCAACCCGAGCGCCGGCCCGATGGGCCTGTCGGTGAAGGCCGTCCCGGGCATGGCCGCGGGCACGATTGTTCGTCGGCCCCTCGCAGGCGGGCACCTTCTACCGGCACTCCGCCGGTGTCCAGATCGTCATCGGTTACGCCGGCGACGACCTGATCCGCAACATGACCACGACCGTGATCGAGGAGCGGTGCGCCGCGGCCGTGAACCTGCCGCAGTACATGACCAAGGTCACGCTGGACGGCTGACCGAGCTTCCCGGGCTGACGGTCGGCCCGGGTGGGTGGGACGAGGCCCCGCCGCTCTTCGCAGTGGCGGGGCCTTCGCTTCTGGGGAATGGAATGGATAGCCTGCGGGGGTGTTGCCGTTCGTCACGCCAGTCCCAAACCTCATTCAATGGATGACGGTACCAATGACCCTCGCCGGCTTTGGGGCCCTCTGGTTCGTTTTCAGCCCGTTTAGGGCTCATCTCGTCCTGACAGTTGAGCGGCAGCCGATTGACCTGCATGCGGGTCAGGGTTACTTGAAGCTCCACTACGACGGGCCACACTGGCGCACGGAGATTCCAGACCCGGTCATCATGACGGTTCGAATCAGACACTGGTTGGGGCCGGACTTCTGGACAGAGGTGACGCAGCCAATCCAGCAGTATCAGTGGACTCCCGGTCCGCGTGGAATCGCTCTCAATATCACTGCTCGGGGGGCCTCGCCCTACGCCTTCCCGCTTGGCGACAAAGACTTCACGAGCGCCTTCTTTAGTGACTTGGATCAGCGCATTATGGCTCGTCCCGCTACTTTGCATCGTGGTGACGAGATCGTTCAACAGTTCATTTGCGGGAGTGATGACGTGAAGGTAGAGCTGTTGGGAAAGCTGGAGGGGGTGCGCGTGCATACGCCCGACGAAGCGGGGAAGTTCGCGGCCGCCCGGGCGATCGTCTGGGCGGTCCTGCTGGATCTAAGCGTGCTCCTCTTGGCTGGCCTGTTGGGCTTCTGGGGGTGGCAACCTCTGGTGAAGTATCCGTCCCACGTCTTGGGGTGGCTTGCTTCGTTGGTGGTGGTCCTGCCTCTAGGTGTCGCAGCGGCCCGAGCCTCTCGGGATGCGGTTCGGCTGAAGGGGGTCCTGAAGCGGCCCACGCTGGGAGACCTTCGCTAGTCCCGTCCGAAGTCCCGAAGATTCCGAAAAGCGTGCAAATCGTAGAAACGCTCAAATCGGCAAAAATCCTAGTCGGGAGGTATTCTTCGTGTCACTCACCTAGTCGTCCGCCAAGCGCAGGCTGAATCCGGCTTAGAGGCCGACTCGTCCCCTCATCAGCTGCTCCCGTCCCGGCGGCCTCGACACGTGACCCCCACCTCAAGTCCGAAGAGCCGGTCAACAGGGCCCTGGGCGCGGCGACCGCCGGGTCTTGCTCGGTGAACGAGCCCTTGCCGCACAAGGGTTCGGCGCAACGCCACGTGCGGGTGCGCCACACAATCACGACCGCCGTGTCGCCGAAGGGAACATCGTGCAGGACCCGGGCATGGCGGCCGTGAGACCGCGCGAGAACGCCGCAGTCGGGACAGAATCCCTCGCCAGGGGCGGACTCCACCTCCACGGTGATCGTGTCGGGGGCGCGCTCGACGGCGGTCACGTGCAGACCAGACAGGTCGATCAGGGCATCACAACGCGGGCAGTAGTCGGTAGGCTCACACACAGTCGGGGTCTTCTTGGAACAGCGAGTTTGGTCGCTGCTGATCCTGCCGAAGACCCCGGCCCCTCACCACACCGGGCCACGACTACCCGCCCCACCTCAAGTCCGAAGAGCCGCATATCGGCCGGCTGGCCGGCCTGCCAGGGGCCCACCCGGAAGGGACACATCATCTCGTCGTCCTCGTGCTCCAGCAGGTGGCAGTGCCACATGTACTGCCTGGGCGTGGAGAAGCGCATCCGCACCCGCATCATCGCGCCGGGGTAGACGAAGGCGGTGTCCTTACGGCCGGTCCTGCTCGGCGAGAGCAACACCTTCGGGCCCCTGGTCATCACCCTGGCCTCGACGTCGTAGTCGATCATCCGACGCTCCACGACCTCGAAGGTGGTCTCGTGGATGTGGATCGGGTGCGGCACCGGAGCGTTCTGGACGATGGTGTAGATCTCCCAGTCCTCCACCGCGCCCACGCCGGGGTTCTCGGTGCCCGGATCGCCCCACATGGTGCCGGTGATCTCCATCACGCCGCCGGGGGTGCCGGAGAGCACGACCAGCATGGTGTGGGAGGCGAAGTCGACGGTGATGTCCACGCGCTCGGCGGGGCGATCACGATCCGGCCGGCCTTCCGAGCCGCCCGGGATCGAGGCGGCGGCCTGCGGCATGCCGAAGGCATTGGTCACGTACAGCGTCAGCGCTCCTGCGCCCGTGCCTGGAAGAAGGCGCGGCGAGGCAGGTCCATGATGTATCCCCCGAGAACGAGTGCGCCCAGAGCGTGTCGCCGAGACGAGTAGGCCGCCAATGGTCCAGCACTGGAGGCAGAGCGCTCGACATTGTCCGGGGAATGGGCGTGGGGCCCGCGGTGCGGGCCCCACGGGGGTCATTCGAGGCGCGTGATGATGTCCGCGCCGTCCGGGGTGACCACGATGGTCTGCTCGAACTGGGCCACCCGGGAGCGGTCATTGGTGACCACGGTCCAGCCGTCGTCCCACTGGTGGGAGCGGTAGTCACCCAGGCAGAGCATCGGCTCGATGGTGAAGGTCATGCCCACCTCCATCGGGGTGTCCAGCCGCGGCTCGTCGTAGTGCAGGATGACCAGGCCGGAGTGGAAGGCAGTGTGGACGCCGTGGCCGGTGTAGTCGCGCACCACCCCGTAGTTGAAGCGCTTGGCATAGCTCTCGATGACGCGGCCGATCACGCTGATCGGGCGGCCCGGCTTCACCATCCGGATGGCCCGGTTCATGGCCTCCTGGGTGCGTTCGGTGAGCAGCCGGGACTCCTCGTCCACGTCGCCGCAGCCGAAGGTGTAGCAGTTGTCGCCGTGCACGCCGTCCTTGTACGCGGTGACGTCGATCTTGACCAGGTCACCGTCCTCCAGCGGGCGGGCGTCGGGGATGCCGTGGCAGATCACCTCGTTGACGCTGGTGCAGCAGCTCTTCGGGAAGCCGCGGTAGCCCAGCGTGGAGGGGTAGGCGCCGTGGTCGAGCATGTAGGTGTGTGCGATGCGGTCCAGCTCGTCGGTGGTGACGCCAGGCGCGATGGCCTTGCCGGCCTCGTGCATGGCGCCGCAGGCGATCCGGCCGGCCTCGCGCATCTTCTCGATCGTCTCCGCGTCCTGCACGTGGGAGCCCATGTACGGTGTTGGGCCAGGCCTGTCCACGTACTCCGGGCGCTCGATCGAGCTGGGAACGGCGCGGCGCGGACTGACGGGGAAGGGCTTGATCTCACTCACAACCAGGCAGTCTAGTCAGGAGACGACGATGAGCGACGAGCAGTGGTACTGGTCCCTCAAGCAGCACCGCGTGGTACGCGGCGACGAGGAGAAGGCGGCCCACCGGCTCGGCCCCTATGCCACCCGCGAGGAGGCGGCCCGGGCCGTCGACGAGGTGGCCCAGCGCAACGAGGCCTGGGACAACGATCCCCGCTTCAATGACGAGGACGAGACCGAGCAGGCCGAGGAGGAGCAGGGCGACGAGCCCTCCGAGGGCTGGGGCCCGTTCAAGCACTGACCCCGGGCTCAGCCGACGGTCATCGCCTCGCGGGACCTGGCCAGGGCGTCCAGCACCTCGGTGTCGCCGATGGTGCCGGAGTTGACGTAGGCCCCCAACGACTCCCCGTCGCCGGTGTCGACGATCACCACGTCGATCACGTCGCCCTCCACCTGAGGCAGGGCAGCCATCTCCACGTGGACCTCGCTGCGCAACCACCAGCCCTTGTGCCCGTCGATGGTGACGGCCTGGCTGGAGAGGTCCTTGCGGCCGGTGAAGCCCGAGTAGTAGCCGGAGGTGGCGAAGCAGCTCATCATCTGCTGGGCGCTGGTGCGCGGGTCCTCGAAGCCGTCGGCCACCGCCAGCGCGCCCACCGCGTTCACGCTGAACCAGCTGGTGCCGCCGGCCCGGTGGATCACCTTGGTCTGCGCCTGCATGTTCTGCACCCAGGGCAGCGTGAAGAGCATGGCAGTGGCATCGTCCCAGCCCTCGATCCGGGGCACCGACAGACCGCCACCGTGCAGCCGGTCTCCGGTGGCGGGCACCACGTCTCCGCCGCCGGTGGGGCAGTCCACCATCGAGCCACCGCTGGGGGCGGGCTCGGTGCTGCCCGACGGGGTGGGCGTGGGGGTGTCGGTCTCGTTCCAGACCGGGCCGGTCGGCGAGGCAGAATTGGTGTCCTCGGGCACCGGGGTGAAGCCGGCCTCGCGGAAGAAGAGCGCCCAGATCAGCAGCGAGAGCACCAGCAGCGCGGCCAGGCCGCCCAGCAGCAGGCCGAGCACCCCCTTGCGCTCCCGCCCGGCGGGCGCGGTGCTGCCGGGCACGGCCGAGGACGGGTCCGTGGTGGTCTGCTGCGACCATGAGGCGCCGTCCCAGTAGCGGAAGTGTCCGGGATTTCCCGCGGGATCCGGGTACCAGCCAGGCATCGACATGTCCCCGAGTCTAGGCGGGCGCCGGGACCTGTTACCCACCTGAAACACTGCCGGGGCAGGATGACGCCATGGACAGGCAGACAGAGTACGTACTGCGCACGATGGAGGAACGCGACGTCCGCTTCGTCCGCCTCTGGTTCACCGACGTGCTGGGCTTCCTGAAGTCCGTGGCGATCGCCCCCGCCGAGCTGGAGGGCGCCTTCGCCGAGGGCGTCGGCTTCGACGGTTCGGCCATCGAGGGCTATGCCCGGGTCTACGAGTCGGACATGGTGGCCCACCCGGACCCCTCCACCTTCCAGATGCTTCCCTGGCGCACCCAGAGCAACACCGCGCGGATGTTCTGCGACATCTCGCTGCCGGACGGCTCGCCCAGCTTCGCCGACCCGCGCCACGTGCTGAAGCGGGCGCTCACCAAGGCCTCGGACATGGGCTTCACCTTCTACACCCATCCCGAGATCGAGTTCTTCCTGTTCAAGCCCCCGGTGGTGCCCGGCGTCGAGCCCACCCCGCTGGACACCGGCGGCTACTTCGACCACACCACGCTGGGTGACGGCACCGACTTCCGTCGCGACGCCATCCAGATGCTGGAGCGGATGGGCATCAGCGTGGAGTTCAGCCACCACGAGGGCGCTCCCGGCCAGCACGAGATCGACCTGCGCTATGCCGATGCGCTGACCATGGCCGACAACATCATGACCTTCCGCGTGGTGGTCAAGGAGGTGGCGGTCAGCCAGGGCATCGAGGCCAGCTTCATGCCCAAGCCCTTCACCAACCACGCGGGCAGCGGCATGCACACCCACATGAGTCTGTTCGAGGGTGACAACAACGCCTTCTACGACGCCAGCGACGTCTACCGGCTGAGCAAGATCGGCAAGCACTTCGTCGCCGGCCTGCTGCACCATGCCGGCGAGATCACCGCCGTCACCAACCAGTGGGTCAACTCCTACAAGCGGCTGGTGGGCGGCGGCGAGGCACCCTCCTTCATCTGCTGGGGCCGCAACAACCGCTCCGCCCTGGTGCGGATCCCGATGTTCAAGCCGGACAAGTCCTCCAGCGCCCGCATCGAGCTGCGCAGCCTGGACTCGGCGGCCAACCCCTACCTGGCCTATGCGCTGATCCTCAATGCCGGCCTGTCGGGCATCGAGAACGAGTACGAGCTGCCCGAGGAGGCAGCCGACGACGTCTGGGCGCTCACCGACCGGGAGCGCCGCGCGATGGGCATCCAGAGCCTGCCGCACAACCTGGACGAGGCCATCGCCCTGATGGAGAACTCCGAGCTGGTGGCCGAGACCCTGGGCGAGCACGTCTTCGACTACTTCCTGCGCAACAAGCGCCAGGAGTTCGAGGAGTACCGCCGCCAGGTCACCCCGCACGAGCTGTCCACCCTGCTGCCCCGGCTCTGAGCCGGGGGCGGGACGCTCGGCTCAGGTCAGCCGGGAGAGGTCCACGACGGGCAGCATCCGGGCCAGTTCCAGGGCATGCACCCCGGAGGCGGTGACGCGTCGGTCCTCGACGGCCTGCTCCAGGCTGGTGAGGCCCGTGCCCAGCTCCAGCCAGGTCAACTCGTCGGTCTCCACCACATTGGGCGGCGTGCCGCGGGTGTGGGTGGGCCCCTGCCCGAAGGCGGACAGCTGCACCGCGCTGGCCGGGGGGATCCGGGCCTCGATGGTGTGCCCGGCGAAGCGCTCGCCCAGGGCCTGCGAGAGGGAGCGCACGCAGCTGCGCAGCGCCGCGGGCTGCAGGCACTGCGGACCGCCGGCGAGCGAGAGCACCGCCAGCTCCAGCAGCGTGGCGCGCAGGTAGTCCACCACGGCGGAATTGCCGAACTGGTTGCTCACGGTGGCCGGCAGCTGGCCGGCCAGCTCGGTGCCGAGCACCGCGGTCCGCGAGGTGCACAGCCGCCCCAGCGCATCGGCCCGGGTGGACTGCGCCAGCTCCTCGGTCATGGCGTCCAGGTGCCGAGAGCCGACGCTGCGGTGGTTCAGCAGGCTGGCCCAGGACTGGGGGCGGGCGGTGGTGGGGCTGCCCAGCGCGGCCAGCACGTCATCCACCAGCACCACCATCCGGGCCCGCGACGCCTGGTCGAGCATGCCGTGCGCGCCGGCCAGCGCCCGGCACTGGGAGGAGACGACCTCCACCGTGGTGCGCAGGGTCCGGTCTCCGCGGGCCGCCATGATGCTCATGTCCTCCATGCTGTGTGGCAAGGGTTTCCGGAAAGTTACCGCGACATGTCGGGGGCACGAACCGGCTGCCCGGTGCGTGGGACCGGGGGACTGCCGGGGCGCGCCGCCTCCCGCTAGGTTGGGGCCGGGAGGACCAGATGTCGAGGATGTCCAGCACACCGGGCGAGATGGCTCGCCGCGGCTTCGCCCATGCTGCCATGGCGGCCAAGGAGCTCGAGGCGCTGCGCCTGCGGGCCGAAGAGCGTGGCGGGGGCTGGGCCGCGGGCGCCGACTGGGTGCAGCAGCTGGAGCAGGTGGCCGACCCGGACCTGGCCCTGGCCGGGCTGAACCGGCTCGACGAGAACCATCCCGAGGCGCTGGCCACCGTCGCGGCCCGGGGTGAGGCCTTCGCGCGGCTGCTGGCCGTGCTGGGCGGCTCCCAGGCGTTGAACCAGCACCTGTGCACCCATCCGGAGGCGCTCGCGGTACTGCACGAGCAGCCCGAGCGCCATGACGCGGCCTGGATCCGCGCCGAGCTGCGTCGCGCCGTCGGGGTGGACCCGGAGGTCGATGCTCCAGTGGCCGAGGACCCGGCCGCCGCGGACCAGCTGCGGCTGGCCAACCGCACCCACTTGGTGCGCATCGCGATGCGCGACCTGACCCACCCCGAGCCCACCGCCGTCGTGGACGACGTGGCCGCGGAGCTGGCCGACCTGGCCGACGCGGTGATCGACGCCGCCCTCGCCGTGGCGCGCAGCCAGGTGGCCGGCCATGAGCGCGCCCGGCTGGGCATCGTGGCAATGGGCAAGTGCGGCGCCCAGGAGCTGAACTACATCAGCGACATCGACGTGATCTTCGTCGCCGAGCCCGCGGACGAGGCCACCGAGAGCCACGAGGCGGTGGCCGTGGCCACCCGGCTGGCCGCCGCCGTGAGCCGGATCTGCTCGGCGAACTCCGCCGCGGGCTCCATCTGGCAGGTGGACGCCAACCTGCGCCCGGAGGGCAAGCAGGGATCCCTGGTGCGCACCCTGGGCAGCATGGCGACCTACTACGACAAGTGGGCCAAGAACTGGGAGTTCCAGGCCATGCTCAAGGCGCGCGCCATGGCCGGTGACCTGGAGCTGGCCCAGGCCTTCGTCGACCTGGTGGCCCCGCACGTCTGGCAGGCCGCCGAGCGCGAGCACTTCCTGGCCGACACCCAGGCGATGCGTCAGCGGGTGATCAGCCTGCTGCCGCCCGCCCAGGCCGACCGCGAGATCAAGCTGGGCGCCGGGGGACTGCGTGACGTCGAGTTCTCCGTCCAGCTGCTGCAGCTGGTGCACGGCCGCACCGACGAGCGGCTGCGCACCCGCGCCACCCTCACCTCGCTGGCGCAGCTCCAGGCGCACGGCTACATCGGCCGTGCCGACGGGGCGGACATGGCGCAGGCCTACCGCTTCCAGCGCACCCTGGAGCACCGGATCCAGCTCTACCGGCTGCGACGCACCCATCTGATGCCCGACGACGCCGACACCCTGCGGGTGGTGGCCCGGGCCATGGGCCTGCGCACCGGCGAGGAGCTGCAGGAGGCCTGGCGGACCAGCTCGCGCAAGGTGCTGCGGCTGCACCAGCGGGTCTTCTACTCGCCGCTGCTGGCGGCCGTCACCCGGCTCAGCACCGACGAGATGCGGCTCACCGCCGACCAGGCCCGCGACCGGTTGCGGGTGCTGGGCTTCGCCGACCCCGCGGCCGCGCTGCGCCACATCGAGGCGCTCACCACCGGCACCAGCCGGGCCGTCGAGATCCAGCGCCAGCTGATGCCCGCCATGCTGGGCTGGTTCGCGGAAGGGGCCAACCCCGACCACGGCCTGCTCAGCTTCCGGCAGGTCTCGGAGTCGCTGGGCGCCAGCCCCTGGTACCTGCGGGCGCTGCGCGACGAGGGCGAGATGGCCGAGCGCCTGGCGCGGCTGCTCTCCTCGAGCCGCTATGCGGTGGACCTGCTGCAGCGCGCCCCCTCGTCGGTGCGGATGCTGGCCCAGGAGCGTGATCTGCAGCCCCGCAGCCGCGACGACCTGACCGCCTCGATGGCCTCGGCGATGAAGCGTCATGCCGGGCGCGAGGAGGCGATGGCCGCGGTGCGTGCCATCCGGCGCGAGGAGCTGCTGCGCCTGGTGGCGGGCGACATCCTGGACGTGCTCGACCTGGAACAGCTGGGCCGGGGCCTGTCGGACCTGGCCGGCGCCACCATCGACGCGGCCCTGCAGGTGGCCGCCCGCGAGATGGACGATCCTCCCACGCTGGGCGTGGTGGCGATGGGCCGCTGGGGCGGCGGCGAGATGGCCCTGGGCAGCGACTGCGATGCCATGTTCGTGATGGCCGACAGCGAGGACGACCAGGCGCTGAAGAAGGCCGGCACGCTGATCAGCCAGGTGCGCCAGATGCTCGCGGCCCGCGGCCCGGACCCGGCGCTGGAGATCGACGTCGACCTGCGCCCCGAGGGCCGCTCCGGTCCGATGGTGCGCAGCCTGTCCAGCTATCGCAGCTACTACGAGCGCTGGTCGGTCACCTGGGAGCAGCAGGCCCTGCTGCGCGCCTCGCACGGCGCGGGCGACCCGCAGCTGACGGCGCAGGTGCTGCAGCTCGTCGAGCCACTGCGCTACCCGGCCGGCGGACTCGAGCGGGGTGATCTGGCCGAGATCCGCAAGCTCAAGGCCCGGATGGAGACCGAGCGAATCCCGCGCGGCACCGACCCCAAGCGCAACACCAAGCTGGGCCCGGGCGGCCTGTCCGACGTGGAGTGGACGGTGCAGGTGCTGCAGCTGCAGCACGCCCACGAGCTGCCGGCCCTACGCACCCCGGCCACCCTGCCCGCGCTGGCCGCGGCCCGCGAGGCGGGGCTGGTGGAGGCCGCCGACGCCCAGGCGCTGCAGGAGGCCTGGCGCTTCGCCAGCCGGATGCGCAACAAGATCATGCTGGTTCGGGGCCGGGCCAGCGACGTGATCCCCACCGACCCGCGCGAGGCGGAGGCGGTGGCCACCCTGCTGGGCTACGGGCCGGGCCTGAGCTCGGTGATGAAGGATGACCACCGTCGCCTGGCGCGCCATGCCGTGCAGGCCGTGGACCGGCTCTTCTGGGGCGGCGACGGGAGTGCGCGATGAGCGCCGTGCTGCTGCTGGGCGGCCGCTCCGGGATCGGCCTGGCCGTCGTCGAGGAACTGCTGGCCGGTCCCGCCATCGGGGCGACGGTGGTGCTGGCCCAGCGCCCCGGGCGGGGCCTGGATGACCAGCGTGTGCGCCTGCTCGCAGCCGGCGCCGCAGCGGTGGAGGAGGCGGTCTTCGACGCCACCGACCTGGCCGGCCACGAGCCGCTGGTGCGCGACGTGTTTGCCCGTCACGAGGTCTCGCACGCGGTGGTGGCCTTCGGTCTGCTGGGCGACCAGGAGCAGGCCTGGCAGGACGTGGCCGCGGCCCAGCGGCTGATGACGGTCAATGCCACCGCGGCCGTGGGACTCGGGGTGGCCCTCGGCTCCGCGATGCGGTCGAGGGGGAGGGGCACGATCATCGCGCTCAGCTCGGTGGCGGGCACCCGGGTGCGGCGCTCCAACTTCGTCTACGGGGCATCGAAGGCCGCCATGGATTCCTTCTACACCAACCTCTCGGTGGCCTTGCAGGGGGGCGGCGTCAAGGTACTGGTGGTACGCCCCGGGGCGGTGTCCACCGACATGGTGGCGGGACGCGAGCCGGTGGCCTTCACCGTCTCGCCGCAGCAGGTGGGGCGAGCAGTGGTCGAGGCCCTGGGGCGCGGCCGCGAGGTGGTGCACGTGCCGGCAGGCTTCGGCCCGGCGATGGTGGCGGCGCAGCTGGTGCCGCGACGACTGTGGCGTCGGATCCGTCACTGAGACGTGTTGGTTGAAACGTCACATACTTGCAAATGTCTCAGGGCTGAGAACAATTGAATCGTGAACAACAGCGGAGAAGTGGTCCGGCTGGCTGACGCCATGATCCGGGCCGGAGCGCTGGTCCGCGTCGTCCGGCGGCGGGAGCGATCCGTCGTGCCCGGGCTCGAGCCGGGCCAGCTGGGTCTGTTCGACGCCCTGGCCGCGGGGCCCTGCCGGATCACCGAGCTCGCCGCCGCGCTGCAGCTGGAGCTGTCCACCGTCTCGCGACGCATCAGCCGGTTGGTGGAACTGGGGCTGGTGGAGAAGCTCGCCGATGCCACCGACCGCCGGGTGCAGATGGCCGCCCTCACCGGTCAGGGTCGTGAGGCCCTGGACCGGATCCAGCAGGAGCGCCGGACCCTGTTCGCCGAGATGCTCGAGGGCTGGCAGGGCGACGACGTGAGCCAGCTGGCCCGGCTGCTGGAGCAGCTGGCCGACCAGATCGAGCGGTGCGAGCACCTGCGTCGCGACTGAATCGTCCGGACACGTCAGAGGGGGTGGGAGCCGTTCGGCTCCCACCCCCTCGTCGTGTGATCGGTCAGACCGTCTTGGCGGGCTTTGCGGTGGTGGCGACCAGCGGGTCGCCCACCTGCACCTCGCCGCTGCGGATCTGGTCCACGTGGGCGAACTTCTTGTGGTTGGTCACCAGCACCGGGGTGACCAGCGAGTAGCCGGCCTCCTCGATGACGGCCCGGTCGAAGGTCACCAGCGGATCGCCGGCCTTGACCAGGTCACCCTTGGCGACGTGCACGTCGAAGCCGCGACCCTCCAGGTTCACGGTGTCGATGCCCACGTGCACCAGCAGCTCGACGCCGCTGTCCAGGCTCAGGCCGAAGGCGTGGCCGGTCTTCTGGGCCACCACCACCCTGCCGTCCGCCGGGGCGTGCACGGTGTTGCCGCTGGGGTCGATGCCCACGCCGGTACCCACGGTGCCGGCCGCGAAGACCGGGTCCGGGATCTCGGCCAGCGGCACCACGGTGCCGGCCAGCGGGGAACCGATCTCGGTGACGGTGTCGGGCAGCATGGCCGGCTTGGGGGCCTTCGTCGCCGCTACGGGGGCCCCGGTGGCCGGGGTGGTGGCGTCGGCGGCCGCAGCGGCGCCGGTGGTGGCCGCGGCAGCGGTCACGGAGCCGGCGGGGGCGCTGGAGCTGGCCGGGGCGCCGGCGGTGACCAGGGAGGCCTCACGGGCGGCCAGGGCCTCCGCGCGCTCCTCCTTGGTGCGGTAGCCACGGATCATCACCAGGGCCATGGCGGTGAAGAAGGCCGCGGCGATGGAGATGGCGTAGGTCAGCATCGGGCTGAAGACCGGGATGGTCAGCAGCGAGGTGAAGACGAAGGCATTGGTCTTCACGCCGTGGGAGGCCTGGCCCAGCACGCCGATCACGATGCCGCCGACGAGGCAGCCGACCAGCATCGACGGGTAGATCCGCTTGAAGCGCAGGTGGATGCCGTAGAGGCTCGGCTCGGAGATGCCACCCAGCAGGCCGGCGGCCAGGGCGCCGGAGGCGGTCTGGCGCATCTCGACGTCCTTCTCCTTCATCGACAGCGCGAGCACGCCCGCGGTGGCGCCGAAGCAGGCGAAGTTCCAGGCGCCCATCGGACCCTGGATGAAGTCGTAGCCCAGCTGCTTGATGTTGACCAGCATCAGGGCGTTCAGCGGCCAGTGCAGGCCCAGCGGCACCAGGAAGGGGTACAGCATCGGGATCAGGATGGCGAAGACGAAGGGGGCATGGGTGTTCAGCCAGGCCAACCCGCCGCCGATGGTGGCGCCGAGCCAGATGCCGAAGGGGCCGATCAGGAAGGCGGTCAGCGGGACCATGATCAGCAGGCAGAAGAAGGGCACGAAGACCATCTGCAGGTTGTCCGGGAAGATCTTGCGCAGGAACTTGTAGAGCACCGCCAGCACGGCCACCATGATCAGCGGCACGAAGACCTGGCCGCCGTAGTCGGCGAGCTTCATCGGCAGTCCGAAGATGTGCGCGGTGCAGATCGGGTCGCCACCGAACTTCGGCGTCTCGCAGGTGGTGTTGGCCGCCTTGGCGAGGTCCTTGAAGTTGGGGGTCATCAGGGCGGCCATCACGGCGCCACCGATCCACGGGTCCACGTTCAGCTTCTTGGCGCCGTTGTAGGCCACCATGATCGGCAGGAAGTAGAAGACCGAACGCCACATGGCGTCGACGAAGACCCAGCTGGCGCCCTTGTCGGCGGCGCGGAAGTCGATGATCTTGAGCGCGTCGAGCACAGCGGTGAAGGCGATGATCAGCGAGGCGCCGAGCAGCACGCCCAGGATGGGGCGGAAGCTGTCGGAGAGGAATTCGAAGAAGTTGTCCATCCAGGCGTGGCTGCCGCGCACGCCGCCCTGGCGCAGTTCCTTCTTGAGGTCGTCGTCGGACTTGGCGGCCGCCTGGCCGGCCGAGGCCATCTCGGGCAGCTGCATGATGTCGTTGTAGGCGCCGGCCACGGCGCCACCCATCACGACCTGGTAGCGGTTGCCGGACTGCGGGACCGCTCCCATCACGCCGGGAATGGACTCGATCGAGGCCTTGTCGACGGTGCTCGAGTCGTTGAGCTGGAATCGCAGGCGTGTGGCGCAGTGCGTCAGCGAGGCGATGTTGGCCGCTCCGCCAACCTCCTCGACGATCCGCCGTGCCGTCTCTTGTGACATGTTCGTTGGGCTTTCTCTCGTGGGACTGGTGCGTCGGGGCGCACGTCTGGCGACAAGCTACGTCACGCCGCGCCGTGGTGCATCTTCGGCCCCCCTGAGTGTCCGAATTGTCGGCTCTTCGGACTTGAGGTGGGGCGGGTAGTCGTGGCCCGGTGTGGTGAGGGGCCGGGGTCTTCGGCAGGAT
>NZ_BAAAIX010000022.1:0-5513 GCF_039526385.1 Luteococcus peritonei | reverse complement strand
CCCAACGGGGGTCCTCCCTTCACGTCAACCCGCAAACTGTCATGAACGTCCCTGCCACCAACACCTAGAGGCGGCTTGGCGACAGGTCCTACGGTGGTCCCATGAGCACACGCACCGAGACCGACAGCATGGGCGGCATCGAGGTCGACCAGACCCGCTACTGGGGCGCCCAGACCGAGCGCAGCCTGCACCACTTCGACATCGGGCGGCCCACCTTCGTGTGGCCCCGGCCCATGATCCGCGCCCTGGGCGTGCTGAAGAAGGCCGCCGCACAGGCCAATGCGGAGCTGGGCGAGCTCCCCGACGAGGTGGCCCAGCTGGTTGTGCGCGCCGCCGACGAGGTGATCGCCGGTGACCTGGACGAGCACTTCCCGCTGGTGGTCTTCCAGACCGGCTCGGGCACGCAGTCCAACATGAATGCCAACGAGGTGATCTCCAACCGGGCCATCGAGCTGGCGGGCGGCACCATGGGCTCCAAGCAGCCGGTGCACCCCAATGACCACGTCAACCGCGGCCAGTCCTCGAACGACACCTTCCCCACGGCCATGCACATCGCGGTGGTGAGCGAGCTGCAGGCCACCCTCTACCCGGGCGTGGAGCAGCTGCGCTCGACGCTCGCGGAGCTGGCCGAGCGTTATGACGACGTGGTCATGGTGGGCCGTACCCACCTGCAGGACGCCACCCCGGTGCGTCTCGGCCAGGTGATCGGTGGCTGGGTGGCGCAGCTCGACGAGGCCCTGGCTGCGGTCCGTTTCGCCGACGAGCAGGCCCGTGGCCTGGCCATCGGCGGCACGGCGGTGGGCACCGGGCTCAACGCCCACCCCGACTTCGGCGCCCTGGCGGCGCGACGGATCAGCGAGGAGACCGGGCTGGACTTCCGCCAGGCCGACAACCTGTTCGCGGCCCTGTCCGCCCACGACTCGCTGGTGGGCGTCAGCGCCGCCCTGCGCACCCTGTCCGGGGCGCTGATGAAGATTGCCAACGACGTGCGCTGGTACGCCTCCGGTCCCCGTGAGGGGATCGGCGAACTGCTGATCCCGGAGAACGAACCGGGCAGCTCGATCATGCCGGGCAAGGTGAACCCCACCCAGTGCGAGGCACTGACCATGGTGGCCACCAAGGTCTTCGGCAATGACGCGACGGTGGGCTTCGCCGGCAGCCAGGGCAACTTCCAGCTCAACGTCTTCAAGCCGGTCATGGCCTGGTGCGTGCTGGAGTCGATCCAGCTGATCGGCGACGGCTGCCGCAGCTTCGAGGAGCACTGCGCCCGGGGCATCGAGCCGAACCGCGAGGTGATCGCCGAGCACCTGGAGACCGACCTGATGCTGGTCACCGCGCTGAACCGCCACATCGGCTACGACAAGGCCGCCAAGATCGCGAAGACCGCCCATCACGAGGGCAGCACGCTGAAGGAGGCGGCCGAGAAGTTGGGCCTGGTGAGCCCGGAGGACTTCGACCGCTGGGTGGTTCCGGCAGACATGACGCGTCCCAGCGCCGACTGAGTCCGGGACCGCAGTCGGACCGGAACCGGATCGGGCGCCGGGTGCTGGATCAGATCCAGCCCTGGCGCCTGGCCACGGCGATCGCCTCGTGCCGGTTGCTGGTGCCCAGCTTGGCGACGGCCGAGGACAGGTAGTTTCGCACCGTGCCGGGGGACAGGTGGGCCCGCAGTGCGATCTCCTCCACCGGTGCTCCGTCGGCGGCCAGCTCCAGCACGTCGGACTCGCGCGGCGTCAGTGGCGACTCGCCGGCGCTGATCGCCTCGGCGGCCAGCTGCGGGTCGACGTGGCGCCCGCCGCCGTGCACCTCGCGGATCACCCCGGCCAGCACCTGCGCCGGGACCGTCTTGGGCAGGAAGCCCCGCACCCCGGCCGCCAGCGCCTTGCGCAGGTGGCCCGGACGACCGTGGCTGGTGACGATGACGCAGCCGACGCCGGGGCGTTCGGTGAGGATCCGGGCCGCTGCCTCGATCCCGTCCAGGCCGGGCATCTGCAGGTCCAGCACCGCCACGTCCACCTCGTGGTGCAGGGCTACGGTGACGGCCTCGGTCCCGCTGGCGGCCACCGCCACCACCTCGAGGTCCTCCTCCAGGCCCAGCAGGGTGGCCAGGGCGTCGCGGATCAGGGTCTCGTCGTCGGACAGCAGCACACGGATCATGCCCCGATCCTCGCATCCACCACGGCCACCAGCAGGAAGTCGCGACCCCGGTGGTGGGTCTCCAGGCTGCCGCCCACCGCCTCCAGACGTTCCCGCAGCCCCGCCAGGCCCGAACCGGTGCCCGAGGCCACGTCGGTCCTGGCGCCGTCGTTGCTGATGGTGAGCCGGGCTCGGTCGGTGACCTCCAGCAAGATCCGGCAGCGGGTGGCCCGGCTGTGCCGCACCACATTCGTGACGCCCTCGCGCACCACCCAGGCCAGTGCCTGCTGGGATTCGGCGCCGAGCTCGGCAGCCGTGTCGGCACCCAGCACCTCGGCACCCAGCACCTCGGCACCGATCCCGGCCGAGGCCAGCATGGCCCGGGCGCCGGACAGTTCCACGGCCAGGTCGACGCGGCGGTAGCCGGCCACCACCTCGCGCATCTCCGCCAGGGACTCGGTGGCCACGCCGTGCACGGCCTCCATCTCCGTGACGGCCGCCTCCGCCTGGCCGCGACGGGCGAGTTCGGCCGCCAGCTGGCTCTTGACCGCCACTGCGGACAGGCTGCGGCCCACCACGTCGTGCAGGTCACGGCTGAAGCGCAACCGTTCCTCGGCCACCGCCAGCCGTGCAGCGGTGCTGCGGGCCTGCGCCAGCTCCTCCACCACACCCATCATCCAGGCCGACAGACGCCCGGTGTAGACGAACAGGAGGACGTAGAAGACGACCACCAGCAGCGAGGGCAGCGCCGCCGGTCCGCTGCGCAGCAGCCCCACCACCGTCGGCACCGCCACCAGTCCTGCCGCCATCAGGTGGGTGGCGCGCATCGAGGTGGCGCAGCTCAGCACCACCACGCAGGGCAGGCAGGCCGCCATGGCCACCGCCGGGCCGTTGCCCCACAGGTTGTGCCGGTCGACGCCGGGCAGCACAGCGAGCGGCAGGAGCAGGCAGAGCCCGGCCACCAGCCACAGGGCCCGCCGCCAGGGCGTGCCCAGCTCGGTGCGGCCCAGTCCGTGGTCCAGGCCCCGTCGCAGGGTCAGGGCGGCCAGCACCAGGCCGACGAGGGCCACCACGGCGCAGGAGAGCAACCGCCAGGTAGCGGTCTGCTGCGGGACCGAGGCGATCCCGGCCAGCGCCACGAAGGGGCAGACCGCGAACAGGAAGTACATCGAGCTGCGCGTGAATCGGTCGAAGCGCTCCTGGCTGGTGCTGCCCAGGACCCGGTGCTGCCAGTTGGCCACGGTTCTCCTCGTCGACGCCTCGGTGCGGCCCGCCAGCGGCGGGCCGCACCATTGAACCAGCTCGGTGGTGCGCACCAGGTGTCACGTGCGCACCTGGCCCGGTGGGTCAGCGGATCGGCTCCCAGCGCATCATGCGACGCAGCAGCCAGATCCCGGCCAGGCACCAGCAGCCGAGCACCAGGGCGGGGGAGAGCATGGCCCCCCAGCTCGCGGCACCGTCCAGCACCCGGCCGTCGAGGGTGGTGCCGTTCAGACCGATCATCAGCAGGTCGCTCACCGGCGCGACGGGCAGCAGCTGGAAGATCTCCCGGACCCGTTCCGGCATCGCGGAGAGCGGGATCAGCAGGCCGGAGAGCACCAGGAAGCCCATGATCCCGGGCATGGTGGTCATCTGCGCCGACTCGACGGTACGCGTGCCGGAGGCGGTCAGCAGGGCGCACAGGGTGAAGAAGAGCGAGCCCAGACCCAGCGAGAGCAGGATGGCCAGCGGATTGGTGAAGCGCGGGGCGCCCAACGCCCAGGAGACCGCACCCAGCACCAGGACGAGCTGCAGCACCAGCAGAATCAGGTTCGGGGTGGCGATCGCCGCCAGGATCTCGGTGGCGCGGGCCTCACCGGAGCGCAGCCGCTTCAGCACCAGCGACTCGCGACGGGCGACGGTGGCGGTGGTCAGGTTGTAGTAGATGCCGATGCCCAGTGAGTTGATCAGCAGCAGGGCAGTGAGCATGGTGGCCAGGCCGCCGCGCGGCGCGAGCTCGGCCTGGGCCTTGATGTGGGGCAGCTGGCTCAGGAAGAGCACCATCATCGGGCCCATGGCGACGGCATAGAAGACGTTGACGCCGTTGCGCAGCAGCATCTTGAGCTCCACGGTGACCAGGGCGCGCAGGCGCTTCCAGGCGGCGGCGGGGCGACGCTCGCCGGTCATCGGGGTGGTGGTGGCGGTGGTGAGACTCATGTCAGGTCCTTGGGTGTGGTGGCTGCAGGGGTGGTCAGGCGGCGACGGAGGCCGGCTGGCCGGCATTGGCGATGGACAGGAAGGCCTGCTCGAGGGTGGCGCTGCGGGCGTCGAGACGCTCCAGGGTGGTGCCCTCGCGCTCGGCGCGTCGCAGCAGCTCGGCGAGCGTGGTCTGCAGGGTGCGGGTGCGCAGCTCGACGCGGCCGGCCTCGATGGACACCGGGGCGGTGAGGCCCGGCAACCCGGCCAGGTCCAGGCCCTCGGTGGCGGTCAGGTCGAAGCCGATCCGCGAGTCCTGGCCCTCGATGAGCTGGGCGACGGTGCCCTGGCTGTGGATCTCGCCGCGGTCCATGATCGCCAGCCGGGTGGCCAGCTCCTCGGCCTCCTCCAGGTAGTGGGTGGTGAGCATCACGGTGGTGCCCTCGTCGAGCAGGGAGCGGATCAGCTGCCACGTGACATGGCGGCTCTGCGGGTCCAGGCCGGTGGTGGGCTCGTCGAGGAAGAGCAGCTCGGGGCGGCCCATCAACGCCATGCCCAGGTCCAGCCGGCGCTTCTCGCCGCCGGACAGGCTCTTGACTCGCACGTTGGCGCGCTCGGCCAGATGGACGTCGGCGAGCACCCGGGCCACCGGCCGCGGGGTGGAGAGGGTGTCGTGCCACATCGTCGCGGTCTCCGCGACGGTGATGTCGTCGGGGAAGCCGGCCTGCTGCAGCATGACACCCATCCGGCCGGCCACCCGGCGCCGCTCGGCGTGCGGGTCGTGGCCGAAGACCTCGACGCTGCCGCCGCCGGCGGGCGCCAGGCCCTCGAGCACCTCCAGGGTGGAGGTCTTGCCTGCGCCGTTGGTGCCCAGCAGGGCGAAGAGCTCGCCGCGGTGCACCTCCAGGTCGACGCCGCGCACCGCCTCGAAGCGGTCCTTGCCCTTGCCGTGGAAGCGGCGGAGCTGGTGGGTGCGGATCACGGGTGCCTCGGTGCTGTTCATGTCTCCAGCCTCCCGGCCGTTGGCGGCCCTCACCAGGGCGTGCTTCACCGGCTCGGCATGACAGATGTCATGTCTTCGCACGGGTTCGACCACTCGAACCGGAAAATCGCTCCCTCGATCGCCGAAAAGGCCGGCGGATTCATGTGGTCAGCGCAACGGTTCTGTGAAGAGGGGTTGTGATGGCGCATGGGGTCGAGGT
>NZ_BAAAIX010000021.1:0-82480 GCF_039526385.1 Luteococcus peritonei | reverse complement strand
GGACTACCGCACCCCAGCTGAAACACTCCAAGACATCATCGGTGTTGCACTGACCCCCTGAAGCCACCAGCCGATGCCGGGATCGAGGGGGCGATTTTCAGGGTTGGACGGATGACTCCTGCCCACGCACCGGGAGGGCCTGCTCACGGCCGCGTGGGATGGAGCGCAGGCCAAGCACCTAACGGCCGCGCAGCGCCTCGCGTCGGGCGAAGGGCAGCATGCCGAGGAAGCCCAGCACCAGTGCCAGCAGGACCCCGATCGAGGTGCCGGCCCAGCGACCCTCGGGGCCGCCCAGACCCAGCGGACCCAGCAGGTAGCCCTGCCAGTCGAGCCAGCCGGCGGCGGTATTGGTGACCAGCCCGAAGCCCAGCCAGCAGCACAGCACCATCAGCACCACGGCGGGCCAGCGCACCGAGCCGTAGCCCGACGGGGAGGCGTCGAAGAGCTTGTGCTCGTCGTAGCCGGCGGCCCAGCGCACCATGGCCAGGTCGGCCAGGAAGATGCCGGCCCAGGCCGCCTCGGGCACGCCCAGGGTGATCAGGAAGCCCTCGAAGGCGCCCAGGAAGTCGGTGGCGAACCAGACCACCCAGATGCTGGCGATGCTCATCAGCAGCCCGTCGAGCGCGGCCGCCTGCCAGCGGCGGATCGGCAGGCCGATGGCCACCAAGGCCAGGCCCGAGGAGTACAGGTCCAGGGTGGCGCCGGAGACCAGGCCGCAGAGCGCGAAGAACCAGAAGGGCACCAGGAACCAGGTGGGCACCAGGGTGGCCAGGCCACCGATCGGGTCCTCCACCACGGCGGCTGCCAGCGACGGGTCGGTGCCGCACAGCAGCAGGCCGTAGCCGATCAGCAGCACCACCGGCACCGAGCCGCCCAGCGTGGTCCAGGTCACGATCCCGGCACGCGAGGAGCTGCGCGGCAGGTAGCGCGAGTAGTCGCCGCCGGCCGTGGTCCAGCCGGCCCCGAAGCCGCAGAAGACCATCACGCAGGCGCCCAGCACGGCCAGCGCGTCGCCGGCCGGGTGCTCACCCAGCGCCGACCAGCGCACATGGCGCACGGTCAGCGCGATGTAGACCAGGCTCATCGCCAGCGTGATCCAGCTGAAGTACTTCTGCGCGCGCATCACGGCGTCGAAGCCCAGGATGCCGAGCGCCATCACGACGGCCACCACCGCCACGAAGACCACCACCCGGGTGGGACCGGCGGGGATGCCCAGCCGGCCGGCGATGGTGCCCGAGGCGAGTACCGCCACCGAGACGTTGACCGTCTCCCAGCCCAGCATCAGCAGGTAGCCGACGATTCCGGGCAGCACATTGCCGTGCACCCCGAAGACGGCGCGGGAGAGCACCATGGTGGGCGCGGAGCCGCGCATCCCCACCAGTGAGACCAGGCCCACCAGGGCGAAGGAGGCGACGACGCCGAACAGGGTGACCGCCAGCGCCTGGCCGAAGGACAGGCCGAAGTCGAACAGGTAGGCGCCCCAGGCCACCTGCAGCAGCAGGATGTTGCCGGCGCACCACGGCCAGAAGAGGTCGCGAGGCCGGCCCCGACGGTCGGACTCCGCGATCACGTCGACGCCCTGGGTCTCGACGAGGGGATGGCTGGCAAGGGTGGATGTACTCACGAGGGGCCATTCTTGCGCCTGCGGGGGCCGTCTCGAGCAGGGCACGCGCGACTGGACACGACGACGGGGCCGCGACCTTGCTGGTCGCGGCCCCGTCGGGCGTCTCGTGGGCCGGTGCGTCGGCCGGGCCTCAGGCGATCTGGCGGGAGTCGGCGTCCTCGCTGGCCCAGGCGGCGCGCACGGTGTCGAACTCGTCCCAGGCGCGGATCTGCTCGGTGGACGCCAGCGCGCGCTCGACGTCGGCGCTGCTGCGGCCGGCGAAGGCGATTACCAAGGCGGCTGCGATCCACAGGGTGGCGATGGCGGCGATGGCGATGATCATGCGGGGGACTCCAGTACTTCGGGGGATCGCTGGCCGGGGGACCTGCGACAGGAGTAACTCTGCCATCCGTCATAGAGCAGGTGTTGAAATTTCTAAAACGCTTCAGCTTCCCCACAGTTTGTGGGTCGCGCGTTCCAAATAAAGCGGTTGAGCGACCCCACCGGCTTGTCCCCACAGCTCCACCGGGCACCATGGAGCGCATGTGCCGCCACCCGGCGGCGCCCGGAGCCGAGCAGACACCCTGCCCCGAGCCGGCAGACCCGACCGGTGCACCCCTGGTCCGCGCGGACCCGGGCGCCCGCAGCAAGCACGAGGAGGTTCGATGACCAGCCACCTGGCACTCGATCTCGCCCTGCTGCTCGTACTGCTGGTTCACGCCCTGCGTGGCTGGCGCACCGGCGGGTTGGTGGGCATCGCCTCGCTGGCCGGCCTCGTCTCGGGTGCCTGGCTGGGCCTGTGGGCCACCCCGCACCTGATCGACCGTTTCCTGCCGCAGCTGCAGCAGGGCCCCGGCCACGCCTCCCTGCTGCTGGTGGGCGTCGTGCTGTGCGCCACGCTGGGCGAGTCCCTGGGAGCCAGCCTGGGGATGCGGCTGCGCCGCCACACCCGCACCGCCACCGCCGACGGACTGGACCGGGTGGTGGGCTGCCTCACCTCCCTGCTGGTGACCAGCCTGGTCATCACCCTGCTGGCCGGAGCGGTGCGCCCGGTGCTGCCCGCCTCCTGGGCCTCGGTGCTGAACCGCTCGCGGGTGCTGCCCGCGCTGGACGCGGCGGTGCCCGACCCGATGAGCCGCTGGGCCTCGGGCTTCACCGACCAGCTGGGCCAGGGCTTCCCCCGCGTCTTCAGCGGCCTGTCCCCCGAGCCGGTGATCCCCGTCCCGGCCCCCGACGCCGGCGCCGCCCGCGGCTCCGCGGTGGCCCGTTCCGCTGCCGGCGTGGTGAAGATCGAGGCCGACGCCAGCGCCTGCGACGAGAACCACGCCGGCTCCGGCTGGGTGGTGGCCCGCGAACGCGTGGTGACCAATGCCCACGTCGTGGCCGGTGCGCGCCAGGTGAACGTCAAGGTGGGCGGGCTGGGACGCGGCCGCGCCGCCACCGTCGTCGCCTTCGATCCCAACCTGGACCTCGCCATCCTGCACGTCCCGGGCCTGCGCGCCGCACCGCTGCAGCGCTCCGGCCCGCTGGCGCCACGCGCCGATGCCGTGGTGGCCGGCTTCCCGCTGGGCGGCGACTACACCGTGCGACCGGCCCGGGTCCGAGGCGTCGTCGACGCCGCCGGCGACGACATCTATGGCGGCAAGGGCGTGGAGCGCGAGGTCTACTCGCTGGCCGGCACCGTGCAGCCCGGCAACTCGGGCGGACCGCTGCTGGCCACCGACGGCACCGTCGCCGGCACCGTCTTCGCCCGCTCCCTGGTGGACACCTCCACCGGTTATGCCCTCACCGACGCCGCCACCGACGCCCTGCTGGACCGCGCCCCGCAGCTTGGCACGGCGGTCTCCACCCAGGGCTGCGCCAAGCAGTAGCCAGGGCGGCGGCGCCTGCCGCCTCAGTCACGGAAGGCGTGGCCCTGTTCGGCGTCGAGGTGCGTGTCGCCCTTGTTGGTGAGGAAGAACAGGTAGACCACCAGCGAGACCGCGATGCAGGCCGTCACATAGGCGATGAAGGCCGGCACCTGATGGTTGGCCTTGGCCCACTGGTAGACCAGCGGCGCGGTGCCGCCGAAGATCGAGTTGGCCAGCCCGTAGCCCAGGCCCACGCCCAGTGCGCGGATGTGCGCCGGGAAGAGCTCGGCCTTCACCAGCGCATTGATCGAGGTGTAGCCGGTGAGGATCACGTAGCCGATGCAGACCAGCAGCAGCGCGGTCCACGGGTTCTTCGCGGTGGGCAGGAAGTGCAGCAGCACATAGGTCCACACCACGCCGCCGGCGCCGAAGAAGACCAGCAGCGGCTTGCGTCCCACCTTGTCACTGACCAGACCGCCGATCGGCTGCAGCAGCATCAGGAAGACCAGGCCCGCCAGGTTCAGCCAGGTGGCGGTCATCGGGTTGGCCTTGAAGTTGGCCTTGACGATGGCCGGGGCGTTGACGCTGTAGGTGTAGAAGGCGACGGTTCCGCCCAGCGTGACCATGAAGCAGAGCAGCAGCGGACGCCAGTGGTGCGTGAGCAGCTCCTTCAGCGAGCCGGAGCTGTTGTCGCGGCCCTCGCGGATGTCGGCCAGGTGGGCGCTGGACAGCGACTCGTCCATGCTGCGCCGCAGCCAGAAGACCACGATGGCGGCCACGCCGCCGATGAAGAAGGGGATGCGCCAGCCCCAGGCGTGCAGCTGGTCCTGGCTGAGCACCGCGGTGAGCACCAGCAGGGTGAGCTGGGCCAGCACGTGACCGCCCACCAGCGTCACGTACTGGAAGCTGGACAGGAAACCTCGGCGGTCACGAGTGGCGGCCTCGGACATGTAGGTGGCCGAGGTGCCGTACTCGCCGCCGGTGGCGAAGCCCTGCACCAGCCGGCACAGAATCAGCCCGGCCGCGGCCCAGACACCGATCATGTCGCGCGTGGGGAGGATGGAGACCACGAAGCTGGCCGCCGCCATCACGCTCACCGAGAGCGTCAGCGAGGCCCGTCGCCCGTGCCGGTCGGCGAAGCGACCGAACCACCAGGAACCCAGGGGGCGCATCAGGAAGGTGATGGCGAAGACGGCATAGGCGTAGATCGTGGAGTTCTTGTCGGCCGGGTCGAAGAACTGCGCCTCGAAGTAGGTGACGAAGACGGTGTAGGCGTAGACGTCGAACCACTCGACGAGGTTGCCGAGCGAGCCGCGCACGGTGTTGAGCACGGCGCGGCGGGTGTCGGTGGTTCGATTCACGAGGGCCGCCGACGGGGGCGCTGGGGTGGTCACGGGGGAACTTCCTTCCGGTGGAGTCGCGGGCCGGGCGGAGCCCGAGCTGGACGCTCCCAGAGTGGACCACGCGGCCCTGCTTTGGTGGACCGACCACACTCTGCGCACCGGATGCACCGACCTGCCGCTGGGCGGTCTCGGCAAGCCCGACCGGACATGAGAGGATCACGGGGTGCAGCAGCCAGCGCGCTCCGGGGGGAGCAGGAGGATGTCCGAGCCCGGACCCATGGTCTCGGGCCGCTACCGCAACCGCCCGCTGGGACAGGTGCGCCGGCTGGTGCGTCGCACCCTGCTGGCCGGCCTGGTGAAGGCCGGCGCCCGGGTCAAGGTGCACGGCAAGCAGAATGTCGACGGCCTCGAGGCGCCCTTCATCGTGGTGGCGAACCACTCCTCGCACCTGGACACCGCGCTGATCTATGCCGCCCTGCCGGACCACCTCACGCAGAACCTCTCGGTGGGTGCCGCCACCGACCACTTCTTCATGAAGTGGCGCACCATGGTGCCGCCGGTGCTCTTCTTCAACGCCTACCCGATCGACCGGCCCGGGCGTCCCCGCAACCGCAACAACCGCGGGATGAGCCAGGCCCTGCTCAAGGCGGGCGTCCCGCTGCTGATCTACCCGGAGGGCACCCGTTCGCGCACCGGCGCGATGGCCACCTTCATCCCGGGCGCGGCCCGGCTCTGCGTGACCCGCAAGATCCCCTGCGTCCCGGTGGCGCTGGTGGGATGCGCCGACGCCTTCCCCGCCGAGAACAAGCTGCCCCGCTGGCCCCGGCGCCAGGTGCACGTGGCCGTGGGCCGGCCGCTGATGCCGCGCCCCGGCGAGGGCACCGCTGCCTTCACCCGTCGCATGGAGCGTGCCGTGGTGGACCTGCACGACGCGACGGCCGACCGCTTCTCGATGCGCTCGCTGGCGGTGCTGGCGGCCCGACGCACCCGTCGCCACTGAGCCGAGCCCGCCCCGGGGACGCCCCGTCGACCTCCCTCCCGCACGGCCAGGCGGTCCTAGGCTGGCGCCATGACCGCCCGCACGCAGGAGCCCGTGGTCCTGCACCGCTACTCGATCAAGCCGCGTCACCTGGAGCAGGGACTCGAGCTGTGGCGCCGCGAGGTGGAGATCGCCGCACGACACGGCTTCACCACCCTGCGCGGCTTCGTGGAGACCGACGCCGAGCCGAAGCTGACCTGGCTCTACTCCCCGCCTTCCGGCGGCGACCTGGCCCAACAGCTGGCAGAGCTGGCGGACGACCCGGAGCAGCAGGCGCTGGCCGAGGCCAGGCAGCAGCACGTCTTCCGGAATCTCACGATCCGACCGGTGGAGCCGGAGCTGCTCACCCGCGCCACGCCGGAGTCGGTGGCCGGGCAGGTGGTGGCGGAGAAGATCGCCATCATGCGTCGCTATGACATCACCGGTGACTTCGACGACTTCCTGGCCATCTGGCGCGAGATCGTCCCGGTGCGCGAACGGTACGGCTTCGGCTGCCTGTTCGCGGTCAGTGACCGGGAGCAGGGCCGCTTCACCTGGGCCTTCGACTTCGACGGCGACTTCGCCGACTTCCCGGCCGCCCAGCGCGACTACTACCACGACCCGCAGCGGGTGCGATTGCGCGAGGTCTTCCACTTCATGGCCGACTACTCGATCCACCCGGCCCGCCAGCTGCTGCTCTGAGACCTCAGCCACCCAGGGCGAACTCGAAGTGCACGGCCAGGTACTCGGCATCGGCCGGGCTGACCAGGGTCTCGTCCATCACCTCGACGGCCCCGCTGGTGCGCCAGAAGCCCACCGAGTTCGCATTGCGGGCATTGGTGTGCAGCGCCAGCACCCGGTAGCCGCCCGCCTGGCGGGCCGCCTGCAGCGCCGCGCGCACCAACTGGGCGGCGATCCCCTGGCGTCGCACCCGGGGGTCCACCACCAGGCGCATCAGCTGCCCGACGTGCTCGGTGTCGGCATAGCGGTGCTGGATCTGGCGCGGGCAGCGCGGCGGCTCGGGGGTGACCGCGATGCAGCCCACCACCGTCCCGTCCTGCTCGGCCACCAGCAGCCGGGCCCGGGGCGGGTCGAGGTAGCGACCCTGCAGGTCGTCGACGTCGGCATGCCAGTCGGGCCGGTAGCCGTAGCCGTGGTCGTCGCGCAGGGAGCGCACCACCAGCTCACGCACCATGGCCAGGTCCTCGGGCCGGGCGGGGCGGATGGTGGCCCCGAAGACGAAATCGGTCATGCTTCACGCTCCAGGCTCGACAGCGAGACGGCCAGCACGGCCGCCAGGGCCAGCGCCAGGGTCGGCGCCAGCACGGTCCAGGGGGCACGCTCCACGTAGCCGGAGCCCCGGGTGCGGTGCACGCGACGCAGGTCGCGCGCCTCCAGGACGCTCACGCGACGCCCTCGAGTGCGGTGATCCGCTCGCCAGCCAGGGCGCGGGTCTCCTCGCGGGCGGCCTGCACCAGGCGTCGGGTCCAGGCGTGGTGCGGGTGGTGCAGCAGGTGGGCCATGGCGGCCTGCTCCACGATGCGCCCCTCGGCCATCACGACGGCGCGGGTGCAGAGCTGGGCGGCGACGGCCACGTCGTGGGTGATGAAGAGCAGGGCGGGGGCGTCGGCCTGGCCGGTGTGCGCCCCCAGGGCGGTGACCACCTCGCGCTGGCTGAGCGAGTCGAGCGCGGTGGTGGGCTCGTCGGCCACCAGCAGGCGGGGACGGGTGGCCAGCGCCAGCGCGATGCAGGCCCGTTGCCGCTGGCCGCCGGACAGGCCGCCGCTGTGCGAGGCCGAGATCCGTTCCGGGTCGGCGAAGCCGAGGCCGGCCAGCAGCTCCAGGCTGCGGGCGTGGGCGGCACGACGCCCGGTGCCGCTGCGGCGTGCGGCGTCGTCGAGCTGGGAGCCGATGGTGACCAGCGGGTTGAGCGCGGCGCGGGCGTCCTGGAAGACGGCGGCCAGGCCGCGGCGACGCTGGGGGCGCTCTCGCCAGCCGATCGGGCGACCGTCGAGCAGCAGACTGCCCTGCACCTCGAGCGAGGGCGCCAGGGTGCCGAGCAGCGCGGAGGCGGTGAGTGACTTGCCGGAGCCGGAGGCACCGAGCAGGGCCACCCGCTCCCCCGGGGCCACCTGCAGGTCGATGCCGTGCAGCAGCGCGCGGCGCGCGAGGCGACGGCGGGCGGGCACGGCGACCTGGAGGTCGTCGATCTGGAGCAGCGGTTCCATGGGGCCTTTCCGGGTGGTGGAGCCCGGTGAGCCTATATGAACATGATTCTCATATGCAACGCAGGGAGCGCCGTCCAGCCATCGCAGGGATCCCCCTGGGGGGCGGGTGGGTGACTACCATCGGCACAGACCCCGCGAAGGAGCCCGATGAACCGCATCCCCGACCACACCGTCGACCCCGACGAGGCGCTGGACCGCAGCGGCGACGCCTTCGCCTCCTTCCAGATCCCGGCCTCGGACCGGGCCGAGCGGGTGGCTCGCGGCCAGGCGCTGCGCGATCAGGTGCCGCACCAGAGCCTCGGTGACATGGCACTCACCCCGGACCGGCCCGACGTGGTGGAGCTGATCCGCAGCACCCACGAGGGGCGGCTGGACTGGCTCTTCGGGCTGCGCGTCGGGCGGATGGCGGCCTCCCCCTTCGGCCTGCTGCGCGGCAGCGCGCAGATGATGGCCCACGACGTGGCGCACCTGCCCTCGACCGGCGTGCTCACCACCGCCTGCGGCGACGCCCACATCGGCAACATCGGCTTCTACCGCTCCCCCGAGGGCAACCAGGTGATCGACCTGAACGACTTCGACGAGGCGCACGCCGGGGCCTGGGAATGGGACCTGCGCCGGCTCACCGCCTCGATCTGGGTGCTGGGCCGGGTGAACGGGGCCAGCGAGCAGGACTGCGAGAAGGCAGTGGTGAACTGCGTGCAGTCCTACCGCGAGGAGGTCAGCTTCCTGTCCAAGCAGCCGCTGCTCTGGCGTGCCTTCAACCACCTCGACCTGGACCAGCTGCACGAGACCAGCACCGAGCAGAGCCTGCGCGAGGAGATCACCCGCGCGGCCAAGGCGGCCCGCAAGCGCACCGACGACCGGATGCTGCCGAAGCTGGCCGGCGGCGCCACCAGCGCCTCCAAGATCGTCGACGACCCGCCGGTGGTCACCCATCCCGACGCCGAGACCCACCGCCAGATCGCCGAGGCGCTGGACGCCTACCTGCCCACCCTCACGCCGCAGTGGCGCCGGATCGTGGGCGGCTACCACCTGGTGGACATCTGCCACAAGGTGGTGGGCGTCGGCTCGGTGGGGATGCGCTCCTGGGTGGCCCTGCTGGTGGGCTCGCGCGAGGACGACGTGCTCTTCCTGCAGCTCAAGCAGGCGCAGCGCTCGGTGATCGCGCCCTATGTGCACGGCGACCGGGTCTGGCACAGCCACCAGGGCCAGCGGGTGGTGGAGTACCAGCAGCAGCTGCAGACCGTCTCCGATCCCCTGCTGGGTTGGACGACCGTCGGCGAGCACCAGTACTACGTGCGCCAGTACCGCAACATGAAGGGCGGTGTGCCGCTGGAGTCGATGACCCCGGAGGCACTGGTGGACTATGCCGGCATCACCGGCCACCTGCTGGCCAAGGGCCACGCCCGCACCTCGGGTGCCTCCATCATCTCCGGCTACCTGGGCAAGAAGGTGCCGGTGACCGAGGCCTTCGCCCGCTGGGCCAGGGCCTATGCCGACCAGACCGAGCGCGACCACGAGGTGCTGGTGCGCGCGGTCCGCGCCGGCAAGCTCCCCTTCGAGGCACCCCAGGAGTGACATGACTGCCACCAGCCGTCCCACCCGGGTCTGCGTCGCCCAGGTGGGCCCCGACCTGGGCCGGGTCGACGAGAACTGCGCCCTGGTGGCCGCCACCCTCTCCGAGGCCGTGGCGGCGGGGGCCGACGTCGTCGTGCTGCCGGAACTGGCCACCTGTGGCTATGTCTTCACCAGCGCGGAGCAGGCCCGCCAGGCCGCCATCAGCGTCGACGATCCGCGCCTCGAGGCCTGGTCACGGGCGCTGGCGCAGCGCCCGGGCAGCGTCGCGGTGGTGGGCTTCGCGGAGCTGCACGGCGATCGCGTCTTCAACTCGGCCCTGGTGCTGGACGGCACAGGCGTGCTCGGCACCTACCGCAAGGTGCACCTGTGGGACCGGGAGCGGCTCTGGTTCAGCCCGGGCGAGGAGCCGCCGCTGCTGGTGGACACCGCGCACGGCCGGCTGGGCGTGATGATCTGCTACGACATGGAATTCCCCGAGTGGACCCGGCTCGCCGCCCTCGGCGGCGCGGACCTGCTCACCCTGCCCACCAACTGGCCCCACTTCCCCCGCCCCGAGGGCGAGCGGGTGGCGGAGGTGGGCATCGCGCAGGCCACCGCACGGATGAACCACATGGCCATCGCCTTCGCGGACCGCTCCCGCGACGAGTCGGGCGTGGCCTGGTCGATGGCCTCCGGCATCGTCGACGCCGACGGCTGGCTGCGCGCCAGCGTCGGTGAGGGCGCCGGACTGGCGACGGCCGAGCTGGACCTGGCCGCCTCCCGGGACAAGAGCCAGGGCACCGTCACCGACCTGTTCGGTGACCGTCGACCCGACCTCTACGGCGGCCTGGTCCGCTGAGCCGTCCGGCCCGACGAGCCGTGGGGTCCGCCCTCAGGAGACCTGCCAGTCCGTGCGTCCGGACTGCTCGAAGTGCGCCCGGATGGCGGCCTCGGCCATCTGGGCGAAGCGCAGCGTGGCGGTGGAGAGGTAGACATCGCTGCGGGTGACGACCGCCAGCGTGTCGTGCAAGGGCGGGTCCAGCGGGGTGAGGTGGATGGACCCGGGGAAGCCGGGCCGCTCGGCCAGGGTGCGGGCGAAGAGCGAGGCGCCCACCCCGGTGGCCACCAGCTGGGCGGCGGTGTCGGCCAGCTCCACCTCCACCAGCGGTTCGATCACGTGGCCGCGTCGCAGCGCCCGCTCGGTGAGCTGGCGACGGGTGGGGTCGTCGGGGCCGGCGTCGGCGTCGAAGAGCACCAGCGGCATGGACACCAGCTCCTCGATGCCCACCGGACCCTGCTCCGGCCCGCGGCTGGCCGAGCCGAGCAGCACCTCGTCGCGCGCGATGGGTGTCACGGTCAGCCCCTCGGAGTCCACCGGCAGCACCACGATGCCGGCCTCCAGGCTGCCCTGCCGGACCGCCTGGGCCACCAGGTGGCTGTTGACGCCCACCATCCGGATGCGGACCTGCGGGTGGCGGGCGTGGAAGCGCTGCGCCAGGTCCGACAGGCCGTAGCTGGAGGCATAGCGCAGCATGCCGAAGCTGACCACGCCGCCCTCCAGCGCGTTCAGGGAACGCACCGCCTCCGAGCCGGCCTCCAGGGCCCCCAGGCAGACCCTCACGTGCGGCAGCAGGGCGTCGGCGGCGGGCGTGGGCAGCAGGCCGCGGGGCTGGCGCACGAAGAGCACCACGTTGAGGTTCTCCTCCAGCCGTTGCACCGCCTCGGAGATGGACGCCTGGCTGATCCCGAGCCGTCGCGCACCGGCGGACAGGCTGCCCTCCTCGTGGGCGGCGACGAAGGCCTGCAGCTGGCTGACGGTGGGGCTGAACACAGGCAAAGCCTATGCAGAGGTCAGGCAAAGGGGGGCTGTTCCGTTGCCATGTCGGCTGCGTAGATTCTGCCCATGCACATGGATGCCAAGCGAACCCCCTACGTCCGAGGCCGGTACGAGGAGCTGAAGGCTCCCGCCGTCGGCGGCGTTCCCGCCCAGCGGCTGCCGCAGGTGGTCGAGACCGTCTCCCAGATGCTCTCGACGATCGAGAAGGGCGGTCTCGACGCGGCCATGGAGTACTCGCGCACGCTGGACAAGTGGGCCGGTGAGAGCATCGAGATGACCCCCGAGCAGATGGCTCGCGTGGGCGACGAGCTGCCGGCCGAGCTGCGGACCTCGCTGGAGGCCGGCTCCGAGCGGACCCGACGCTTCGCCGACGCCCAGCGCGCCGCCATGGAGGACTTCGAGATCGAGGTGCTGCCCGGTGTCGTGGCCGGCTACCGCTACCGTCCGGTGCCCCGGGTGGGTGCCTACCTTCCGGCGGGCAACTTCCCCATCCTGTCCAGCGCCTTCATGACCGTCGGCGTGGCCAAGGCCGCCGGCGTCGGATCGGTCACCGCCTGCACCCCGCCGATGTCGCCCACCGGTGGCAATGCCGCGGTGCTCTACTCCACCTACCTCGCCGGAGCCGACCGGGTCTTCGTGCTGGGCGGGGTACAGGCGATCGCGGCCATGGCCTTCGGCCTGCTGGGCGAGCAGCCGGTGGACATGATCGTCGGCGCCGGCAATGCCTATGTCACCGAGGCCAAGCGCCAGCTCTTCGGCGAGGTGGGCATCGACCTGCTGGCCGGTCCCTCCGAGGTGGCGGTGATCGCCGACGAGACCGCCGACGCCGAGACCGTCGCCGCCGACCTGCTGGGCCAGGCCGAGCACGGGCCGCAGTCCCCGGCCTGCCTGGTCACCACCTCGCGCGAGCTGGGCACCGCCGTCGTCGCCGAGATCGAGCGCCAGCTGGCCGGGCTGTCCACCGAGTACATCGCCGGTCCGGCCTGGCGCGACTACGGGGCCGTCTACTGGGCCGAGGACCGCGAGACCGCGGTGGAGCTGATGGACATCCTGGCCCCGGAGCACCTCGAGGTGATCACCAGCGACGACGACTGGTACCTGGACAACCTGTCCAACTACGGCTCGGTCTTCCTCGGCAAGTGGTCCACCGTCGCATACTCGGACAAGGGCATCACCGGTACCAACCACGTGCTGCCCACCGGGGGCGTCGCGCGGTCCAATGCCGGTCTGTCGGTGAGTCGTTTCCTGCGGCCGCTGACCTACCAGCGGGTGGAGCGCTCCGCCACCCCCGAACTCGCTCCCCACGTGGAGCGGATCGCCAACTTCGAGGGCATGGCCGCCCACGAGTTCACCGCAGCGCTGCGGACCCGCTGGTTCGCCGCCGACGAGCAGTAGCGCACCGCGGTGGCGGCACCGTTGCCGTCACCGCCCGCCCCACGGGGCAGCCGGTACCGGGCTCCCGCCCGGTGCCTCGATCATCTGCCGGGCACCGCTGCCCGGCACCGATCCGAAGTGAGGACCCATGACCCAGCCCATCCTGCGTCGCACCGCCATCGTGGCGCTCGCCGTCGGCACGGCCCTGACGGCCACGGCCTGCGGCGGCTCCAAGGACAGCCCCGAGAGCGGGGCCTCCAGCTCCGTGAACTGGGACCAGCGCGGCCCCATCACCTATGTCCAGGGCAAGGACAACAACAACCTGGTCCAGCCCCAGGTCAACGAGTGGAACAAGGCCCACCCCGACGAGAAGGTCACCTTCATCCAGCTCTCCGCCTCGGCCGACGAGCAGCGCCAGAAGCTGATCGACAATGCCACCACCAAGGGCTCCTCCAACTACGACGTGATCAGCCTGGACATCGTCTGGACCGCCGAGTTCGCCGCCAAGCAGTACGTGCACGAGCTGCCCAAGGACCAGTTCCCCACCGACGGCTACCTGGCCTCCGCGGTGGACGGCGCCAGCTACTTCGACAAGCTCTACGCCTTCCCCTACGCCTCCGACGGCGCCATGCTCTACTACCGCAAGGACCTGCTCACCCAGGCCGGGGTCACCGAGGCGCCGAAGACCTGGGACGAGATGAAGGCGGCCTGCGCCAAGGTCAAGGCGCTGCCGGGGCAGGGCAGCATCAACTGCTACGGCGGCCAGTTCCAGAAGTACGAGGGCCTGACCTGCAACATCGCCGAGATCGTCAACTCCGCCGGCGGTGAATTCCTCGACGACAAGGGCAAGCCGCAGGTGAACTCGGAGGCCGCGCTCAAGGGTGTGCAGTGGCTCAAGGACTCCTTCGCCGACGGCACCATCCCGAAGGCCGCCAGCACCTGGATGGAGGAGCCCAGCCGCCAGGCCTTCCAGGACGGCAAGCTGGTCTTCCTGCGCCAGTGGCCCTATGCCTACTCGCTGATGCAGGCCAAGGACGGCTCGTCGAAGGTGGCCGGCAAGTTCGACGTGGCCCCGCTGCCCGGCCTGACCGGCCCCGGCGTGTCCACCCTGGGAGGCCACAACCTGGCCATCGCGAAGACCGCCAAGAATCCCGGCACCGCCCGCGACTTCATCAAGTGGTACACCTCCAAGGAGCAGCAGAAGGTGGAGGTGCAGAAGGCCTCCATCGCCCCCACCCTGGAGGAGCTCTACGACGACGCGGACCTGGTCAAGCAGTTCCCCTACCTGCCGGTGCTGCACGACTCGATCAGCACCGCCAAGGGCCGCCCGAAGGCCGTTCCCTACAATGACGTGACCCAGGCCATCCAGGACTCCACCTACCAGGTGGTCCAGGGCGCCCAGACGCCGAAGGTCGCCTTCGACGGGCTGCAGACCAAGCTCGACCAGCTGATCCAGTCCTGACCGCACGGGTGGGGCGGAGCCGACCTCCGCCCCACCCTGCCCCCTGTGCAAGGAGCACCCATGTCCCGCGACGCATCCTCCGACCGTCCCGACGGCCAGCAGGTCCCCACCGATCAGGCGAGCCCCGAGCAGGGGCCTCCCGGGCAGGCCGGCGGGCAGCCCGTCCGGCGCTTCCTGAGCGGCCAGTTCCTCTCCGACGAGCCCAGCGGGCGCCGGATGCCCACCGACTTCTCGATCTCGGTGCGGCCCGGGCACGGCGCCCTGGCAGACCGCGAGCCCTCCCCCGAGCGCCGCCAGTCGATGCGCGGTTTCGAGGACGGCTTCAGCGACATCGTGGACTACATCGTGCGGATCACCCACCGCATCTGGGAGGACCAGGACGCGGGCTACATCTACGACACCTACGCCCCCGGCTGCGTGGTCTACGACGACTCCGGCGCGCACTTCGGCGTCGAGCGGGTGGTGCAGGGCACCATCGGCTCCATCCACGCCTTCCCCGACATCCGCTCCTATGCCGACGACGTGATCTGGGCCGGCGACGACGAGCAGGGCTTCGCCACCTCGCACCGCTACATCAACACCGGCCACCACCAGGGCGCCTGGCAGTACGGCCCGGCCACCGGGCGCACGCTGAACATGTGGGGCATCGCCAACTGCGTCGTGATCGACAACGAGATCGTCGAGGAGTGGGTGCTCTACAACATGGCCTCGAAGCTGCGCCAGCTGGGCATCGACGTGGTGGAGGCCGCCCGCGCCCACGGCAATGCGCTGGCCGAGGGCGTCGCCCCGGCCCGCCACGTGCCGGAGGTCTGGCGCCTGGACGGCGGCCGCAAGCCGCTGCCCTTCCAGCCGGATCCAAGCCGGCCGTGGATCGACCAGTTCGTGCGCGGCCTGTGGCACGACGTCTTCAACCGCCGCGACCTGTCGGCCATCCGTCGCGCCTACTCACCCACCGTGCACTGGAACGGAACCTCGGACCGGGTGGGCCACGGCGCCGGCGACGTGCTGGCCTTCTCCCGGGCCCTGCTGGCCACCTTCCCGGACCTCGGCGTCCTGGTGGAGGAGGTCTACTGGATGGGCAACGACGAGGACGGCTACCGGGTCAGCCTGCGCTGGAGCGGCGCCGGGACACACCGGGGCCATGCCCTCTACGGCGAGCCCAGCGGGCGTCGGGTGCACCTGTGGGGGATCAGCCAGCTCTATGTCAGCGGCGGGCGGATCACCACCGAGTGGTCGCTGTTCAACGAGTTCGACGTGCTCGCCCAGATCATGGCCGACCAGCCGCTGGAGCTGGACCTGCGAGGCCGTCGGTGACCCGACGGTGATCGCCGGGCTCGCCCCCGCCACGGTGGTGGTGCTGGTGCTCGCCGCCCTGGTGGTGGGCTTCTCCAAGACCGCCGTGGCCGGCCTGGGTCCGGTGGCGACGGTGCTGTTCACGCTGGTGATGAGCGCCCACGACGCCACCGGCGCCGTGCTGGTGCTGCTGATCGCCTGCGACCTGGTGGCCGTCGTCGCCTACCGCCGCTCCTGCGACTGGCGGCTGATCCGGGTGCTGATGCCCAGCCTGGTGGTGGGCATCATGCTCGGCGCCTGGTGCCTCACCCTGCTGGACGACGTGGCACTGCGCCGCACCATCGGAGCCCTGCTGCTGGCCATGGGGCTGATGCAGCTGGCGCAGGAGGTGCAGTCGCAGCGAGGGCGTGGCGCCACCGACGAGCAGCCGGCCGATGTCGGCCAGGAATCGCAGGCCCCGGGTCGTGCCGTCGGCCTGCTGGCGGGCAGCGCGGCCGGCTTCACCACGATGACCGCCAATGCGGCCGGGCCGGTGATGGCCATCTACCTGCTGCACCTGCGGGTGCCCAAGCTGCTCTTCGTGGGCACCTCGGCCTGGTTCTACTGCCTCGCGAACCTGGTCAAGCTCCCCTTCGCCATCGGGATCGGCCTGGTGCATCCCGGTTCCCTCTGGCTCAACCTGGCCCTGGTGGTGCCGGCCCTGGTGGGCTGCGCCCTGGGACTCAAGGTGCTGCCCCACATCCCGCAGCGCGTCTTCGACCGCCTCGCCCTCGCCCTGGCCATCGGCAGCAGCCTGTTGCTGCTGCTGCGCTGAACCCATCCAAGGAGAACCATGAATCCCCAGACCGACCACGGCCGCAGCCCTGACTGGTGGAAGTCCGCCGTCGTCTACCAGATCTACCCGCGCTCCTTCTGCGACTCCGACGGCGACGGCATCGGTGACATCCGCGGCATCCTGTCCAAGCTGGACCACCTGGCCGCCCTCGGCGTCGACGCCGTCTGGTTGAGCCCGGTCTACCGCAGCCCGCAGGACGACAACGGCTACGACATCAGCGACTACACCGACATCGACCCGCTCTTCGGCTCGCTGGCCGACATCGACGAGCTGATCGAGGGGCTCCACAGCCGCGGCATGAAGCTGGTGATGGACCTGGTGGTGAACCACACCTCCGACGAGCACGCCTGGTTCCAGGAGAGCCGTGACCCTGGCTCGGACAAGGCCGACTGGTACTGGTGGTCCGACCCCCGCCCCGGCTGCACCGGCGGCGAGCCGGGCGCCGAGCCCACCCGCTGGGGCTCCTACTTCTCCGGATCGGCCTGGCAGTGGGACGAGCAGCGCGGGCAGTACTACCTGCACCTGTTCAGCCGCAAGCAGCCGGACCTGAACTGGGAGAACCCGGAGGTGCGCCAGGCCGTCCACGAGATGATGCGCTGGTGGGTGGACCGCGGCGTCGACGGCTTCCGGATGGACGTCATCAACCTGATCAGCAAGACCCTCCCGCTGGTGGACGGCACCGTCCCCGAGGGCCAGCTGTACGACTACGACGGCGCCCTGGTCAGCGACGGACCCCGGATGGACGAGTTCCTGCACGAGATGAACCAGGCGGTGCTCTGTGGCCAGGAGCTGCTCACCGTCGGCGAGTGCCCCGGGGTGAGCATCGAGGCCGCCAGCCGCTACACCGACCCCGCCCGTGAGGAGCTGGGGATGGTCTTCCAGTTCGAGCACGTGGGGCTGGACGTGCAGCCCGGCAGGAGCCGCTGGGACCTGCGCCCGCTGCACCTGCCGGAGCTGAAGCAGAACCTGGCGAAGTGGCAGGACGGCCTGGAGGGGCGGGGCTGGAACTCCCTGTACTGGAACAACCATGACCAGCCGCGCATCGTCTCGCGCTGGGGCGACGACAGCCCCGAGCACCGGGTGAACTCGGCCAAGACCCTGGGCACCGTGCTGCACCTGATGAAGGGCACCCCCTACGTCTACCAGGGCGAGGAGATCGGCATGACCAATGCCGGCTTCACCAGCATCGAGCAGTACCGCGACCTGGACACCCTGAACCACTGGGAGGAGGCGCGCCAGCTGGGCTCACCCGCCGAGCAGCTGCTGCACTCCTACAGCGTGAAGAGCCGCGACAACGCCCGCACCCCGATGCAGTGGGACGACTCGGAGCAGGCCGGCTTCACCACCGGGACCCCGTGGTTGCCGGTCACACCGAACAAGGACACCGTGAACGTCGCCGCCGCCGTGGCGGACCCGGACTCGGTCTTCCACCACTACCGCCGGCTGATCGCCCTGCGGCACGGCGACGAGCCGGTCAACCAGGTGGTGCGCGAGGGTGTCTTCGAGCTGCTGGAGCCCGAGCACGAGCAGCTCTTCGCCTACACCCGCACCCTGGAGGGGGTGGGCAGCCTGCTGGTTCTGGCGAACATGTCGAGCGAGCCGTGCGCGCTGCCCTCGTCGTCCGGCCTGCCTCGCGGCGGGGAGCCGGTGCTGACGACGCATGGTGAGGGCTCGGCGCAGGAACTGGCCCCCTGGGAGTCGCGGATCCTCTGGCTGGGCTGAGGCCAGGCGCAGCAGACGAGGATTGCGTGGAAACTTTGGGTCGACAGGTGTCCCAGAGTTTCCACGCAATCGATCCGTCTGGACGGGAACGGCCGGACGCGGCGGCTCAGAGGTCGTCGGGCGTCTCGTCCACGTCGATGTCGACCATCAGCTCCGAGGCGATCGCCTCGAGCTGCTCGCGCACGGTGGTGAGCTCGACGTCGCCGGGCACGCGCAGCTGGGCGACGGCCTCGAAGAGCTTGCCCTCGGCCATCGGGGCCGGGCGGGTGGAGGTGTGCAGCTCGTCGATGGTGATGCCCTGGCGCGCCAGGGTGGAGGTGACCTCGCGCACGATGCCGACGCGGTCATTGCCCACCAGGTTCAGCGTCACCGGGGTGCCCTCGCCGGCCACCTCGCCATCGGCGGGGGTGACCACCACGTCGAGGCCCTCGACGGTGCGAGCGGCAGCCCGGAAGGCATTGGCCCGCGAGTCCGGGACCTCCACCAGGGCCACGCCCGCGAACTTGCCCGCGAGTCGCGCCAGCTGGCTCTCCAGCCAGTTGCCGTCGTGGTCGGCCACCACGGAGCTCAGGGCCGAGACCAGGCCCTCACGATCATCGCCGATCAGGGTCAGTACCAGTTTCGCCATGGCCCGAGCCTAGTGGCGCACCGGCGGGCAGGACAGGGCACGTGGGCCGCCGGCGGCCCTAGATTGGCCCTGTGACTGACCGAGCTCCGTATCGCACCATCGCGCGGGTGCGCACCGACTTCCCGTCGAAGTTCGGGGTGCCGCGCCAGGCCGGGATGGTGCCGGAGCTGAGCGCGCGCGTGGTCTTCGAGCCGGACTTCCGCGATCCCGCCTGGATCCGGGGCATCGAGGGCTTCAGCCACCTGTGGCTGGTCTGGGAGTTCAGCCTGTCCACCGGCGCCACCAGCTCCACCGTGCGGCCGCCGCGGCTGCGGGGCGCCCGGATGGGGGTCTTCGCGACGCGGGCACCGCTGCGACCCAATCCGATCGGGCTCAGCTCGGTGCGGCTGGAGTCCGTGGAGACCGACGGCCCCGAGGGCCCGGTGCTGGTGGTCTCCGGCGCCGACCTGGTGGACCGCACACCCGTGCTGGACCTCAAGCCCTACATCCCGCTGGACTGCCATCCCGAGGCCACCAGCGGCTTCATCGGGCAGCACCCGGAACCGGAGATCCACGTCGAGGTGGACGAGCAGCTGCTGGCCGTCGTCCCGCCCGCCCACCGTCAGGCCCTGCTGGGCGTGCTGCGCGCCGACCCGCGCCCCACCCAGATGCACAACCCGGAGCGTGTCTACGGCCTGCCCTTCGCCGGGCTCGACGTGCGCTTCCGCTTCGACGGCAGCCTGCTGCAGGTGGTCTCCATCACTCCCCTGGAGGCCGACGCCGAGGCCGCCTGGCCCGGCTATCGCTGACCCCAGTGACCGCACCGAGGCCTGAACCGCCGCTGCCGCCGCCGCTGCCGCCGCCGCTGCCGCCGCCGCTGCCGCACGGATTGTGGGGATGATTTGGGTCGACTACGAGCCCAAATCATCCCCACAATCCGTGGCTGGTCCTGGGCGGGCCTGTGAGGGCGCTCGCCCAGCGCGAAATCGGCGGCTGCGCGCTGTTCCAGCGCTGGAGCGCGACGTAGCGTCGAGGCCATGAGCAACCAGAAGAAGATCATCGTGGTGTCGACCGACTTCGGCACCGAGCAGCCCGAGATCGTCGTGCCGGTGACCAAGCTGCGTGAGCTCGGCCACGAGGTGACCGTCGCGACGCCCAGCGGCAAGGACGTCCAGACCATGGTGGGCGACAAGGACAAGGGAGAGGTTTTCCCCACCGACGTGAAGCTCTCCGAGGCCACCGGCGACTTCGATGTGGTGCTACTGCCCGGCGGCACCCTGAACGCCGACGCCGCGCGGATCGACTCCGAGATCCAGGCGATCGTGAAGAAGCAGGCCGAGGCCGGCCGCACCATCGCCGCCATCTGCCATGCCCCGTGGGTTCTGGTGGAGACCGAGCTCGCCCAGGGCAAGACGCTGACCGGCTACGAGTCGATCCGCACCGACCTGGCCAATGCCGGCGCCACCGTCGTGGACCAGGAGGTGAAGGTCTGCACCGCCAACGGCTGGACCCTGATCACCTCTCGCACCCCCGACGACCTGGACGCCTTCGTGAAGGCCGTCGACGAGGCCTGATCCCAGCTGCAGGCCCATCCAGACCTGGATCGGTCCTGCTCCGGACGCACGACGGCCGCCCCGCACACTGTGGGGCGGCCGTCGTCCTGTCCGGACTCAGAAACCGGCGGCGCGGGCCACGCGTGCCGCCAGCTCGGCATCCACCGGCAGCGGGCGGCCGTCCAGCTCCACGATCGGGCACGGGCCGCGGCCCGAGGAGACCAGGAAGACGCCGTCGGCGGTGAACAGGTCTGCCACCGGCACCAGCTCGACGCGGGTCTCCATCCCGTCGGCGGCCGCTCCGCGCATCACCTCGTCGACGGTGACCGAGGCCAGGATCCCGGTGTCACCGGTGGGGGCGGTGCGCATCACGCCGTCGCTGACCACGACCAGACCGGAGGTGGGCCCCTCCAGCGCATAGCCGTCGGTGGTGACCATGATCGCGTCGTCGGCGCCGCGGCGTTTCGCCTCCCGGGCGGCGGCCACATTGGTGACATAGCTCAGCGTCTTCACCCCGCCCAGCAACCAGGGCGCGTCGCGGAAGGCATCGGAGGGATGTCCGGTGGTGAGCGTGACCGCGTGCAGCGCCCGCGGCACCTGGCCGGCGGGGGTGGGGCGCGGGGTCAGCACCGGCTTCTCACGAAGGGTGAGCAGTGCCAGCGGACCGGCCTGCGGCTCCCACTCGCGGCCGCGGGTCAGCACGAACTTCATCACCGCCTCGCCCGGGGTGCTCCAGGCCGACAGCGCCTGGTCCACCAGTTCCACCCACCGCTCGCGTGCGGGGATGTCGATGTCCAGGGCAGCGGCGGAGCTGGCCAGCCGGTCCAGGTGCTCGTCCAGGTTGACCACCCGGGCGCCCTGCTCGTCGGTCAGCACGCGTGCCGAGTCGAAGCAGCCGTCGCCTCGTGAGAAGCCCAGGTCGTCGGGCGTGATCACGGGCTCGTCGCCCACCACGCCACGTCCCATCACGGCCACCAGTGAAGAAGTCATGGATCCATTCAACTCCTTCCCGCTCCCGGCCACGGACCACCGGCCGGCAGCCGGGCTGCCGTTCCCGCCGGAGCCTCCGTCAGGCACAGCGCACCATCAGCCTCGCCACGGCTCCACGGCATGATGGTGGCCATGGAGCTCGTCCCCGCCTTCACCGCACGCACCCTGTCCGCTGACTCCGTCCGTCTGACCGAGGACCTGCCGGTCACCGAGGATCCTCGTCGCGCCTCCGGCGACTTCCAGGCCGATCAGCTGCTGGCCTTCGCCGTCACCGACGAGCAGCTCGCCGCCGGCAGCCTCGCGGCTGGAACCAGCTGGCAGGTGGCGGTCACCCGGTCGATGGCCCGGCACGGCTCCAGCGCGCTGGACACGGAGATCACGGTGCGCCTGCTGCTGCCCGCCCAGGCGGGCGCAATCGATGCCGAGGCACCGGCCTCGCGCGCCATGATGCGGCTGGCGCTGGCCCTGGCCAGCCCTGAGCTGGGCGTCGTCGAGCCGCAGTGGTCCGGCTCGCTGGCCTGAGAACCGCGCCCGCGCTCCGCGGGTTGCGGCCGAGGCATTCGCCCTGCCCCGGTCGCCGGCAGGCCGTCGTCCTCAGGGCAGCAGGTCCATGGCCTGCCAGACCGCGACGCTGTCCGGCATCACCGGCACCGTGGGGTCCTCGATCATCCGACGGATCTCCTCCGGCTCCACCCAGGCGCCCCAGGCCACCTCGCTGGGCTGGTGCCGGATCGGTCCGTCCCAGGTGACGGCATAGAGCCAGGCATGGAAGTCGACGTGCTCGTCGGCATAGTCGGTCTCCCCGATGAAGCGCAGCGGCACCCCGCTGATCCCCAGCTCCTCGGCCAGTTCCCGCTCGGCGCAGGCCAGCGGCGTCTCACCGGCATCCAGTACGCCCCCGGCGGCGAAGTCGTGGTAGCCGGGGTAGACGTCCTTGGTGGTGGTGCGTCGGTGGACGTAGACCTGGCCGGCGGAATTGGTGACCCAGATGCCGGTAGCGGCATGGCGCAGGTTGCGGGCCCGCATCAGCGAGCGCGGGGCGGCCCCCACCACGCGGCCCTGCTCGTCGCACAGGGCGACCATCTCCTCCGTCGCGTCCTCCATGCCCACCAGCATTCCACCGCCCGGTCCGACCACGGATCCGGGTCCGACCACGGATCCGGGTCCGTCTGTCCGCCTCCCGAGACCCCTTGGCAGGAATGCACCGGGGATGTGACGGTGTTGTCCTGCTGACAGCTCTGCCGACCAGGAAGTCCCCGCATGATCCGCACCGCCGCCGAAGGCTCCATGCAGCACGACCGCACCCCGGTCCCCAATGACAAGATCTGGGAGCGCATCCGCGAGGAGGCCGAGCACGACGCCATCACCGAGCCCGCGCTGGCCGGCTTCCTGAACACCGTGATCCTGGGCCACGAGACGCTGGCCGACTCGCTCAGCTACCTGTTGGCCTCCAAGCTGGAGAACCCGACGGTCACCGCGCTCACCCTGCGAGACCTGCTGCAGCCGGTCTTCGCCAACGACGAGTCCATCTGCGAGGCGGTCCGCGCAGACCTGCAGGCCATCTTCACCCGCGACCCCGCCTGCCGCGGCTACTCGGTTCCGCTGCTCTACTTCAAGGGCTTCCACGCCATCCAGGCCCACCGGGTGGCGCACCACTACTGGAACCAGGGCCGTATCGCGCTGGCGCTCTTCCTGCAGAGCCGGATCTCCGAGGTCTTCGCGGTGGACATCCACCCGGGCGCCCAGCTGGGCAAGGGCCTGATGTTCGACCACGCCACCAGCGTGGTGATCGGCGAGACCGCGGTGGTGGGCGACGACTTCTCCATGCTGCACGAGGTCACCCTGGGCGGCACCGGCAAGGAGGGTGGCGACCGCCACCCCAAGGTGGGCCGCGGCGTCATGATCGGTGCCGGCGCCAAGGTGCTGGGCAACATCCAGGTGGGCGAGGGCGCCAAGATCGGCGCCGGTTCGGTGGTGCTCTCCGACGTGGAGCCGCACACCACCGTCGCCGGTGTGCCCGCCAAGCCGGTCTCCTACCCGCGCTCGGCGATGCCGGCGCTGGACATGGACCAGTCGATCGAGGCGGAGCAACCTTCCGGCGAATGAGGCCGGATGAGGTGGCGGCCTCCGGCGCCGGTGCGACGGCCAGCGTCAGTCGGTGTCGATCTCCACACCGTGGCGCCCGGCGGCCTCGGTGATGCGGCGCTTGATCCGCTCCACCTCGTCGGCGCGGTACTTGGCGGCATTCGACGCCTGGTTGATGTAGCTCCACGCGGCCCGCACGTGCTCGGGGCTGTCGATCGGGTACTTCTTGTTCACCGGGTCGGCGAAGTCCACGTCGCCGTACTTCTTCTCCCCCTCCGCGGGGTCCACGTCGTCACGATGGTGGATCGGTCGAGTCATCGTTCTCCTCGGTATCGGGCCGGGCACGGGCCGGCCGGTTTCAGTCGCCTCCCAGGCTGGACAGCACGCGCGGCAGCTCGGGCAGCAGCTCGCCGGCCAGGTAGCCGACCCGGCCGAAGCGGGCCACCAGCGCGTCCCCGGCGGCCGCGTGCACGTACTTGCCCCAGCCCAGCGCCTGCGGCAGGGAGGCGCCACGGCTGAGCAGGCCTGCCACGGCGCCGGCCACCACGTCGCCACTGCCTGAGGTTCCCAGGCCGGTGTCGCCGGTGGTCACCTGCCAGACCCGGCCCTCGTGCACCACCCAGGAATTGCACCCCACAGCGGCGCCGTAGCGCTTGGCGCAGTCCAGGCTCGCCTGGGCCACGTCCTCCTCGTCCAGCTCGTCCAGCTCCAACAGGCGGGCCAGCTCACCGGCATTGGGGGTCAGCACCAGACGACCCGAGAGCTGCTTGAGCAGCGCCGGGTCCAGGTCGGGCAGCACCGTGGCGCCGAAGGCATCCAGCACCACGGGCACCTCGGAGGGAAGCTCGGCGAGGATCTCGGTCAGCAGCCGGATGGTGCCCTCCGGCTCGTCCAGGCCCGGACCCACCAGCAGCGCGTCGGTGCGTCCGATCTCCTTGCCGAGCACCTGGGCAACGGCCTCGCCGCTCACCGACCCCTCGTCGTCCTCCGCCAGGCCGAAGGCACCGGACTCCGGGATGGCGACGGCCACCCGACCGGCGACCGACTCGGCCACGCCGAGGCTGAGCCGGCCGGCACCGACGCGCAGCCCCGCCAGCCCGGCAAGCATGGCCGCACCGGGGGTGAACCGGGCCCCGCCCACGACCAGCACCTGCCCCCGGCGGTACTTGGAACCCGTCGGCTCGGGCAGGGGCCAGGAACGCAGCATGGCCGGCGTGATCAGCATCGGGTGGGCGAGGGTGCCGCCGGCCGCCGCCTGGGGCACCTCGGGTCGCTTCGGGCTCACTTGCCACCCACCTCGTCGGAGGCGCCGGGCTGGTCGGTGACCGTCACGCCCTGCTCGGTGAGGTGGGAGTCGATGTTGTAGTCGGTGACCACCCAGCCGGTGGCCGAGTCCTGGTCGCGACGCAGCCGACAGATCGCGGCATTCTTCAGCCCGTTGGTTCGGGAGCGCTCCAGCACACCCGCCTCGTCCATCCCCTCCGCGACGTAGCAGAAGAGCAGGTTCACCACGTCGTGCGCGGTCACCAGGACGCACTTGCCCTCGGCCTGGGTGGCGATGTCGCTGAGCACCGCGCGCACCCGGAAGGCGACGTCGGCCCAGGACTCGCCGCCCGGCGGGCGGTAGTAGAACTTGCCGATCCACTCGCGCCGCTCGGCCTCCTCGGGGTACTTCTTGCGGATGCCGTCGCCGGTGAGCATGTCCGTGATGCCCATGTCACGGTCGCGCAGCCGCTCGTCGATGCGCATGTCCATCTGGAAGTCAGCCACCTCCAGAGCGGTCTCCGCGGTCTGCCGGGCCCGACGGAAGGGGCTCGACCACAGCAGTTCGGGACGCTCCTGTTCGCTCAGGCCGGACAGCCAGCGGCCCACCGCCTCGGCCTGCTGCAGGCCGAGCTCGGAGAGCACCACGTCGGCATCGCGGGCGGGCACCTCGATGTGGTCGGCATGGGTCTCGATGGCCCGTTCGGCGGCCACATTGCCCTCGGACTGGCCGTGGCGGACAAGGATGATCTGGGTGGTGGTCACCCGGGCAGGCTAGCCAGCGCCGTCGCGCCGGAACACCCCCTGGCGTGCGGATTTCGCGGTGGGCGTGCGACCTCCTCCAGGGCTCAGGACGGTGACCGGGGCGCTCCGAAGGCATCCGGGGTGACGGCCCGCGGCTCACGGACCAGCACCCGCGAACCGCCCAGCAGACCGAGCAGCAGCAGTGTCCCGCCGGCCAGGGCCGTGCCCAGGGCGTCGGCAGGGCCGAGGTGGGCGGGCGGGAAGAGCATCCCCAGCAGCAACGGTTCCGCCACCGCACCGGCGGGTACCACCAGCCGGGCAGCGCGGTGACCCCTGCGGGCCATGGCGCCCACCCAGCCCAAGGGGATGCCCAGCACCAGTGCCAGGCCGAACCAGGACAGGTTCTGCCCCCAGATGGTGCCGTCATAGGGTCCGAGCCAGATCCCGAGCGCGTAGTGCGAGCACAGCGAGAGGTACATGGTGACAGGGGCTGCCAGCATCGCGGCCCGCGGCGAGCGCACCAGGAAGCCGGTCAGCACCAGCAGCGAGGCCCAGGCCGTCCCCGAATTGGTCAGCCGCGCCAGCCAGAGCCAGCCCACCAGGTCGGTCTGGCCGTGGGCCGTCCCCGCCTGCCGGATGCCGAGCAGGGAGAGCACCGCCAGTGCCAGGGCCACCAGGCAGGCGGCGGCCATCCCTTGTTGATCCATGCCTCGATCCTTGCGGCACCCGGTGGCACACCACATCCGACCGCGGGAGGGGACTGCTACCACCATGGGTAGTTTTCCGGCTGGTCGGTACGGCTAGGTTCGAGGGGACGCCAGACCACAACGAGGAGAACCCATCATGAGCCTGAGCACCACGGTCGCCCGCTGGGGCGACCAGTCGTTGAGCTTCCTGCGCGACGGCTACCTCTTCCAGGAGCGCGCCCGCCGCGCACAGGGCCGCGACGCCGGTGACCCCCGGCCGCTCGCGCTGCGTCTGCTCGGCCGTCCGGCGCTGCTGGTGCGCGGCGCCGCAGGCGTCGAGCTCTTCTACGACGACGATCTGATGAAGCGCCACGGAGCCATGCCGGTGGCGGTGCAGGGCCCGCTCTTCGGCGAGGGGGCCGTGCACACCCTGGATGACGAGGCGCACCGCGCCCGCAAGGCGCAGTTCATCGCCATCGCCTACGACGACGCCCAGGTGGAGCGCTTCAAGCCGATCCTGGCGGCCGAGGTCGAGAAGATGATGATCGAGCTCGCCGCCAAGCCCTCGAATGTCTACGACGCCACCGTGCTCGCCTACGGCCGCGCCGCGCTGCGCTGGGCCGGTGTGCCGGGCGACGACGCCGAGCTCGACCCCTGGGCGATCCGCCTGGGCGAGATCGTCGACGGCTTCGGCAAGCTGAGCCCCGCCCATGCGAAGGCCTGGCTCAACCGTCGTCGCTGTGACGAGTGGTACCAGAGCCTGGTGGAGCGCACGCGCAGCGGCGAGATCACCCCCGCCCCGGAGACCGCCCTGGCCCGCTGGGCCGCCTTCACCGACCACGAGGGGCGCCAGCTGGACGCCAAGACGGCCGGCGTCGAGCTGCAGAACTCCACCCGGCCCACCATCGCCGTCGCCCGCTTCGCCGCCTTCGCGGCCCGGGCCCTGGTGGTGCATCCCGAGTACCGGCAGCGGATCGCCGACGAGGTGGCCGAGCGCGAGGGTCTGCTGGACGGCCCCTTCGCCATCGCCTTCGCCCAGGAGGTGCGCCGGGTCTTCCCCTTCGTGCCGATGCTGCCCGCCTTCGCCCGCAAGGACTTCACCTACCAGGGCCAGCAGGTGCGCGCCGGCCAGCGGGTGCTGCTGGACGTGCTGGGCACCAATACCGACCCGAGCGAGTGGGACGAGGCGCGCCGCTTCAACCCCGACCGCTTCCTGGGCGTGGACGGCGAGCAGGTGGCCGCCTTCATCCCCCAGGGCGGATCGTCGGTGCACACCGGCCACCGCTGCCCCGGGGAGAAGATCGCCGTCACCTGCCTGTCGGCCACCGTCTCGGCGCTCTCGCGGCCCGGGGTGGAGCTGGAGCAGGGCGGGCTGGAGTTCAGCTGGACCACCATGCCCACCCGTCCCGAGAGCGGGGTGCGGGTCCGGATCGCCTGAGGCGGCATCACCCGGGCCACAGCGCCTGAGGCGCGAGGCGACGGCAGGCTGCCCACGGCGGCCTGCCGTCGCCCCGTCCTGCCTGCCACTAGCCTTCGGGCATGACCATCATCGACAAGGTGGCGCTGGTGCACGTCCGTGACGGCCGGCTGCTCACCACCCGCTCCGCCGGTCGGGAGCGGTGCTACCTGCCCGGGGGCAAGCGCGAGCCGGGCGAGGACGATCTCGCGGCGCTGACCCGTGAGCTGGCCGAGGAGCTGGGCGTGCAGGTGGACCCGGCCACGGTGCGCCCCTGGGGCGTGTTCACCCACGAGGCCGATGCCCAGGCCGCCGGCACGGTGGTGCGCACCACGGCGATGACCGCCGACGTCGCGGGCGAGCCCGTGGCCAGTGCCGAGGTGGATGAGCTGGCCTGGCTCGCCCCCGAGGACCGTGACCGGATGACGCCCACCATCGGTGCCGTGGTCGACGACCTGCTGGCCAAGGGCTTCTTCGCCCAGGACCGCGCCGTGCTCTTCGACCTGGACGACACCCTGGTGGCCACCCGCGAGGTGAAGTGGGAGCACCACCGCTTCGTCGCCCGCGAGCACTACGGCATCGACCTGGACGACGAGACCCTGGCCCGCCACTGGGGAGAGCCCTTCGGCATGATGCTGGGGCACCTCTACCGCGACGCCGCCAGCACCGAGGAGATGGTGGCCACCAACCACGCCTCGGCCCACCTCTACCCCAAGACCACCCGCCCCGGCGCCGTCGAGCTGGTCACCGACCTGCTGGACGCCGGGATCCCGGTGGGCGTGGTGACCTCGACGCTGAGCCAGCCGGCCGCCGACGACCTGCGACGCTGCGGCTTCCCCGTCGACCGGCTCTTCACGGTGCAGGGCGCCGACCGCAGCCCGGTGCACAAGCCCGACCCGGCCGTCTTCACCGCGGCCCTGGACACCCTGCGGTGCCTGGGGATCGAGCGGGTGAGCTATGTCGGCGACGCGGTGATGGACGCCCAGGCCGCCGCCGGCGCGGGGCTGGACTTCGTCGCCGTCACCACCGGCATGGTCACCGCCGAGGCCTTCCCGGGCGTCCCGGTGGTCGCGAGCATCGCCGAGGCGGGGCCGTACCTGGGGCTGTGAGCAGTTGCTCCAGCGCTGGCTCCAGAGGACATCGACCAGAGGACACCGGCCAGAATTCAGGTGCACCCGGCCGAGGCCGGCAGTAGCCTCGCGGGCATGGACACAGCGAGCGGGCAGCGGGTCGCGATCAGCTGGGACGAGGCGCGCGAGGCGAATCGTCGCAACTGGGACTCCCGCGCCCCCTTGCACGAGCAGGCCTACCAGGCGCACCGCTTCGTGGAGGACCGGACGCTGCGTTCGGCGGTCGTGCTCACCGACCTGCCGGTGATCGAGCAGCACCTGGGCTCCTCGCTGGCCGGCAAGGACGTGGCGCACCTGCAGTGCCACATCGGCACCGACACCCTCTCGCTGGCCCGCAGCGGCGCCCGGGTGACCGGGCTTGACCTCTCCCCCGCCTCGCTGGAGGTGGCACGACGCCTGGCCGGCGAGGCCGGCGAGCAGATCCGTTTCGTGGAGTCCGACGTGATGGACGCGGCGGCCGCCCTCGGGGACCAGTTCGACGTGGTCTACACCTCCGTCGGCGTGCTCTGCTGGTTGCAGGACCTGGACCGATGGGCCACCCAGGTGGCCGCACTGCTGCGGCCCGGTGGGATCTTCCACCTGCGCGACGGGCACCCCATGATGTACGCGCTCGACGAGCAGGCCGCCGAGCCGGTGCTGCGCCACGCCTACTTCGGCACCGGCCAGGCGCAGGCCTGGGACGACGAGGGCACCTACATCGGGGACGGCACGGTGGCCGAGCCGCGCAGCTACGAGTGGCCCCACCCGATGTCGGAGGTCGTGGGAGCCCTGCTGCGGGCCGGGCTGCAGATCGAGCGCCTCGACGAGGGTCGGACCCTGGACTGGCGCTTCTCGGAGCGCATGGTGGAATCCCCCGAGGGCTACCGCTGGCCCGCTGAGCTGGCCGACATCATCCCCTGCACCTTCACCGTGGTGGCCCGGCGCGGCTGAGGCCCGATCCGCGCCAGGACGAGGCGTCTTCGGCCGTGACATAGGTTTGAGGGCGTGAACGCCACCCCGCAGACCCGCATCTCCGCCTCCGGCGGCAGCATGCGTCTGCTGGGCCGCCCCCACGAGCTGTCCGGCCTGGACCTGCTGCAGGGACGCACGCCGCGAGGTCTGGAGGTCTTCGGCGACCAGGCCTCCAGCTGGCAGCCGCGGTTACGCGCCGGCGACGAGCTGCTGTGGTGCCTGGGCGAGTCCATGGTGACCACCCGCGTCGTGCTGGACGACGAGCAGGGCCTGGTGGCCTGGCTCTCGTCGGGTTCCGAGACCACCGTGCGCGAGCGGCTCGACGGCCGCCACGCCCGCCAGATGCCCGCGCACGAACGCTTCAGCGGTGACTTCCGGTGGCTGCGCGGCCACTGGCGCGGGGACGGCATCCTGCGGGCCACCCGTCCGGGTCAGCCGTGGTCGGTCTGGTGGTTCTGGCGTCGCGACGGGCGTTTCAACGGCTGGTACGTCAACCTGGAGCTGCCGCACCGTCGTGAGCGGGTGGGCCGGGGGGTGCGCACGATCACACGGGACCTGCTGCTCGACCTGTGGGTGGACGCCGACGCACGGGGGCGGCCGGCCCGGGTCTGGCTCAAGGACTTCGACGAGCTCGAGGCGGCCGTGGAGCTGGGCGAGATGAGCCCGCCCGAGGTCGACGCCGTGTGGACCCTGGCGCAACGGGCGATCGACGAGCTGGTGCGGCCGGTCGGCTGGCCGCTGGGTGAGGGCCTGGAGGGCTGGCGGGCGCCGACGGGCTGGGGAGCGCTGCCGCTGCCGGACAGCGAGGACGTGCTGGCGCTGGTGGGGCGTCGTGGCCGGGCCTCCCGGGCAGTGGGCCTCTGAGCCACCGCAGGATGCCCACACCTCCTGCACCGGCACGAGAACGGGCCCGGAGGCGGTGTGCCTCCGGGCCCTTGTTCACCACCGGCCCGTCGGACCAGAGGTCCGCGAACAGGGCGGTCGTGCATGTTCTCGCCTGATGATTCCCCCGAATCATTCGGCTGGGCCAGATCCCCCGATCTGCCCCGGCCCGTGCCGGTTCCCCCGAACCGTGCTGGGCCAGCGGCTGCTGCTCGAGCAGCCTGTCGCCAGGCGCCGATCCCCCGATGCGGCGTCGTGCGATGGATCCAGTCTCCCGGGTGACGCCCTGCGAGACAACTTAATGTTGAACAAGCCAGCGGGACGGGACCCAGCTTCTGTTCAGGTTACGACACGCCAATGTCCCCGATCCAGGGGACAGAAGTGCCGGATGGAGGTCCGGTTGTCCCCCATTGGGGGGACAACTGCCAGCCCGTCTTGTCACGTGAACATGGGACAACGTGAACTTCGTCACAGACAACTCGCGCGACACACCAAACATCGCTACCACTAGGGGCGATGGAGCGCACAGCAGTGGACTGACCGCTCTTGGAAGGTTCAAATCAGTGATGCAGAGACCTGCGTGGCACAGGGTCTCGGCCGCGTAGATCCCTCACGACCGAGGCGCAAGTCCGCCACCCCCTTGCCATCAGGGCCGGCCCGAGAGGCGAGCGCCGCCGACGTCGGCACGACCATTGTGAGATATGGAACCTTGTGGTTCCATTTCTGCATGGATGACGTCTTCTCCGCCCTGGCCCACCCGGCCCGCCGAGCCCTGCTCGACGAGTTGCGGGAAGCCCCGGCGCGCGCCGGCGATGTGGGCACCGGCCTGGGGAGCAGCCGCGAAGCGGTTTCGAAGCACCTGCGCCTGATGGCCGCCGCAGGCCTGCTGCACGTCGAGGTGCGGGGCCGAGAACGCTGGTACCACATCAGACCGGAGGCGCTGGCCGAGCTCGACGGCTGGCTGGAGCCCTACCGGGCCTTCTGGAGCCAGCGGCTGGACGCCCTGGAGACCGAGATCATCCGGGGGCGCCGGGACCGGCGCCGCACGGCATCACGAGCCGCACCACCCACCCGTCCGATCCATCGCGAAGGAGCCTGACCATGACCTCCCTGCTGGCCGCCATCCACCGCACACCCGACGGTTCCGTCGTCGAGCTGCGCCGCCTGCTCCGCACCGACCCCGAGGACGCCTGGGATGCCCTGGTCAGCCCCGACCGGGCCGCCCGCTGGCTCGGCCGTCTGACCGGGGACCTGCGGGAGGGCGGCAGCTGTCGCATCACCTTCGACGACCAGGACCCTTCGGCGGTGGTCGACGGCCGGATCCGCCGCTGCCGGCCGACGGAAGAGCTCGAGTTGACCTGGCAGGCCCCCGGCGACCCCGTCTCGGTGGTGCACGTCGAACTCTCCCCCGTCGAGGGTGGCACCGAGCTGCACCTGGTCCACCGCGACCTCCAGCACGCACAGGACACCGGGCATGCAGCCGGTTGGCAGGTCCACCTGGAGCAGCTCGCCGCCGGGCTGGAACAGGATGACTGGTTCGACCGGTGGGAGTCGTGGGCGGGGCTGCAGCAGGCCTATGCCGGGGCCGTCGACCAGCGGCCCGACGAGACGGGCGCCCCAGCGCAGCCCTGACGGTCGCGGTCCTGCCGACGGGGGCTGACAGCCGTCGACCCCTGCTTGAGAGTTGACAGCGTGGCGACCCACCGGATCGCGATACACAGCTGGTTGTCCACAGGAATTCCCGCCTGCAGGTGGTGTTTTCCACAGGGTTGCTCACATGTGTGTAACTCCACCAGTGTAATTATCCCCAGCAGTGGACAACCTTGTGGAAAACCATCGAGCTGAGGTGGAGGTTCACCCCGTCCGGGCACGGAAGTCCTGTCCGTTCGGCCGCAGCGCCGGCGCCCTGTCATGTCGTAGAAAGGACGGGGAGGGGTGACAGCCATGACCGGACACGACGAGGCCGCCGACGCGACGGTGCGACGTTTCGCGCTGGCCGCCAGCCTGGCCACCACCCTCCTGCTGCTGCCCGGCACCGCGCCCAGCCTGTCGGCACCCGAGCCCCAGCACCTGCAGGTTCCCCGCCACAGCATCGCCTCGGCCGTCGAGCGGCAGGTGCCCGCACCCCGGGTGGTGCTGGACCACCTGCGCCACCGGGCCTGAGCCCCGGCTTCGCCTGGCCGTCGCGACGCAATATCGTGGACGCGTCCCCGCTGTTCCCCGGTCGGGGCCCCTAGCGAAGGACGCACCCGTGCAGCTCACCATCCCGTTCGCCGTCAACCTGCTGGCCTGGCTGGTGGCCATGCTGGCCGCGGGGGCCTGGATGCTGACCGGCTTCATCCACCCGCGCACCGGTGAGCACCGGATGAGCCTGTCCGGCCGCGAGCCGCTGGTGCAGGTGGGCCGCTGGGCCTCGCTGCTGGGCGCCGCCCTGTCCGCCGTGATGGCTCTCACCGGCGACCAGCCGACGGCGTGGTGGGTGGCCACCGTCGCCAGCGTCCTGGCCTTCGCGCTCTCCTTCATGCGTCGCTGGGAGACCGTGATCTACACCCTCGCGCTCACCGCGCTCGCCCTGGTGGCCCCCGTCGCCGCCCGCGAGGAACTGGTGCCCCGCAACCAGGACGTGACCACCGATGCCTCCATGGTGGCCGTCGTGGCCTTCAGCGTGGTCGGCGGCTGCTGGTTGCTCTCGGCCACCCGCCCGCTGGATGCCTTGGCCTCCTCCCGGCTGCGTTTCGTGAGCACGGTGGGTGCCGTCGTGGTGGCCATCTGCGAGCTCGCCACCCTCTGGGGCCAGTGGTCCGGAAGCTGGGAGACCTCGGCCAGCTGGCACCTGGTGCGGCTGCTGTGCGCCGTGGCGCTGGGAGCGCTGGCCTGGCTGCCCCATCGCACCGCCCGCATCCCCGGCGCCCTGCTCGCCCTGGTGGGACAGGTGGCCGCGGTCGCCACGCAGCACGTCGTCCCCCACGCCGCCGGTGAGCAGGTGGCCACCGACGTGCAGGCCTTCGGCTACTCGGTGGCCGAGTGGCCCACCCTGGTCAACCTGGTCACCAAGGTGCGCATCAACCTGTTCTTCTTCTGCCTGGCTCTGGTGGCGATCGGCGCCTACCTGTGGTTCGTGCACGTGCTGCACCGTCGCGGCGACCGCTGGCCCGCCGGCCGGACCTTCGCCTGGGTGGTGGCCTGGTTGCTGCTGATCGTGCTCACCAGCTCCGGCCTGGGCCGCTACGCCCCGGCCGTCTTCAGCGTCCACATGTTCGTGAACCTGGGCGTGAACATGCTGTGCGCCATGGTGCTGGCGCTGGGTGGCTTCATCACGCTGGTGCTGCGCGCCACCCCGGCCCGCGGACGCGGCAGCGCCGCCGGGCTGCGCGAATGGGTGGTGGCCACCATGCACTCGCGCTACCTGGGCTTCCTCTACAACCCGATCATCGCGCTGGTCTTCATGACCGGCACCTACTACGTCTACTACCTGACCGGGCTGTTCACCTCCAGCCTGCAGATGCACTGGCTCCACCAGTTCTTCTACCTGCACTTCCTGATCAGCGGCTACATCTTCTACGGCCTGATCATCGGCATCGACCAGCCGCCGCACCCGCTGCCCCACATCGGCAAGCTGGGCCTGATCATCGGCGCCATGCCCTTCCACGCCTTCTTCGGCGTGATCCTGATGGCCAAGACCACCGTCTACGCGGAGAGCTTCCTGACCACGCTGGGCCATCCCTGGATGGCCGCCCGCGGGCTGATGCACGACCAGTGGGTGGGCGGCACGATCGCCTGGGCCGGCGGCGAGTTCCCGCTGGTGATCGCCCTGCTGGCGCTCTTCTACCAGTGGTCCAAGCAGGACAGGAAGGAGAGCTCGCGCATCGACCGGCACATGGATGCCGGCACCGACGAGAGCTACGACGCCTACAACCAGATGCTGGCCCAGCTGGCCGAGCGGGACCGCCAGGCCGAGGGACGTCGCTGATCGGGCAACCTACCCCTGCGGGTCTGGGCAGGCAGGGACGGGGACGGCAGGCTGGAGGACCACGAACCCCGATCCAGGAGCCCGACCATGAGTGACAAGACCATCGACGACGTCCTCGACATGCTGCAGGCCGAGCGCGTGGCGATGCTGACCACCCACGACGAGGACGAGCTGGTCTCACGACCGATGGGCCTGCAGCACGTGGACCGCAGCGACAACAGCCTGTGGTTCTTCGTGAACGCCGGCTCCGACAAGGCCCTGCAGGTGACGGAGGAGGCGCACGTCAACCTCGCCTTCGCCGGTGACGACTACCTCTCGGTGAGCGGCACCGCGACGGTGGTGCGCGACCAGGCCCGGATCGAGGAGCTGTGGAACTCCTTCGCCGAGGCCATGCTCGACCGTGAGCCCACCGATCCCGCCGTGGCGCTGCTGCGCGTCGCGCCCACCACCATCGCCTACTGGGAGACCCCCAGCTCGCCGCGCTTCCTGCTGGGCGTGGCGAAGAGCATGCTGGGCGGCAGCCGCCCGCAGGGCGGCGACCACGGCGTGGTGGAGGCCTGATGTCCACCCGTCCGGTGGCGCTGGTGGCGGGCGCCTCACGGGGTCTCGGCCTGCTCCTGGCGCTCGAGCTGGGGCGTCGGGGCCATGACGTGGCCATCTGCGCCCGCGACGAACAGGCGCTGGCCCGCGCGGCCGAACAGATCCGGCGCGAGGTGCCCGAGACCACCGTGCTGACGCGTGCCTGCGACGTCTCCGACGAGGCGGCGCTGCGGGCCTTCGTGGACAGCACCGAGGCCGAGCTGGGCCCTGTCGAGGTGGCCATCCACGTGGCCGGCATCATCCAGGTGGGGCCCTGGCAGGCGACCCGCCGCGAGCACTTCGAGCAGGCCGTCGACGTGATGCTCTGGGGCCCGGTGAACCTGGCCCTGGAGGTGCTTCCCCGGATGACCGGCCGGGGCCACGGCCGCTTCGCGGTCGTCACCTCGATCGGCGGCCGCGTCTCGCCGCCACGGCTGCTGCCCTACTCGGTGGCCAAATTCGGCGCCGTCGGGCTCACCGAGGGGCTGGCGGCCGAGCTGGCCGGCACCGGGGTGACGGCCACCACCATCGTGCCGGGCCTGATGCGCACCGGTTCCCACACCCGGGCGAGCTTCTTCGGTGACGCGGCGCGGCAGTACGCCTGGTTCGGTCCGGCGGCCTCACTGCCGCTGCTGTCGATGGACGCCGAGCGCGCGGCCTCGCAGATGGTCTCCGCCGTGCTGGCGGGCCGGCCGGTGGCACACATCTCACCGCTCAGCCAGGTGGCCACCCGGGTGCACGGCCTGGCCCCCGGGCTGACCGTGCGGGCCATGGGCCTGGCCAGCCGCCTGCTGCCCACCGGTGACTCGCCGCAGACCGAGGAGGGCCGCACGGCGCGCGCACGGCTCGGCTCCTCCCTGGTGGACCGGCTCACCACCCTCGGTGACCGGGCAGGTCACCGCACCAACGAGCACTAGCGCCTCCCACCGGCCGCCGTACCGCCTGACCCGGGCCGGTGCGGCGGCCGGTCCGCGCAGGCGACGAACTAGTCTGGGTGCTGCACATCCACTGCACCGAAGGGGAGACGTGAGCGCACCGGCACGTGGCCGCACCGAGAGCCCGGTGGAGTCCGCCCAGCCCCAGCTCGAGCTCGACATCTCCGGCATGACCTGCGCCGCCTGCGCCAACCGGATCGAGCGCAAGCTCAACAAGCTCGACGGCGTCACGGCCATGGTCAACCTGGCCACCGAGCGCGCGCTGGTGCAGGGCCTCGGCCCGCAGGACGCAGAACTGGCCATCGAGACCGTCGAGAAGGCCGGCTACGGCGCGGTGGTGCACGACGACGAGGACGACACCTGGACCCAGCGGGCCGCCGAGGAGCGCACCAGTTCCCTGCGGCGACGCCTGGCGGTCTCCTCCCTGCTGACCGTCCCGCTGGGCAGCCTGACCCTGCAGCTGGCGCTGGTGGAGAGCCTGCGCTTCCCCGGCTGGCAGCTGGTCTGCGTGCTGTTGGCACTGCCGATCGTCAGCTGGTGCGCCTGGCCCTTCCACCGCGCCACCCTGCGTGGCCTGCGCCACCGCTCGCTGAGCATGGACACCCTGATCTCGCTGGGTGCCACGGTCAGCTTCGCCTGGGCGCTGTGGACGCTGGTCTTTCCCGACCGCGACGCGGGCTACTGGCTGGGTTTTGGCCGGACCCCGGCGGGTGCGGACGCCATCTACCTGGACGTGGCGGCCGGCATGGTCACCTTCCAGCTGGCTGGGCGCTACTTCGAGTCACGGGCCCGACGAAGGGCCGGTGAGGTGCTGCACGCCCTGGGCAACCTGGCCGTGAAGCAGGTGCGTCGCGTGCTGCCCGACGGAAGCACCGAGACCATCGCGTCCGAGCAGCTGCGCGTCGGCGAGAGCTACCTGGTGCTGCCCGGCGAGCGCTTCGTCGCCGACGGGAAGATCACCGAGGGCAGCTCCAGCGTCGACACCTCCGCCATGACCGGCGAGTCCGTGCCCGCCGAGGTGGGCCCCGGCGAGACGGTCCTGGGCGGCACCACGAACCTCACCGGCCGGCTGGTGGTGCAGGCCGAGGCCGTCGGGGCCCGTACCCGGCTGGCCCAGATGGCCGCCATCGCCGACGAGGCGCAGCGGCGCAAGTCTCGCGTGCAGAAGCTGGCCGACCGGGTCACCCAGTACTTCGTCCCCACCGCCATCGTGCTGGCCCTGCTGGTGGGGCTCGGCTGGTGGCTGGCCACCGGCTCGCCCTCTCGCGCGCTGGCGGTGGGCGTGGCGGTGCTGATCATCGCCTGCCCCTGCGCGCTCGGCCTCGCCACCCCCACGGCCCTGATGGTGGGCGTGGGACGGGCCGGGCAGCTGGGCGTGCTGGTCAAGGGCCAGGACGCGCTGGAGACCTCCGGGCGGATCGACACCGTGGTGCTGGACAAGACCGGCACGCTCACCACCGGGCGGATGGCGGTGACCGACGTGATCACCGCCGAGGGCCTCGCCCCGCGCGACGTGCTGCTGCCCGCGGCGACCGTGGAGCGCTCCTCGGAGCACCCGATCGCCTCGGCGATCGTGCAGCTCGCGGCCGACCTGCCCACCGTCGCCGACCAGCCCGCACCCGTGGTCACCGACTTCCGCGCCCTGCCCGGCTGGGGCGCCCGCGCCCTGGTGGACGGCGAGGAGTGCGTCGTGGGCCGGATCGACGCCCTCAGCAGGGCGACGACCGGCTCCGACACCCCAGACGACGAGGCCTGGGCGGTGGCCGCGATCGAGGGCGCGGAGGACAGCGGAGCGGTCGCGGTGGCGGTGCGACGCAGCGGGCGCCTGGTGGGCGTCATCACACTCGCCGACCAGATCAAGCCCAGCGCGCGGGCCGCCGTCGAGCACTTCCACGCCATGGGACTGTCCACGGTGCTGCTCACCGGCGACTCCGAGCGCGTGGCACGGGCCGTGGCCGGGCAGCTGGGCATTGAGCAGGTGCGGGCCCGGGTGCTGCCCGACGAGAAGTCCGCGGCCGTGCAGCAGCTGCGCGACGAAGGCCGCACCGTGGCCATGGTGGGCGACGGGATCAACGACTCCGCCGCGCTGGCCACCGCCAACCTGGGCATCGCCCTGGGGCAGGGCACCGACATCGCCATGAAGAGCGCCGACATCATCGTGGTGCGCGACGATCTGCGCTGTGTGGTGGACGCCGTGGCGCTCTCGCGACGCACCATCCGCACCATCAAGATGAACCTGGTCTGGGCCTTCGGCTACAACATCGCCGCCATCCCGGTGGCGGCTGCCGGCCTGCTGAACCCGCTGATCGCAGCCGCAGCCATGGCGCTCAGCTCCGTGCTGGTGGTCTCCAACTCACTGCGACTGCGCACCTACGAGCCGGTCGGCTGAGCCGACGCCGCAGTCAGGCAGCGGGGTCCAGGCGCTCGGGCAGCAGGCTGTCCAGGGCGGTGGACAGCAGGCTGCACAGGCCCCAGGCGAGCACAGCACCCCAGGCCTGGTCGACGACCAGCGACCACCAGCCGAGCTGCAGCAGGTTCGACACGGCCGCACGGGTGCCCAGCAGGACCCAGCGGTGTCCACCCGCCAGGGCCGCCAGCGGGGCGGCCACCATGGTCCCCACGACGTCGGCGAAGGCCAGCGGGACCCAGCCCAGCACCCACAGCAGCCACATGGTGGGCGACAGCTCCACGAAGCTGAACCGGGACACCCAGGCCACCACCGCCAGCGAGATCCAGACAGGCAGCAGGACGGCGACCAGGACCCCGGCCAGCCACAGGACCGAGGTCGTCATCTCCACGGGCCCGGGCGTCTCGTCCTGATCCGGGGCCTGCTGGAGCTGTTGCATCCGTCCATGCTGACAGGGCGCAGGGTCCCGGTCGGCTGTCCAAACGGACAGGTCTGGGCATGCAGCAGGGCCCGGACCAGATGGTCCGGGCCCTGCTGAGAAACCTCAGCCCCGAGGGGCGAAGATCACTTGGCGGCAGCGGCGATGACGGCCACGGAGACGTGGGCGGTCACGGCGTCGTGCAGCTTGATGCCGACGGTGTGCGAACCGACGGTCTTGATCGGCTTGGCGATCTGCACGGTGCGCTTGTCGATGGCGGGGCCGCCGGCCTTCTTGATGGCCTGCGCGATGTCGGCAGCGGTGACCGCGCCGAACAGCTTGCCCTCGGCGCCGGCGCGAACCGGCAGCTCGACCGACAGCTCCTCGATCTGGCCGCGAACCTCGTTCGCGTGGTCCAGACCGCGGATCTCCTTCGCGTCACGAGCGCGCTTGATGCCCTCGATCTGCTTCTCGGTACCACGGGTCCAGCGGATCGCCTTGCCGTTGGGCAGCAGGAAGTTGCGGCCGTAGCCGTCCTTGACCTCGACGACGTCGCCGGCGATGCCGAGCTTCTCGACGGGTGCGGTGAGAATGAGCTTCATGTCAGACTCCTATCTCAGCGCGCGGTGGACGCGTAGGGCAGCAGGGCGAGCTCGCGAGCGTTCTTGATGGCGATCGCAACCTTGCGCTGGTCCTGGACCGAGAGGCCAGTGACGCGGCGGGCACGGATCTTTCCACGCTCGGAGATGAACTTCCGCAGGGTAGCGGCGTCCTTGTAGTCGACGTTGTCGATGCGAACCGACTTCATCGGAACGATCTTCTTCTTGTTCACAGGCTTGCGCTGTGGACCGGCCATTGTGGTGCTCCTTGTCTGCGGGTAATGGGCCCGCGAGCCCGGCGTGACGCCGGAATGTGCCTTCCCGAAGGGGAATGGTGAAAGTACTGGATGGGTCTCGGATCCGCCGGACCGTCAGGACTGACGGCCCGGACGCTGGATCAGAAGGGAGGCTCGTCGCTCTGGGCCTGCGCCCAGGGATCGACGCCGCCGCCACGGTTGTCCCCACCCTGGCCTTGGGGCGCGGAGTTCCAGCCGCCACCACCGCCGGCGTTGCCGCCGCCGTTGTAACCGCTGTTGCCGCCCCCGGCGTTGCCGCCGGAGTAGCCGCCGCCACCCTGGTTGCCACCCTGCCAGTTGCCGCCGCCGGAACCGCCACCCTGAGTACGGGTGACCTTCGCGGTGGCGTACCGCAGGGAGGGACCGACCTCGTCGACCTCGACCTCGAAGACGGTGCGCTTCTCACCCTCGCGGGTCTCGTAGCTGCGGCTCTTGAGGCGGCCCTGGACGATGACGCGCATTCCCTTGGTGAGGGACTCGGTCACGTTCTCGGCGGCCTGGCGCCACACCGAACAGTTGAGGAACATGGCCTCGCCGTCGCGCCACTCGTTGGACTGACGGTCGAACTGGCGCGGCGTCGACGCGACGGTGAAGTTCGCGACGGCTGCTCCCGAGGGAGTGAAGCGCAGTTCGGGGTCGGCCGTGAGGTTGCCGACGAGAGTGATGGGCGTTTCGCCTGCCATGGTGGTCTCCGTTGGATCGGACGTGTGGACTGACCCGCCTCAAGCTGCCAGTGGGTACTGACAGTTTTCCATGCGGGTGCGGTCCGTGGGATGCAGAAAGTGTTGTCCGGGTGTTGCCCCTGACCTCACCGAGCGAGGAGCTCAGTGGGCGTCAGGACGCATCACCTTGGTACGCATGATCTGCTCGTCGATGGTCATCAGACGATCCATCTCCTGCACGGCGGCCGGCTCTGCGGTCACGTTCAGGACGACGTAGATGCCTTCCGGCTTCTTGCGGATCTCGTAGGCGAGGCGACGCTTGCCCCACACGTCGACATTGTCGACGCTGCCACCTGCATCGGTGATGTTCTTCAGGTGCTTCTCCATCATGGGAGTGACCTGACGCTCGTCGACGTCGGGGTCGATGATGACCACGATCTCGTACTTGCGCATGTTTTACCCACCTCCTCTGGTCTCAACGGCCATGGGTCGTTCCCATGGCAGGAGGGCGAATGCCTGGCCGCCCACCATCGGAGGCAGACAGCCAAGCACCAACTCTACCGGTTCAGGCTCCGGCCACCCAATCCTCACCAACGGTGTCCAGGTCGCGGCTGCGGGCCAGGTCCGCGTACCACTTCGCGGAGTCCTTGGGGGTGCGCTCCAGCGTCTCGTAGTCCACCCGGACCATCCCGAAGCGCTTCTGGTAGCCCCAGGACCACTCGAAGTTGTCCAGCAGCGACCACAGGAAGTAGCCGGTGACCTGCGCCCCCTCCTCGACGGCCTGCGCCACCGCGGTGAGGTGCTGTCGCAGGTAGGCCACCCGGTCCGGGTCGTGCACCTGGCCGTCGGACGAGACCTCGTCGGAGAAGGCGGCACCGTTCTCGGTGACCATCAGCTCCTGGCCCGGGTACCGCCGGGAGACCTGCACCAGCAGGCGACGCAGGGCGTCTGGCTCCTGGTTCCAGCCCATCGCGGTGAGCGGGCCCTCGGGCGGCAGGAAGACCACGTCATCGCAGGCCACCCAAGGGCTGACACCGGTCTCGCCGTGTCCGCCGGAGGTGGAGGCCTCCCCCTCCTGGCGGGCCTTCACGGTGGAGGTGGAGTAGTAGTTGACGCCCAGGATGTCGGGCACCTGGTGGCACAGCTCCAGGTCACCCTCCTGGACGAAGCCCCAGTCGGTGACCTCGCGGGTGATCTCCACCAGTTCGGGGCTCAGCACACCTTCCATCACGGGCATCAGGAAGGCCTCGTTGCCCACGACGTCGATCTTGCGGGCTGCCGCGATGTCCTCGGCGGAGTCGGTGAGCGGATGGGTGACATGCAGGTTCAGCGTGAGGCAGACCGGCACCTCGTCGCCCAGCTCCTCGCGCAGCGCCCGCGCCGCCAGGCCGTGGGCCAGGTTCAGGTGGTGCACCGCCTGCAGCGCGGCCAGTGGCTCGGTACGGCCCGGCGCGTGGACCCCCGAGGCATAGCCGAGGTAGCTGGAGCACCAGGGCTCGTTCAGCGTGCTCCAGACGTCCACCAGATCGCCCAGCTCGCGGGCCATCAGCCGGGCGTAGTCGGCGAAGGCGTAGGCGGTCTCGCGCACGGTCCAGCCGCCACGGTCCTCCAGCACCTGCGGCAGGTCCCAGTGGTAGAGCGTCACGACGGGGCTGATCCCGGCCTGCTTCAGGCTGCGGCACAGCTCGCGGTAGTAGGCGATGCCCTCCGGGTTCGGCTCGCCGAGGCCCTGTGGCAGCACCCGGCTCCAGGAGATGGAGAAGCGGTAGGCACCCAGCCCTAGGCCCTTGATGATCTCCAGGTCCTCAGGCCAGCGGTGGTACTGGTCGCAGGCCACGTCGCCGGTGTCACCGTTCTTGATCTTGCCGGGCGTGCGGCACTGGGTGTCCCAGATGGACGGGGTGCGCCCACCCTCGTCGTGTGCGCCTTCCACCTGGTAGCTGGCGGTGGCGGTGCCGAAGACGAAATCGTCTGCGAACTTCACTTCTGTTCTCCCTCTGCTCGCACCAGGACCGCATAGCCGTAGGGGTCCAGGTGCACGGTCCGGCCGGCGGGCTCGCCGTCCAGGGTTGTCAACGGCTCCTCGCAGGAGACGGCCACCTCCACCGGCTCGGCGTGCTGGCTCACCAGGAACCAGAGCTCGCGCCCGTCGGAGTGCACCAGCGCGTCCACCAGCACCCGCGGGTCGTCCACCTGCACCGGTGCGGTGGCACTGGCCACCTCGGCCAGCGCCCGGTAGAGCTTCCAGCTGTCCTCCGGGTTGGCGCCGCGGCGACGGGCCGCGAAGTGCTCCAGCGGGTAGGTGCACAGCACCACCCGCCCGGCACCGTGCTGCTTGACCACGATGGCGGGATTGCCGTGCTGGTCGGTGGCCACCACGCGACCGTCGGTGACGACCACGGGCAGGAAGGCGCGGCTGTTCTCGTTGCCGGCCGCGCGCACCACCAGCTGCTCCCCGGCACGGATGCTGCCCAGGTCCTCGCTGAAGGTGATGGTCACCTCGTCGTCCTCGACGCGGTTGTTGATTCCGTAGACCAGGTCATTGCGCACCCCGAAGAGCTGCTCGGTGCAGGTCCACCAGGGGCCGCGCTGGAAGTCCGACTCCCCCGCGCAGTAGGAGACGTAGACCGTCGCGCCGCCCTCGGCCAGGTCCACCAGCTGCGCCCAGGTGGGGCCGGTGAGCTCCTTCAGGCTGGGCAGCAGGTAGAGCCGGGCGTCGTCCGGGATGCCGCCGTCGGTGCGCTCACGCACCACCGCCACCGGAAGGCCGGCCTGCTTGGCGCTGACATAGCCCTGGTGGGCATTGGCCACGATCATCCGGGGCTGCACATCGTCGAGGAAGGAGTAGGAGGAGTCCACATAGGAGCTGACCACCAGGGCCGCATCGGCCTCGCGTCGCGACAGGTTGGGCAGGTCGATGGCATCCACCAGGCCGCGGAAGGCCTGCAGCTCCAACAGGGCGCTCTTCGGCTTGCCGGTGCTGTCGGTGATGCCGAAGTGCAGCTCGAAGGGGTGGTGGGAGTAGGGGCGCTGGGCGATGATCTCGTCGTAGTCGGTGTTGTTCCAGGCGATCCAGCCCACCGAGCCGGCCAGCAGGCTGTTGACCAGCAGCTGGCGGTAGTAGTGGCGGGCGTTCTCGGTGGAGACGAAGTCAGTGCTCAGCCCGAACTCCTCCATCACCACGGGCTTGCCACCCACGGTGGCCAGTTCGCAGACGAAGGCGGCGTTGAGGTGCTGGCGCACCACGTCGGTCTCCATCCGGTAGACGTGAGGGCCGACGAAGTCGGTGAGCGCAGCCAGGTCACGCACGCTGAACCCGGAGTCGTGACCCGTCACCTCCTGTCCCCAGGCGCCGTCGCCGATCGAGACCGGTTGGGTGCCGCCACCGGCACGTACGGCGGCCACCATGATCCGACACCAGGCCTCGATCACTCCGCGGTCGCCCTCGCCGCCGTAGATCGGGATCTCGTTGGAGATCAGCCAGCCGGAGACGGCCGGGTGGTCGTGGAAACGACGGGTCAGCTCGGTGACGTAGAAGACCTCGCGGCCCACCATCCAGACATCGGCGTAGATGTCGCGCCCGTGCCGCCAGGCCGGGTCCCAGTTCTCGCCGGACATGTGGCCCACGATGAAGGTGGGGATGGTGGTCATGCCGTGCTCCGCATGGGCGTCCAGGAAGTCGGCGTAGTGGGCGCACAGCTGCTCGTCGATGACATCCGGCTCCGGCTGGAAGTCAGGCCAGTAGAAGAAGGAGCGGGTCATGTTCAGCCCGTGCTCCGCCAGCACCGCCAGCTCTTGGCGCACCAACTCGGGGTCGTAGTTGCGCCACATCAGCGGCCCGCCCGAGCGGGACCAGAAGTTGGCCCCGTACCAGAACAGGTTCTCGCCGTCGGGGGTGGTGGTCTTGGGCATGGGTCGTAGCACGATCGGCTCCTGGGCAGATGGTGTGGTGCGGGACGGGATGTGGATGCGACGAGGGGTGGGCCACCCGGCCGCCGGCAGCGTGGTCCCGGCGGCCGGGCGACTACTTGACGGCGCCCGCGGTCAGGCCGGCGACGAAGTTGCGCTGCAGCAGCATGAAGACGCAGACCACCGGGAGGCTGACGGCCAGCGAGGCCGCCATCACCTGGTTCCAGTAGACATTGGTCTGCGAGGCGTACTGCCGCAGGCCGACGGCCAGGGTGCGGTTGGCGTCGGTGGTCATCACCGAGGCGAAGAGCACCTCGGACCAGGCGGTCATGAAGGCATAGATGGCCACCGCGATGACGCCCGGGCGGGCCGCAGGGAGCACCACCTTGTACAGCGTCTGCAGCGGCGTGCAGCCGTCGACCCAGCTGGCCTCGTCGAGCTCACGCGGGATGCCGTCGAAGTAGCCGGCCAGCATCCAGATGCTGAAGGGCAGCGAGAAGGTCAGGTAGGTGATCACCAGGCCGAGCCGGGTGCCCACCAGGGTGACGCCGGTGGCATTGGCGATGTTCACGAAGATGATGTAGAGCGGCAGCAGGAAGAGCACGCCCGGGAACATCTGCGTGGACAGCACGGTGGTGGTGAAGACGGTGCGGCCACGGAAGCGCCAGCGGGAGACCGCGTAGGAGGCGAAGATCGCGACCACCACGCTGAACAGGGTGGCCAGCGAGGCGACGATGATCGAGTTCACGAAGTAGTCCGCCAGTGGCACCGTCTTCCACATGTCGAAGAAGGGCTGGGCCGTGATGGTGCTGGGGATCCAGGTGAAGTTGCCCTGCACGTCGCCCAGCGGCTTCATGGCCGAGGTGACCATGACGTAGAGCGGGATGCAGATGAACAGGGTCAGGAAGGTGATGATGCCGACGCGGAAGATCCGCTCGCCCGTCGTCTCACGCATTTTCCCTCCTCTTGTTGGTGAAGACCAGGTAGACCGCCGTCACCAGCAGCAGGAAGAGCAGCAGCATGACGCTCATCGCCGCGCCCAGGCCGAAGTCCCAGCTGAGGAAGGAGGCGTTGTAGATGTGGAAGCTGATCAGGTCGCCGGCCGGCGGCTGGGCCTGGCCGAAGAGCACGAACGGCGTGTTGAAGTCGTTGAAGACCCACAGGAACATCACGAGCACCAGCACCACATTGACGCTGGAGAGCATCGGCAGGGTGATGCGCCGGAACTGGCGCCAGGGCGAGGCGCCGTCGATCGAGGCGGCCTCGTAGACGTCGGAGGGGATGGACTGCAGGCCGGCCATCAGCATCAGGAAGGCGAACGGCCACATCTTCCAGATGGCGACGATGCACAGCGAGAGGAAGGCCCGGTTGCCGATCAACCAGAAGGGGCGGTCGCTGAACAGGTGCAGCTGGTCCACCAGGAAGTGGTTCACGGCGCCCGTGTCGCGCTGCAGCATGAAGTTCCAGGTGATGATGCCGGCATACATCGGCAGGGCGTAGGGGATCAGGAAGATGGTGCGCCACAGCCCGCGACCGCGGAAGGGACGTTGCAGCACCACGGCGGCCGCCATGCCCAGCGACCAGGAGATGGTCACCACGATGGCGGTGTAGGCGCAGGTCAACAGGAAGGAGTTGAGCAGTCCCTTGCCGACGGCGGTGCTCACGTCGATGGAGAGCGAGAAGTTCTCGAGCCCGACGAAGGGGGCCTGGGTCCACCGGCGGATGTAGAACTTCGTGAGCTTCACGAAGCTCATCCAGATGCCGGTGAGCAGGGGGATGATGTGGATGAACAGCTCCAGCAGGACGGCCGGGGCGACGATGGCATAGGGGAACCACCACCACTTCTGGCGTTCCCGCTTGCGGGGCTTGTCCGACGCCTCGAGGGGCGCCGCGTGGATGGTCATGTGGGCTGCTCCTGGCCGTGGGGAGGGGCTGGTGGGAGGCGGGGCGGGGCCGTTCGGCCCCGCCCCGTCGTCGTCAGCGGATCGCGTCCTGCGCGGTCTGCATGGCGGCCTTGATCTCGTCGCGGGTGACGGTGCCACCGGTGGCGATCTTGGCGAACATGTTGTTCATCGCCTTGCCCACATTGGTCTCGAACTGGTCCTCGGAGGGGACCAGCGGCAGCGGCTTGCTACGGGTGTTGTAGATCTCCGGGAAGATCTTGAGCATCTCCGGATCGGTGCTGAAGGTGGCCTTGCCGTCCTTGAGCACGGGCAGCGAGTTGAAGGGCGTGCCCAGCTTCTCCTGCACCTCAGGGCTGGTCATGTACTTCATGAAGGCCAGCGAGGCGTCCTTGTTCTTGGTGTTCTTCATGATCGACAGGTTGATACCGGCGACGTGGCTGGCGGTCTTGTCAGGGGCCGAGGCGGGGGCCGGGAAGGGGACGACGCCCACATTGCTGATGTCCATGCCGTTGGACAGGATCGTGGCCACCGCATTGTTCTGGTTCAGGATCATGGCGGCCTTGCCCTTGGCGAAGTCGGTGACCGACTTGGTGCCGTTGTCGTACTGGGCGTTGGAGGTGTTGACGACCTTGTCCTTCTGCATCAGGTCCAGGTAACGCAGGATGCCGTCCACCACGCCGTCGCCGGTGAAGGTGGGCTTGCCGTCCTTGTCGAAGAGTTCCGCACCGTTCTGGCAGGCATTGATGAAGGCGAAGTGGTTGTTCTCGGTGTAGGAACCGGCGGCAAGGCTCATGCCGTAGACGTTGCCCTTGGTGAGCTTCTGGGCGCAGCTGACCAGCTCCTCCCAGGTGGTCGGAGGCTTGAGGCCGGCATCAGCGAACATCTTCTTGTTGTAGAACAGGCCGTAGGCCAGGCCGTAGAGCGGCACCGAGGTGGGTGCGGTGCCCTCGGCGCCACCGGTCTGCAGGGCGGTCTCGACGAACTTGTCCTTGCCGCCGATGGCCTCCATCTCGGCGTCGCCGAGCTCCAGGAAGCCGTCGGTGGCCTGCAGCGAGACGGCCCAGGTGTTGCCGATGTTGACCACGTCGGGGCCCTGGCCGGAGGTGACGGCAGTCTGGATGCGGGTCTGCAGGTCTCCCCAGCCGATGACCTCGAGGTTGACCTTGTTGCCGGTCTGCTTGGTGAACTCCGCGAGGATCGGGGTCAGCACCTCCTTGTCGTTGTCCAGGCTGGTTCCCTGGTTGGAGGCCCAGTAGGTGAGGGTGGCGCCGCCTGCGGCGCTGCCCGAGGCCGACGAGCCCGAGGTGGAATCCGAGTCCTTGCCACCACAGGCGGCCAGGGCGGGCCCGAGGGCGAGTGCGGCGAGGGTGCCCTTGAGGACGGTACGACGAGAGAAGTTGTTCATCTTTGAACCTCCAGCGAAGGAATGGAAACCGTTCGAAGGCGAGCGACGTCCCTGTCGCCGAATCGATTCGGTCTCCCCATGCTGCAATTTGCCGAATCGATTCGGCAGATCTTTCGACCTCTCGTTACCAAACCGTGACCAAAGGATCGTCGGCGCGAGAAGTGGTCGGCCGCAGGGCTCAGGAGGCGGGTGACGTGGTGGTACCGCGCACCACGAGGCGTGGCTTGGGCCCGAACTGGTGCTCCTGCACCTCACGCCCCTCCAACCGGTCCACGATCATCATGGCCGCTCCGGTGCCGATCCGCAGGGGATCGCGATCCAGCGCCGTCATGGCTGGGGTGAGGAGCTGGCCCGGCAGCGAGTCGTCCCAGCTCGCCACCGCGACGTCGTCGGGGACCCGCAGGCCCAGCTGGTGCGCGGCGCGCATGATGCCAAAGGCAGTCAGGTCGCTGGAACCCACCAGCGCCGTGGGCCGTTCTGGCCCGTCGAGGAGATCGAGGGCCCGGTCGTGGGCACCGTTGATCGTGTAGTCCGCCTCCACACTGGTCAGATGCAGCCCCAGGAGGTTGGCCTGCTGGCGCATGGCCTCGCTGCGCATCCGCTCGTGGTGCAGCGCTGCCGGCCCCGTCACGTGCCCGACGTGGCGGTGCCCCAGGCCCTGCAGGTGCTCCATGACCAGCCGGGCCTCGGCCGTGGTGTCCGAGGAGAGCTGGAGGGTGCCGGGATGGCGCTCGGACTCCCCCACCAGCACCAGGGGCACTGCGAGCTGGTGCAGCAGCGTGATCCGTTCGTCGTCGGCGCGCACGTCGAAGACGATGATGCCGTCCACCACCTGCTCCTCGTGCCACTTGCGGTAGATCGACAGGTCATCAGCGCTGGAGCCGACCATCCGCAGCATGAGCGAGTAGTCCTCCTGCTGCAGGACCCGCTCGATGCCTGCGATGACGTAGTAGTAGAAGGGCTCGTTGGCCAGCTGCTCCGGGTCGCGTGCCAGGACCAGCCCGATGGTGCGCCGCTGCTGGGTGCGCAGGGCCCGTGCCCCGGCGTGGGGACGCCAGCCCAGCTCGTCCGCCAGGGCCTTGACCCGGGCGCGGGTGGGCTCGCTCACCCCGGGCATGTCGTTCAGCGCGGCGGAGACCGAGGACTGCGACAGGTCGAGGGCCCGGGCAAGATCACCGATCGTCACCCTCCTGCCCGGCCTTCTGGACAGGATGGCCTCGGCTTCGCCCTGGCGACTCATGGCGCACATCACATCACACCGTCTCAGCCCCCATCACGGCGACTAGCCTGACGACCATGGAGCCACGACTGCCCGACGAGGGCCCCCTGACCGGGCCGAACCTGGAGCTGCGACGGCTCACCGAGCAGGACCTGCCGGAGCTGGCCGAGATCGTGACGGATCCCGAGGTCTACGCCCACGGCTACGTGATGCACCACCGCCCGACCGACCCCGGCGAGGCGCTGGAGCTGGTGCGTCGGCAGTGGCTCTCCGACCCCACCGATCGCGACGGCCGGGGCGCCGGGCGGATGTCCTATGCGATCAGGCTGCGCGCCGACGGCCCCCTCGGAAGGGCGGGCGAACTGGTTGGCACCAGTTCCCTGGGCGAGGTCCATCTCCCGCGCGAGCAGGCCCACCTGGGCTGGACCCTCTACGCCCCACGCTTCTGGGGCAGCGGCACCAATGCCGAGGCCAAGTGGCTGCTGCTGCGCCACTGCTTCGAGCAGTGTGGCCTGGGGCGGGTGAAGATCCAGACCGACATCCTCAACACCCGCAGCCAGGCGGCGATCGCCAGACTCGGCGCCACCCGCGAGGGAGTGCTGCGTCGCGAGCAGCCGCGCGAGGACGGGAGCTGGCGCGACACCGTCGTCTTCAGCATCCTGGCCGACGAGTGGCCGCAGGTCTCACAGGGGCTGCGAGCCCGGTTCGGGGGCTGAGCCGGATTGTGGGGATGATGTGCGTCGACTACGCACCCAAATCATCCCCACAATCCACGAGCGACGGTCCGAAGGCCTCAGAAGCGCTTGCGCGGCGGCCCGGGGATCAGGATCTGGCCGGACTCGCGCCAGGCGATGAGACCGCCGTGCACGAACTCCGCCTTCATGCCCTGCTCGCGCACCAGCTTCACGGCATGGCCGGAGCGCAAGCCGGTGTCGCAGATCAGCACGATGGTCTTGTCGGGCTCGGCGAACGGATCTCCGGGATAGACCGCGTCCATCACGTTCTCACCGAGCAACTTCACGTCCACCAGACGGGCTCCCGGGGCATGACCGGCCTCGTACTCCCCCTGCGTGCGCACGTCGCACAGCACCCCGCCCTCGGCCAGCAGCTGCAGCGCCTCGTCGACACTGAGGCCGCCCTCGGGGGTCATCTTGTTCATGAGTCGGTCACGCAATCCCATGGCACCCATGACACCACACCACGCGAGGCCGTCGCGGCGCCTGCCGGGGCAGCCGGGACGGAGCCGTCCCGGCGCTGGCCGGACCCTCTCGACGGACGCACCTGAGATCCCTTGCAGGCAAGGTCTGCACCAGACATCCACCTGGGTCTACCCACTGTCGGTGGCGAGGACTAGCGTTGCGCGCGCACGGGGGCGACGAGGCACCCGTGACCGGGATCCCCCACTCCCGGAGGATGTTCAAGGAGAACACCGTGGTTCACACCCTCCTGCGTCGCACGAGTGCCGTCCTGGCCTCCGCGCTGGCGCTCAGCTTCGGCGTCGGCACCCAGCTGCCCCGCGCCCAGGCCGCAGAACGCACCGCCACCCTGGTCGGCAGCCTGCAGGACGAGCTGGGCTGCTCGGCCGACTGGCAGCCCACCTGTACCCAGACCGAGCTGGTCCGCGAGCCGGGCAGCACCGTCCACTCGCGCACCTTCACCGTCCCGGCGGGCAGCTACGAGTACAAGGTGGCCATCGACAAGGCCTGGGAGGAGTCCTACGGCGACGGCGACGCCAATGCGAAGCTGGTGCTGCAGGGCCCCGCCGAGGTGCGCGTCAGCTATGACGACAGCAGCCACCAGATCGGCATCACCCCCACGAAGCTCAAGGGAGCGGTGGACGCGGCCGACAAGCAGCTCGCCACCGACTCACTGCGCGAGGCCGTCACCAAGGAGCGCTTCTACTTCCTGATGGCCGACCGCTTCGCCAACGGTGACCGCTCCAACGACTCGGGAGGCCTGACCGGCGACCGGCTGGCCACCGGCTACGACCCCACCGACAAGGGCTTCTACCACGGTGGTGACCTCAAGGGCGTGATGGACAAGCTGGACTACATCAAGGGTCTGGGCACCACCGCCATCTGGCTCACCCCCTCCTTCAAGAACCGTCCCGTGCAGGGCACCGGGGCCGACGTCAGCGCCGGCTACCACGGCTACTGGATCACCGACTTCACCCAGATCGACCCGCACCTGGGCACCAACGAGGACATGAAGCAGCTCGTCGCCCAGGCGCACGCCAAGGGGATGAAGGTCTACTTCGACATCATCACCAACCACACCGCCGACGTGATCAGTTTCAAGGAGGGCACCTACGGCTACATCCCCAAGGCCACCAAGCCCTACAAGGACGCCAGCGGCAAGGTCTTCGACGACGCAGACTTCGCCGGCCAGGCGGACTTCCCCACGCTCGACGCCGCCACCAGCTTCCCCTACACCCCGGTGATCGCCCCCAAGGACGCCCAGGTGAAGGTGCCGGCCTGGCTCAACGACCCGACGATGTACCACAACCGCGGTGACTCCACCTATGCCGGCGAGTCCGCCACCTATGGCGACTTCTCCGGCCTGGACGACCTGTTCACGGAGCGCCCCGAGGTGGTCAAGGGGATGACCGACATCTACTCCACCTGGGCCGGCTTCGGCATCGACGGCTTCCGCATCGACACCGTCAAGCACGTCGACACGCCCTTCTGGTCCACCTTCAGCCCGGCCGTCACCCAAGCGGCGAAGGCGGCCGGCACCAAGGACTTCTTCATGTTCGGCGAGGTCTACGACTCCGACCCGAAGGTGATGAGCACCTACACCACCGCCGGCAAGCTCCCGGCCACCCTCGACTTCGGCTTCCAGGCAGCCGCCGTCAACGCGGTCCAGGGCAAGGCCACCACCGCGCTGCGCGACTTCTTCGCGGGCGACGACTGGTACACCGATCCCGACTCGAACGCCTACCAACTGCCCACCTTCCTGGGCAACCACGACATGGGCCGGGTGGGCATGCTGCTCTCCAAGGCCGGTTACAGCGGCGACGAGCTGCTGGCCCGCACCCGGCTGGCCAACTCGCTGATGTTCCTGGTGCGCGGCAATCCCGTGACCTACTACGGCGACGAGCAGGGCTTCATCGGCGCCGGCGGCGACAAGGACGCCCGCCAGGACATGTTCGCCAGCCAGGTGGCGCAGTACCAGGCCGAGAGCCTGGTGGGCGGCGGCACGATGGGCAGCAAGGAGCACTTCTCCACCAGCACGCCGCTCTACACCCAGCTTGCCCAGCTCTCGAAGCTGCGTCAGGCCAACCCGGCACTGGCCGACGGCGCCCAGGTGCACCGCTACGCCTCGTCGGGAGCCGGCATCTACGCCTTCAGCCGGATCGACCGCGCCACCGGCACCGAGTACGTGGTGGCCGTGAACAATGCCGCCAAGGCGTCGAGTGCGAGCTTCCAGACCTACAGCCCGAACACCCGCTTCGCCCCGCTGCACGGCGCCAGCAGCGCCGTCAGCTCCGGCAAGGACAGCCGGCTGTCGGTCACCGTCCCCGCGCTCTCGGTGAGCGTGTGGAAGGCCGGTAGCCCGATGAAGAAGCGTGCTGCCGCTCCCGCCATCACCTTCAAGGCGCCCGGAGCCGGGGCCGTGGTGGGCGGTGGCCGCACCGAGATCTCCGCCCAGGTGCCGGAGAACACCTTCGCCCAGGTGAGCTTCGCCTGGCGTCCGGTGGGCACCGAGGAGTGGAAGCCGCTGGGCACCGACGACAACGCGCCCTACCGCGTCTTCGCGGACACCTCGCAGCTGGCCAAGGGCACGCTGGTGGAGTACCGGGCGGTGGTCAAGGATGTCTCCGGCAACGTGAACGCCACCAGCACCTATGCCATCGCGGGCACGCCGAAGCCGGCCGCGCCCTCGGGCGACGGCAACGTGGGGCCGGTGACCCAGCCCGATGCGGTCTCCGTGCCGGGCAGCCACAACACCGAGATGGGCTGCGCCGAGGACTGGGCCCCGGCCTGCGACAAGGCCCAGCTGAGCCTCGACGCCAAGGACCAGGTCTGGAAGGGCACCTACCAGATCCCCGCCGGTGAGCAGGCCTACAAGGCGGCCATCGACAAGTCCTGGGACGAGAACTACGGCGCCGGCGGAGCCCCCGGCGGCGCCAACATCACCTACACCAGCCCCGGCCAGGTGACCTTCTACTACGACCACGCCCGGCACTACGTCACCAGCGACGCGGAGGGCCCGATCATCACGGCACCGGGCTCCTTCCAGGCCAAGCTGGGCTGCAGCGCCGACTGGTCGCCGGACTGCATGAAGCCCTGGCTCACCGATCCCGACGGCGACGGCGTCTTCACCTGGAGCTCCTCGGCCATCCCGGCCGGCAGCTACGACTTCAAGATCGCCGAGGGCCTGGGCTGGACCACCAACTACGGCGACGGTGGCGTGCCGGACGGCAACAACATCTCGCTGTCGGTGCCCGCTGACGGCGTGGTGGTCACCATCAGCTACGACCGCGCCACGCACAAGACCACGGTGAGCACCGCCACGGCCGGCTCCAAGCCGGACCTGAAGACGGCCAAGGCCATCTGGGTGGACCGCGAGACCATTGCCTGGCCTGCGGCCCAGGTGCCGAAGGGCGTCGACCCGTCCTCGTTGACCTGGCGCCTGCACTGGTCGCCCTCGGGCAGTCTGGTGGTGGACGCCGAGAGCCTGGTGGCCGACGACGCGCAGCAGGCCGACCTGGTCCACGACCCGGCCGGGCTGGATGCCGCGACGCTGAAGGCGCACCCGGAGCTCAAGGGCTACCTGGCCCTGCACCTGGACAAGAAGACCGCTCGGCAGGTGCCCACCATCCTGACCGGCCAGGTGGCCGTCGCCCTCTACGACGACCTCGGCGCGGTCATGGACGCCACCGGGATCCAGATCCCGCTGGTGCTCGACGCGCTCTACGCGGGGGCGGCCCAGGGCAAGAAGCTGGGCGCCACCTTCTCCAGCGCTGGCGTGACCTTCCGCCTGTGGGCCCCCACGGCCCAGCAGGTCACCCTGCTCTCCTGGCCGGCGGGCTCGCCGGACAGCGATGCCTCGAAGGCCACCCGCACCACGATGCGCAAGGATGCCTCGGGCACCTGGACCGCCGTGACCGGCAGGAACTTCGAGGACCGTCGCTACCTCTACGAGGTGAAGGTCTTCGCGCCCACCGAGCAGAAGGTGGTGACCAACCGGGTGACCGATCCCTACTCGGTGGCCCTCACCCTGAACTCGACGCGCTCGGTGGCCGTCGACCTCACCGACGCCCGCTGGGCCCCGAAACAGTGGACCTCCACCGCCTCGCCCCGGTTGGAGAAGGCCGTCGACTCCACCATCTACGAGCTGCACGTGCGTGACTTCTCGATCGGCGACAAGACCGTGCCCGCCGCAGACCGCGGCTCCTACAAGGCCTTCGCCGACAACGGCGATGGCGCCAAGCACCTGAGCCGGCTGGCCAAGGCCGGCCTGAACACGGTGCACCTGCTGCCCACCTTCGACATCGCCACGATCGAGGAGGACGAGGCGAAGCAGAAGACGCCGCCGTGCGACCTGGCCTCCTTCGCGCCGGACTCCAAGGAGCAGCAGGCCTGCATCGCGAAGATCGCCGATGCTGACGGCTACAACTGGGGCTACGACCCGCTGCACTACATGGCACCGGAGGGCTCCTACGCCTCCAGCGCCACGGCGGCCGACGGCGGCAACCGCGTCGCGGAGTTCCGCACCATGGTGGGCGCGCTGCACGCCAGCGGCCTGCGCGTCGTGCTGGACCAGGTCTACAACCACACCGCGGCCTCGGGTCAGGCCGACAAGTCGGTGCTCGACAAGGTGGTGCCCGGCTACTACCAGCGCCTGGACGCCAAGGGTGCGGTGTACACCTCCACCTGCTGCCAGAACGTCGCCACCGAGCACGCGATGGCCGGCAAGCTGATGGTGGACTCCACGGTGCTGTGGGCCCGCGCCTACAAGGTGGACGGCTTCCGCTACGACCTGATGGGCCACCACTCGGTGGAGAACATGAAGGCCGTCCGGGCCGCTCTGGACCAGCTCACGCTGGCCAGGGATGGCGTGGACGGCAAGCGGATCTACCTCTACGGCGAGGGCTGGAACTTCGGTGAGGTGGCGGACAACGCCCTGTTCACCCAGGCCAGCCAGGGTCAGCTGGGTGGGACCGGGATCGGCACCTTCTCCGACCGGATGCGCGATGCCGTGCGCGGCGGCGGACCCTTCGACGAGGATCCCCGCAAGCAGGGCTTCGGCTCCGGCGAGGCCACCAGCCCCAATGGCGCCCCGATCAACGCCGAGGCGGCCAAGAGCCTGGACCACGACATCGACCTGGTGCAGCTGGGCCTGGCCGGCAACCTGAAGGACTTCGCCTTCCGGTCCGTCTCCGGCAAGGCGGTCACGGGTGCCCAGGTGGACTACAACGGAGCGCCGGCGGGCTATGCCAGCCAGCCCGACGAGGTGGTCAGCTATGTGGACGCGCACGACAACGAGACCCTGTGGGACTCGCTGACCATGAAGCTTCCCACCACCACGTCGATGGACGACCGGATCCGGATGAACACGCTGAGCCTGGGCACCACCGCCCTGGCCCAGACGCCGTCCTTCTGGCATGCCGGCGCCGACCTGCTGCGCAGCAAGAGCCTGGACCGCAACTCCTACAACTCCGGCGACTGGTTCAACACCCTGAGCTGGACCGGTGAGGACAACGGCTTCGGCAAGGGCCTGCCGCCGGCTGCGGACAACGAGTCCAAGTACTCCTTCATGCAGCCGCTGCTGGCCGATCCCTCGCTCAAGCCCACCGCGGCCCAGGTGCAGGCGGCCACCGGCCAGGCGCAGGAACTGCTGCAGCTGCGCTCCTCCACGCGCCTGTTCCGGCTGGGCTCGGCCGAGCTGATCAAGCAGAAGGTCAGCTACCCGGTCTCCGGCACCACGGACATGCGCCAGGGCGTCATCGTCCAGCGCATCGACGACACCGTCGGCGCGGACGTGGATCCGAAGCTCAAGGGGGTCGTGGTGGTCTACAACTCCAGCCCGTGGGCCCAGACCCAGCCGGTGCCCGCGCTCAAGGGCAAGTCCTTCGAGCTCTCGCCGGTGCAGGCCAAGGGCGTCGACCCGGTGGTGAAGACCGCCAGCCACGACGCCGCGACCGGCTCCTTCACGGTGCCCCCGCGCACCATCGCGGTCTTCGTGCAGAAGTAGCCGACGGCGATCAGGGACGACGAGGGGGTGCCCGGTGGGCGCCCCCTCGTCGCGTCCCCGGTCAGGTTCGGTCCAGGACCAGCGGGATGACCACGAAGAGCAGGATCACCGGCTCAGCCGACGGTGCTCTCGCGCACCACGAGCTGCCAGGGGACCTGCACCCGGCGGGCCGCGCCACCCTCGTCGGGATCCTCGATCCGGGAGAGCAGGACGCGCACGGCCTCGCGGGTCAGGGTGGCGATGTCGGGGCGCACGGTGGTGAGCGGAGGCTCGGTGAAGCTGGCCTCGGCGATGTCGTCGAAGCCGGCCACCGCCACGTCCTGGGGCACGCGCACCCCGGCGGCTCGGCAGGCCGAGAGGGCACCGATCGCCATCAGGTCGTTGAAGCAGAAGACCGCGTCCGGTGGCTCGGGCAGCGCCAGCAGCCGCTCCATGGCCTGGCGCCCCTCGGCCCGGGCATAGGCGGTCACGCCCACCACGAGCTCCTCGTCCACCGGAACCCCCGCCTGCTGCATCGCCTCCCGGAAACCCTGTAGGCGCACGGAGGCGGTCCCGTCGAAGGCCTCGTAGCCGATCACCGCGATCCTGCGACGCCCCAGCTGCAGCAGGTGGGAGACGACGGCCCGTGAGGCCTCCACCGAGTCGATCGCCACGTGGTCGTAGCCTTCGGGAACCGCTCGTTCACCGAGCAGCACCATCGGGGTGCTGTCGCGCCGGTCGGCGAAGTCAGCTGCCTTGACCCCCAGCGGGGAGAAGACCACGCCGTCGACCATGTGGCTCTGCATGCCGGACATGACGAGCCGTTCCTGGTCCACCTGCCCGCCGGTGACGTCCATCAGCGCGATGAAACCGTGCTCGGCCGCGGCCTGGGTGAACTGCTGGGCCAGCTCCGCGAAGTAGGGCGAGTCGATCTGCGGGATGGCCAGGGTCAGGAAACCGCTGCGTCCGTACTTGAGCTGCCGGGCCGACAGGTTGGGCCGGTAGCCGAGCTCCGTGATGGCCTCCTGCACCCGTGCCCGGGTGGTCTCCTTCACGTGCGGTGCGTCGTTGACCACATTGGAGACCGTGCGCACGGAGACGCCGGCGCGTTGCGCCACATCCCTCAGCCGGACTGCCATGGGCTCAGACTACGCGTCCCGGTCCTGTCCAGCAGTTCCCACGGGTGAGACTTTGCACCCGTTGCAAAGAAATTGGGCGAATCTCTGGACAAGCTCTTTCCACCGTTGCAAAGTTGATGCACAAAGCACTCGGCACAGCGGCCGAGCGGCCAGCCAGCAGGGTCTCGCTTCACAGCCGAACCGAGCCCACATCTTCCGGAGGATCTCATGACCAATCCCGCGCACCATGCCTTCACCCGCCGCGGCATCCTGACCGCAGGGCTGAGCCTCGGCGCCACCGCCACCCTCGCCGGCTGCGGAGGGGGCAAGACCGCCGGCGGAACTGCCGCCACCGGCCCCGCGACGGCGGCCGCCACCAGCTACGACGGCCCCAACGTCGCGCTGCAGTTCTGGAACGGCTTCACCGGCGGCGACGGCGCCTTCATGAAGAAGCTGGTGGACCAGTTCGTCGCCGAGCACAAGAACATCGCGATCTCCGTGCAGACCATGCAGTGGGCGGACTACTACACCAAGCTCCCCACCGCGGTGCAGGCCGGCAAGGGCCCCGACGTGGCGATCATGCACGTCGACTCCGTGGCCACCAATGCCGCCCGCAAGATCATCCAGCCGCTCGACGACGTCGCCAAGGCGCTCAACCTCTCGGAGGCCGACTTCGCGCCCGTGCCGTGGAAGGCCGGCATCTACAAGGACCAGCGCTACGCCATCCCGCTCGACGTGCACCCGCTCGGCTTCTTCTACAACAAGACCGTGATGGAGAAGGCGGGCCTGGACCCCAACAAGCCGCCGATGGACAACGACTCCTACATGGACGCGCTGGACAAGCTGAAGGCCAAGGGGATCAAGGGCCACTGGGCCACCCCCTTCCCCTTCACCGGTTCGATGGGCACCCAGAGCCTGATCAACCAGTTCGGCGGGGCCATGTTCAACACCGAGGGCACCCAGGCCACCTGGAACTCGGAGCAGGCCGTCAAGGCCCTGACCTGGTGGCAGGACCTCATCAAGCAGGGCTACTCCCCGGCGAAGGTGGCCCAGGACGCCGACTTCCTGGCCCTGCAGAACGGCCAGAACGCCTTCAACTGGAACGGCATCTGGAGCCTGAACACCCTGAACGAGAAGAACGACCTGCAGTGGGGCGTCAGCCGCCTGCCCAACATCGGGGGCAAGGACGCCGCCTGGGCCGGCTCGCACCAGTTCGTGCTGCCCGTCCAGAAGAGCCAGGACGCCAACAAGGCCACGGCCGCCAAGGTCTTCCTCAACTGGATCAGCCAGAAGTCGCTGGAGTGGGCCAAGGGCGGCCAGGTCCCGGCTCGCAACGAGGTGCGTGACTCCGCCGAGTTCAAGGCGCTCAGCGGCCAGGCCGCCCTGGCCGAGCAGGTCGACGACCTGTTCTTCCCGCCGGCCGTGCCCGGCATCGCCGATGCCTTCGGCGAGTACGAGAAGGGTCTCAACGAGATCACCCTGGGCCTCAAGGACGTCGCCACCGTGCTGAACGCCTCGGCCGAGCGCGCCACCAAGGTGCTCGAGGCCAACGCCAAGAAGTACGGCGCATGAGCCACGCCACCACCTCTCCGGCGTCCGGGGGCATCGCCCCCGGGCGCCGGGGCGCTGCTCGGGGACGAGGCCGCGAGAACGCCTGGTGGGTCCCCGTGATCTTCCTCGCACCCTTCCTGGTGCTCTTCTGCACCTTCACCGTGCTGCCCGCCTTCTACGGCATCTGGATCAGCCTGCACGACTGGGACTTCACGCTGCCCGGCAAGCCCTTCGTCGGGCTGCAGAACTACACCGACCTGTTCGACGCGAACTCGGTGCAGGCCAAGCCCTTCTGGAACGGCATGAAGAACACCGGCCTGTTCGTGCTGCTGAGCGTGCCCTTCCTGGTGAGCCTGCCGCTGCTGCTGGCGATCCTGCTGCACCGCCAGTTCCCCGGACGCACCTTCTTCCGCGCCACCTTCTTCGCCCCCTACGTGCTGGGCGTCTCGGTGATCGGCCTGATGTGGCGCTACCTGCTGGACGGCAACTTCGGCATCATCAACGCCCTGCTGCACACCGACATCCAGTGGACCACCGACCAGCCGTGGGCCTGGATCAGCCTGGTGGGCGTCACCGTCTGGTGGACCATGGGCTTCAACGCGATCATCTACGTGGCCGGCCTGGGCGACATCCCGCCCGAGCAGTACGAGGCGGCCTCGCTCGACGGCGCCTCCGCCCTGCAGCAGTTCCGCCACATCACCCTGCCCGGACTGCGCCCGGTGCTGGTCTTCGTCCTGGTCACCACCGTGCTGGCCAGCGCCAACATGTTCGGCCAGTCCTACATGATCACCAACGGCGGCCCCACCGAGACCACCCGCACCGCGCTGATGGTGATGACCGACGTCGGCTTCAAGCAGAGCCGCGCCGGACAGGCAGCCGCGATGAGCTACATCCTGGCGCTCTGCCTGGCGATCGTCTCCATGGTGCAGTTCTGGCTGATGCGTGACCGCGACGCCACCCGCGCCAAGAAGGCCACCCGTCGCGCCGGCAAGGCCGGCCAGGCCACCACCCTCAATCCCACCGAAGGAGTGACCAAGTGAACCGCTCCCGCCGCAACCCGCTCTTCTGGGTGATGATGGTGCTGCTCTCGGCCGTCTTCGTCTTCCCGATCGCCTACATGATCCTGACGGCCTTCAAGACCCGGGTGGAGAGCCAGCAGGTGCCGCCCACCGTGCTGCCCGAGCACTGGACACTGGGCGCCTTCCGCACCCTGCTCTTCGTCGACGACGCCTCGCCGGTGCTGCGCTGGCTGGCCAACTCCACCATCGCCGCCACCCTGTTCGCCCTGCTCAGCGTCACGATCTGCGCCATGGCCGGCTACGCCCTGGCCCGGCTGCAGTTCCGCGGCCGCGACACCATCTTCAAGCTGATCATCGCCACCATGTTCGTGCCGGGCTTCGTCTTCCTGATGCCCAACTTCGAGCTGATGAACAAGCTGGCCTGGCTGGACACCTTCCAGGCCCTGGTGATCCCCGGCGCGGCCAGCGCCTTCGGCCTGTTCTTCATGCGCCAGTTCTTCCTGGGGCTCCCGGTCGAGCTGGAGGAGTCCTCCCGGATCGACGGCGCCGGGCCGCTGCGCACCTTCTTCCAGATCGTGCTGCCCAATGCCCGTCCCGCCGTGATGACCCTGCTGGTGCTGCAGTTCCTGGCCAACTGGAATGACTTCATCTGGCCGCTGTACACCATGTTCAGCGACACCATGCTGACCCTCCCGGTGGGCCTGTCCCGCCTGCAGGGCGCCTACACCATCGACTACCCGGTGATCATGGCCGGCGCCACCATCGCGGCCGTCCCCGTGCTGATCCTGTTCGTCCTGCTGCAGCGCTACATCATCCAGGGCGTCGCCAGCTCTGGCCTCAAGTAGTCCCACCCCACCCCCAGGAGACAACGATGTCTGCCCGTTCGCGCACCCTCACGAGCCTCGCGCTCGCCGGGGCCATGGCCCTCAGCGGCCTGGCCCCGGCCCTGGCCGAGACCACCCCGCCCAGCTACACCAATGCCGTCTCCGACTCCTTCGCCGACACCTGGGCCGACCCCTCGGTGATCCAGGGCAAGGACGGCTGGTGGTACTCCTACGCCACCGCCGACCCGTTGCGGGCCGGCGACGCCCCCACCGTGGGCCACATCGCCCGGACCCGCGACTTCGTCACCTGGGACTACGTGGGTCCGATCTTCACCGGGGCCAACCGCCCCCGCTATGCCACCGCCACGGCAGGGCTGTGGGCACCGGACGTGCGCTACGTCCAAGGCCGCTACGTCATGTACTTCAGTGTCACCGACACCACCCTGAACGAGGGCGTGGACAATGCCGTCGGCGTCGCCACCGCCCCCACCCCGGCCGGCCCCTGGACCCCCACCGACGAGCCCGTCGTGGCCCCCCGCGCCCACAACCCGGGGGACTACTTCTGGACCATCGACCCCACCGGCTTCACCGACACCGACGGCAACCAGTACCTCTACTGGGGCTCCTACTACGGCGGCGTGCACGTCACCCGGGTCAGTGCCGACGGCCTGAGCCCGGTGGGCGAGTCCCGGCAGGTGGCCCACTGGGACCGCTACGAGGGCAGCTCTGTCGTGGAGCACGACGGCTGGTACTACCTGATGGCCTCCTCCGCGAACTGCTGCGCCGGGCCGGCCACCGGCTACTCCGTCTTCGCGGGACGCTCCCGATCCCCGATGGGGCCCTTCCTGGACGCCGACGGACTGGACCTGAACGCCTCGGTCACCGGCGGCACCACCGTCGTCACCCAGAACGGCAACACCTGGGTGGGCGCCGGCCACAACGCCATGCTCACCGACGCCGAGGGCCGCGACTTCCTCGTCTACCACGCCATCGACAAGGACCAGCCCTGGCTGACCGAGCCCTTCGGCATCAACCGTCGCCCGATGCTGCTCGACCGGATCGACTGGGTGGACGGCTGGCCGCGGGTCAACGCGGGCTCCGGACCCTCCGACACCCCGATGGCTGCCCCTGTCACCTCCTCCCTGGCCAGTGCGACACCTTGGCAGCCCGCCGACGGGCTGAGCCGCAGCAGGGCGGTGACCGACCCCCAGGGCGGCACCTCTGCACGCATCAACGGGACCTCGTCCACCTCAGTGCTTCCCGGCGGTGACCTCCGGTTGCGGCTCGACCTGCGCTCCGATGAGCCCACCCAGGTCTTCCTCGGGCAGGGCCGGGACCAGGTCAAGGTCCGGCTCGATCCTGCCGCTGGCACCCTCTCGCTGCAGGTACGTGGGACCACCACGACGGACAGCCTCAAGGCGATGCCGGCCTGGAAGAGCCTGGTGATCGAGGTGGACCGCGGCCGGATCAGCGCGCAGGTCAGCGAGGAGGACCTGTCCGACCCGGCCGCCGTGGTGCGCACCAACCTGCCCGGCTTCACGCTGCCCTCGGCCCAGGCGCGGATCATCGGCAACGGCCTGGTGGACAACCTGACCGTCGCCCGTCCGGCCATCGAGGCCGCCCGCCTGGCACCCCAGCCCAGCCCAGCCAGCACGCTGTTCAGCGACCAGTTCAACGGCTCGCTCGGCACCGGCTGGCAGTGGCTGCGTCCGCAGGCCGACGTGACCACCGATGCCACCAGCCTGCGCTGGCCGCTGAAGTCGGTCGACCTCACCGGCAAGGGCGGCACCGGCGCGCTGCTGCTGCGCGAGGCCCCGGCCGGGGACTGGATCGCCGAGACGAAGCTCACCCTCGACCTCGGCGAGGGCAGCAATGACCGCAACTACCAGCAGGCGGGCCTTGTGGTCCACAACACCGACGACGACTTCGCCCGGCTGGGCACGGTCTCGATCTGGGGGACACGCACCGTTGAGTACGGCCGCGAGATGGCCGGCGCCCCCGACGGGCGCCTGATCTACGGTGGCGCGATCATCGGTGCCAACGCCCCGACCATGTGGATGCGGATCGCGCACCACCAGGCCGTGAACGGTGAGCACCTCTACCGGGCAGCCATCAGCCGCGACGGCAAGAACTGGGTCTGGGGAGCCACCTGGACGCTCGCCGCCGGCACCACACCGCGCATCGGGCTCTACGCCGGCGGCGGCGCCACCCCGGCAGCCACGGCCAGCTTCGACTGGTTCACCATCTCCTCGGCGAACGCTCCGCAGGGCAGCTGGCCGGTGTCGCGGTGACCTCCCGCCACCTCACGGCCCTCGTCCTGGCGGCCGGCCTGCTGGCCGGCTGCCAGGGCGGGGCTGCCGGGTCCGGCAGCCCCGAACCGTCCACCTCGAGCCAGGAGCAGGGCGTGCAGGGATTCACCAATCCGGTGGTGCAGGGCAACTTCCCCGACCCGCAGGTGATCCGGACCGGCAACGGCTTCCTGGCCATCGCTACCAATGGCAACGGGATGAACGTGCAGACCATGACCAGCCCGGACATGGTCACCTGGACCCAGGGCGTCGACGCGCTGCCCCAGCTGGCCGGCTGGTCCAGCTCCGGCAAGGTCTGGGCGCCCGAGATCGTCCAGTGGCTCGACGGCAGCTGGCGGTTGTTCTACACCACCCGAGCGCCCGATCCGCAGTGGCAGTGCATCAGCGTCGCCGTCGCCACGAAGCCGGAAGGGCCCTACACCGACAGCTCGGCCAAGCCCCTGGTCTGCGAGACCAAGGAGGGCGGTTCGATCGACCAGTCCGCCTTCGTCGACGCCTCCGGCAAGGCCTGGCTCTACTGGAAGAACGACGGCAATGCGGTGCAGGCCGACACCTGGATCAAGGTCCAGCAGCTCTCGGCCGACGGCAAGGCCCTGGCCGGGGCTGCCAAGAAGCTCTTCCAGCAGGACCTCCCCTGGGAGGGCCACCTGGTGGAGGCGCCGGCCGTGGTCGAGATCGACGGCCTCTTCCACATGTTCTACTCCGCGAACGACTACGGCTCGGCGGACTATGCGGTGGGCCACGCCGTCGCGGACTCCCCCACCGGCCCCTTCACCAAGGATCCCGAACCGGTCCTGGCCAGCAACGAGGTTGCCGCCGGACCGGGCCACTGCCAGCTGCTGAAGGTCGGTGGGCAGTGGTGGATGGTCTACCACGCCTGGCAGCCCGATGCCGTCGGCGACGAGGCGACCGGCCGGCAGATGTGGCTCAGCCGCGTCACCTTCGACGGCCGCAAGGCCACCGTCGAGGCACCCACCGTCGACCACCCCCGTCGTCCCTGACACGACCACCAGCACCACTGAAAGAGGAAGCCATGCCCAACCACGCGCTCGCGCTCGTGAAGACCAGCCGCGCCAGCCAGCAGGACGGCAGCCACCCACGCCCCACCCTGCTGCGCGAGGGCTGGCTGAGCCTGGACCGCCTGGTCGGTTTCGCGCACGACGACGCCCAGGTGGGCCTGGACGAGCACTGGGAGCGCACCGAGGCCCCCTTCGACCGCCAGATCCAGCTCCCCTTCGCCCCCGAGACCGAGGCCTCCGGGATCGACGAGAAGGGCTTCCACCCCTGCGTCTGGTACCGGATCGTGGTCACCTCCGACGACCTGCGCTGCGCGGGCCACGCCGACGGCCGACGCCTGCTGCTGCACTTGGGTGCCGTCGACCACGAGGCGATGGTCTTCGTGGACGGCACCCTGGTGGGCAGCCACACCGGTGGCCAGACCGCCTTCAGCCTGGACATCACCTCGGCCCTGGACCCGCAGGCCGGTGAGCACGTCATCACGGTGCGTGCCCTCGAGGACCCGCTGGAGACCCGCCAGCCCCGCGGCAAGCAGGACTGGATGGAAGAGCCGCACGTCATCTGGTACCACCGCACCACCGGTATCTGGCGCACGGTCTGGCTGGAGTCCGTGCCGCCACTCCACATCAGCCGGCTCGTCTGGCGCAGCGACGTGCCGAACGGCAGCGTCACCGCGCACGTCGAGTTCAACCGTCGCCCCGAGCAGCCCGTCGAGCTCGACCTGGCCGTGGGCCACGAGGGCCGGGTGCTGGCCGCCGGCTCCGTCCTGGTGGACCAGCGGGCCTGTCAGGTCACGCTGGAGCTGTCCGGGCAGAACAACGGCGTCAACTACGAGCAGCTGCTGTGGCAGCCGGGCCAGCCGACCCTGCTGGACACCGCGGCGGTGCTGCACACCGAGGTGCCCGACCAGGTGACCGGCTACCTCGGTTTCCGCGACGTGGCCGTGGGTGCGGACCGGATGGAGCTGAACTTCCGCCCTGCCGTGCTGCGCTCCGTGCTGGAACAGGGTTACTGGCCCAGCTCCCACCTGACCCCGCCGTCGCTGCAGGCGATGCGCGAGGAGGTTCAGCTGATCCTGGACCTGGGCTTCAACTCGGCCCGCATCCACCAGAAGGTGGAGGACCCCCGCCTGGTCTTCTGGGCGGACAAGCTGGGCCTGACGCTGTGGGGCGAGGCGGCGGCCGCCTACAGCTTCGACTCCCTGGCGGTGCAGTGGCTGACCCAGGAGTGGGTGGAGATCGTCCGCGCCTACGAGGGGCACCCGTCGATCATCGCCTGGGTCCCGTTCAACGAGTCCTGGGGCGTCACCCATCTGGCCCGCGACGAGGCCCAGCAGGCCTACACCCGCGGCCTGTCGGACCTGGTCCGCGCCCTCGACCCCACCCGACCGGTGGTCTCCAACGACGGCTGGGAGCACACGGACTCGGACCTGCTCACCATCCACGACTACGAGTGGCAGGGCGAGATCCTGGCCGCGCGCTACACCGACGAGGGACTGGAGCGGATGCTCGGCACCAGCGGGCCGGCCGGGCGCGCCATCGCGCTGGGCACGGACCAGGCCTTCGACATCCCCGTCATCCTGACCGAGTTCGGCGGCGTCGAGTTCGTCACCGCCCCCAGCGCCGACCAGACCTGGGGCTACTCCTCGGCACGTGACGCCGAGGACTTCGAGAAGCGGGTGCGCGAGATCATGGACGCGGTGAAGGCCTCCCCGATCCTGGGTGGGTACTGCTGGACCCAGCTGACCGACACCCTGCAGGAGGCCAACGGCCTGTGCGACGAGAACCGGGTGCCCAAGCTCCCGGTCGAGACCTTGAAGGAGCTGATGGGCGCATGACCCGTTCCGAGATCTTCGGCACCCTGCCCGACGGCCGGGAGGTGACCCGGTACGTCCTGGAGCACCCGGGCGGCGCCCGTCTGGAGGTGCTCGACCTGGGCGCGGTGGTGAACTCCTACCGTCTGGTGGGCGAGGACCCCTCCACCGAGGTGGTGGTGGGCTTCGACAGCCTCGAGCGCCAGCAGGCTGCCGCCAGCGCCTACTTCGGTGCCGTCGTGGGGCGCTATGCCAACCGGATCGCGAACGGTCGGTTCACCCTCGACGGCCAGGAGCACCAGCTCACCACCAACGAGGGCAGCACCACCCTGCACGGTGGCGTCGACGGCTTCAGTGCGCGCACCTGGCAGGTGGTGGAGCAGGACGAGAGCTCAATCACCCTGCAGCTCACCAGCCCCGACGGCGACCAGGGCTTCCCCGGAGAACTGGTGACCCGCGCCACCTACCGGCTGCTCGACGACGGCTTCGCCCTGGAGCTGGGCGCCACCACCGACGCCCCCACCGTGGTCGCCCTGACCAGCCATCTGTACCTGAACCTGGCCGGAGGCGGCACCGTCGAGGACCACCTGCTGCAGGTGGAGGCCGACCAGTACGTACCGATCGACGCGGCCTCCATCCCGCTGGGCCGGCTGGACGACGTGGCCGCAACCCCCTTCGACCTGCGCGAGCCCACGCGGATCGGTGACGCGGTGCGAATGGACGGTGAGCAGATCGCGCTCGCCAAGGGCATCGACCACTCCTTCGAGATCCGCGGCGAGGGGATGCGCACCGTCGCCCGCGTCGAGTGCCCGACCAACGGCCGCCGGCTGGAGCTGGTCAGCGACCAGCCCGCGCTGCAGGTCTACACCGGCAACTTCCTGGACGGCGAGTGGATCCCGGCCTCGGGTCAGCGCCTGCGTCAGGGCGACGCGCTGGCGCTGGAGCCGCACCAGCACCCGGACAGTCCCAACCAGGACTGGGGGCGCACCGCCGTCCTGCGTCCCGGCGAGCAGTGGTCCTCGCGCATGGAGTGGCACTTCGCCTGAGCCTGCACCAGCCCGACGTCAGGAGCCCGGGCGGCCTCTGCCCGTCCGGCTGGTGTGCTGGCCCTGCGACGGTCGTAGGGTCGAGGGGTGAGCACCCTCAGCCCTGCCGCCAGCAACCACCACGTCACCGACCACCCGGTCGCGCACCGACGGGCGGTCTGGGTGACGGTGGCGCTGCTGCACGCCGTCGCCCTGGGCATGGTGCTGGTCGGTGGGCTGGGGCCCGGCGTGACGTTGGGCGTGGTGGCCTTCGCCTACACCCGTGGCCTGCTGCACGCCCTGGATGCCGACCACCTGTCGATGATCGACAACTCCACCCGCAAGCTGCTGCGCGACGGCCGCCCGTCCGCCGCGGTGGGCCTGGCCTTCTCGCTGGGCCACTCGTCGGTGGTGCTGGCCGCGGGCGTCGCGGTGGTGGCCGGTACCCACTGGATCACCACGGCCATCGGTGACACCCCGACCGGACGGGTGCTGGGCATCATCGGGGCCAGCGTCTCGGCCACCTACCTGGTGGCCGTGGCGCTCACCAACCTTCCGATCCTGCTGGACCGCAGTCATGCCGAATCGACGCACCAGCACCAGGTGCCACGCGGGCTGGCCGCCAAGGTGCTGCTGGCCCCGCTGGGCCAGGTGCAGCATCCCTGGCAGGTCTACCTGATGGGCGTGCTCTTCGGACTCGGCTTCGACACCGCCTCCACCGTCGGCCTGCTGATGCTCACCGCCGCCGGCGTGGGTGCCTCGCCGCTGACGCTGCTGGCGCTGCCGCTGCTCTTCGCGGCCGCCATGACCCTGGGCGACAGCATCAACGCCCAGCTGATGCTGCGGGTCTACTCCGGGGCGCAGCACGCCCGTACCGCGAACCGAGTGGTGGTGGGCATCTCCGTGGCCTCAGCGCTGTTCATCGCCTCCGTCACGCTGGCCGGACTGGTCTCCGAGCTGAGCGGCCGGGAACTGGCCTGGGCCGAGGTCGACACCACGGCGGTGGCCAAGCTGCTGCTGGCCATGGCGGTGATCGGCTCGCTGCTCTTCCTGCTGCTGCGCCGTCGTCCCACCACCATCACGCACTGAGAAGCCCGGCAGGCGGCGGGCCTGTGCCGCGCCAGTCCCCTCCCACTAGGCTCGGAGCCACCCGAGGCGAGGAGCGAGGATGAGCAGGTTCAACACCCGACGCGGAGACGCCCTGGTGGTGGTCGACGCCCAGGTGGGCGCGCTCGGCCGCTGCTGGCAGGCCGACCGCGTGGTGGCCACCATCGCCGACCTGGTGGCACGCGCCCGACTGGCCGAGACCCCCGTGGTCTGGGTCCGCGACGAGGGCCTGGACCCGGAATCGGCCGACTGGCAGCTGATGCCGCAGCTGATCCCCGAGATGGGCGAGCAGGTGGTGGAGAAGCGCTGGCCCGACGCCTTCGCCGAGACCGAGCTGGACGACGTGCTGGCCGATGCTGGCGCCGACCACGTCTGGCTGGTGGGTGCGCAGAGCGACTTCTGCATCCGCAGCACCCACTGGGGCGGCCTGCACCGCGGCTACGACATGACCCTGGTGGAGGACGCCCACAGCACCGTGCCCACCAGGCTCGACGGCCAGCTGGTGCCCGCCGAGCAGATGGTGGCCTTGGTGAACCGGCTGGCCTGGACCAGCCGGGTGCCCGGCGCCAGCTCCCAGCTCTGCCGCGCCGCCGACGTCGACTTCGTCCCGGCCCACCGGCCCGACGACGAGGACCTGCTGGAGTCCGTCGAGGCCGACGAGCACGCCGAGGAGGACGCCGACGACGTGGTCCTGGGCCTCGCCGACCCGGAGGAGTGAGCTCCGCCGCCGTCGGGTGACCCCCGATCTCAGTCCGAGGAGCCCTTGCGACGCTCGGCCATCTTGGCGTACATGTCCTCGATCAGCTCACTGAAGTGCTGCTCCACCGCGCGGCGCTTCACCTTCAGCGTCGGGGTGAGCAGGCCGTTGTCCATGGTGAAGTCCTCGAGCAGGACGCGCAGGTCGCGGATCTGCTCGTGGCTGGGCAGCTTGGCGGTCACCGTGTGCACCCGCTGGCGGACCTCGTCGAGCACCTCGGAGTTGTTGAGCAGCTCACTGGGACTGGAGTAGGCGATGCCGCGCTTCTCGGCGATCTCGGTCAACTGCGGCAGGCTGGGCTTCACGAGCAGCGTGAGGCAGGGGCGGTTGTCGCCCAGCAGCACCGCGTGCTCGAAGAGCGGGTCGGCCAGCAGCAGGCCCTCGATCGGCTGCGGGGCGATGTTCTTGCCGTTCAGGGTGACGATGATGTCCTTGAGCCGGTCGTTGATGACCAGGTAGCCCTCGTTGTCGACGTAGCCGCCGTCACCGGTGCGCAGCCAGCCGTCCTCGTCGAAGCTGGCCGCCGTCGCCTCGGGCTGGTTCCAGTAGCCCTGCATCACATTGGGACCCTTGTAGAGGATCTCGCTCTCGGCGCCGATCTTGATCTGGCCGCCGGGCATGACCGTGCCGCAGGTGCCGAACTTGAATTCCGTGGGCGGGTTGAAGCTCACCAGTGGCGACGCCTCGGTCAGCCCGTAGCCCTGCAACAGCAGCAGGCCGGCGGCGGAGAAGAACTCCTCGATCTCGACACGCAGCGGGGCACCGCCGCAGGCCAGCACCGTCTTGTTGCCGCCCATCGCCTCACGGATGCTGGACAGCACCAGCTTGTCGGCCAGCGGCAGCTGGGCACGCCAGTACAGGTTGGGCTGCTTGCCCTTGCGGTAGGCGCGCTGGCACTGGCCACCCACCCGCAGGGCCCAGTCGAAGACCTTCTTGCGGCTCGGGTCGTCGGCCACCTTCGCGTGGGCGGTGGCGTAGACCGTCTCGTAGAGCTTGGGCACGCTCACCATCAGGGTCGGACGGGCGGCCACCATCATGTCGGCCACCTTCTTGGCATTCGGCACATAGGTGTTCATGCAGCCGTGCCGCAGCACGTACAGGCTCCAGGCCATCTCCAGCGCGTGCGAGAGCGGCAGGAAGCACAGGCTGTGGTCCTCCGGCGAGGGGTTGAAGAAGACGTCCAACGAGTCCAGCTCGGAGGTGATGGCGCCATGGCTCAGCATCACACCCTTGGGCTCGCCGGTGGTGCCCGAGGTGTAGATCAGCGCCGCCAGGTCATCGACCTCAACCTCGGCCAGACGGGCCTCCAGCTGCTGGTCCAGCGCGACCAGCCCGGCCGCGTCCACGTCGAGCTTGCCGAAGGCCGCCAGGGTCGTCACCCGCTCGTCGTCGACCGGGCTGATGGAGACCAGTCCCTGCACGGTGGGCATCTGGTCGAGCACCTCGAGGCAGCGGGTGGCCTCGGAGGCACCGCCGACGAAGATCATGCGCGCCCCGGAGTCGGTGATGATGTGGCGGATCTGCTCGGGGGTGCTGGTGGCGTAGATCGGGGTGACCACGCCGCCCACCTGCAGGATGGCCTGCTGGATCTGGGTCCACTCCGGGCAGTTGTTCGCGAAGATCGTCACCCGGTCGCCCCGCTCGATGCCAGCGGCCAGCAGGGCGCGCGCGGTCAGCGTCACGGCGGCGGAGAGCTGGTCGAAGCTCTGCACCTGCCAGGCATCGTCACGCAGGATCCGGGTCGCCGGCCGGGACCCGTGGCGGGCGACGGTGGCGCGGAACATGTGGGCGATGTGCTCCATGGAGGTCCCCTTCGACGATCACAACCTACGGTGCCGTAGGCAGATCGATTCTTGCACCTCCAGGTGCCGAATCACAGGCTGGGGGTTACGCCGACGGCCGACGCCTGCGACGCAGCTCCGCGTAGGTCTGCTCGATCTGCTCCGCAAAGGCCTTCTCCACCTCACGTCGCCGCACCTTGAGGGTGGACGTGACCAGCCCGGAGGACATCGAGAACTGGTCCGCGACCGGGACCACGGCCCGGACCTGTTCGTGGTGCGGCAGGTGTGCGGTGGCCCGCTCAGCCCGCTCGGTGAGCGCCTGCAGCACCCGCTGGTCCTCGGCCCAGGCCGTCGGCCCACCCTGCAGGTCCAGCTCGCGGGCGAGCTGCTGCCACAGTTCCTGGGAGGGCTGCACGACGGCCACCAGGCAGGGCCGCGCGTCGCCGATCACGACGGCCTGGTCGAAGCCACCGTCCAGCATCAGCGCACCCTCCACCGCCTGCGGGGCCACGTTCTTGCCGTTGGCGGTGACGATGATGTCCTTGAGCCGGTCGGTGATCCGCACGAAACCGTCCGCGTCGATGCTGCCCGCGTCGCCGGTGTGCAGCCAGCCGTCGGGGGTCATCACCTGGGCGGTGGCCTCCGGGTTGTTCCAGTAGCCCTTCATCACACTGGGCCCCTTCACCATCAGCTCGCCGCCCTCGCCGATGCGGATCTGGTTGCCCTTGATCGGGAAGCCGACGGTGCCGAAGCGGTAACGGGTGGGTGAGTAGATGGTCATCATCGGCCCCGATTCGGTGAGCCCGTAACCCTGCCCCAGCAGGATTCCCGCGGCGGAGAAGAATTCCTCGACGGCCTGGCGCTGGGGAGCGCCACCCGCCACCATCAGGGTCTTGTTGCCGCCCACCGCACTGCGGATCCGGGCGAGCACCAGCCGGTCCGCGAAGGGCAGCTGGATGCGCTGGTGCAGCGGCGCCCGCTCGCCCCGCACCGCCGCGGCCTGGTTGGCCGCGCCCACGGCCAGCGCCCAGTCCAGCACCCGGCGCTGCAGCGGCGAGGAGGCCTGGTCCCGCACGCCGGTCATCACCTTCTCGAAGAGCATCGGGACGCTGACCAACAGGGTGGGGCGTGCCTTGGCCAGCAGCCGTGCCACCTGCTTGGGGTTGGTGACATAGGTGTTCATGCAGCCCCGGCGAAAGACGTGGTAGCTCCAGTCCCGCTCCAGGGCATGGGCGAGCGGCAGGAAGCACAGGCTGTGGTCCTCGGGCCGGAAGTCCCAGCAGTCGTCGATCGCCTCCTGCTGGTTGCCGAAGCCGCCATGGGTCAGCATCACGCCCTTGGCCACGCCGGTGGTGCCGGAGGTGTAGACGATGGTGGCGACGTGGTCGCTGCGGCCCTGCTCGGTGCGGCGCCGCACCTCGTCCAGGTGCTGCTCCACGGGGCGGTCCATCAGCTCGGCCAGCGGCAGCACCCCGTCCACCTCGTCGAAGCTGCACAGCAGCAGGTCGTCGATGCCGCGGGTGGCCTCGCGCACCAGCTCGGCCTCCCTGGGGCCGGCGACGAAGGCCGCGCGGGCCCCGGAATTGGTGACCACGTGGCGCACCTGTTCCACGGTGGAGTTCGCGAAGACCGGCACCGTGATGCCGCCGGCCGCCAGCACCGCGAAGTCGGCCATCGACCACTCCGGGCGGTTGCCGGAGAAGATCACGACCCGGTCGCCCAGCTCCAGACCGGCGTCGACCATGGCGGCGGCGAGCCGCTGGATCCGTCGGTGGAAGTCGGCATAGGTCCACACCTGCCAGCTCCCGTCGGCCGCCTCCACGCGGGTGGCGGGGCGCTCGGGGAAGCGCTCTGCCGAGCGCGCGATCATCCGCGCCAGGTGGAAGTCGCTGCGTGCTTGCTCCGCAGCCGCCATCAGGCGAGGTTCCCGAGCACGTACTCGATCTCGGAGCGGTGGGTGGCCGCATCGCCCGGGGTCTCCAGCACCACCGGCGCCTTCGCCGTGCGGACCACCTCGAGGAAGCCCTCCGGGTCCACCTGACCCTGGCCCAGATTGGCGTGCCGGTCGGCCCCGGAGTTGAAGGCGTCGCGGGAGTCGTTGCCGTGCACCAGGTCGATCCGGCCGGTGATCGCCAGGATCCGGTCCACCAGGCCCACCAGCTCCTCGCCGCCGGCATGGGCATGGCAGGTGTCCAGGCAGAAGCCCACCTGGTCGGCGTCGGACGCGGAGGCGATGGTGGTCCACAGCTGGTCGATCCGCTCCAGGTGGCGGGCCATCGCGTTCGCCCCGCCGGCGGTGTTCTCGATCAGGATCGGGCAGGCCATGTCCAGCCCGTCGATCGCCTTGCGCCAGTTGTCGAAGCCCTTGGCCGGGTCGTCGTCGGCGGTGACGTGGCCGCCGTGGACGATCACGCCGGCCGCGCCGATCTCGGCGGCCGCGGTGACGGTCTGCTGCAGCAGCTTGCGCGAGGGGATCCGGATCCGGTTGTTCATGCTGGCCACGTTGATCACGTACGGGGCGTGCACCCACAGCTGGATGCCGGCCTCCTGCGCATCGGCCCGCAGCTGCTCGGCGCCGCCGGCATAGTCCACCCGCGGCCCCTTCCAGCCCTGCGGGTCACCCAGGAAGAACTGCGACAACGTGGCACCACGCTCGCGGGCCTCGGTGATCGGGTCGGTCTGGTCAACGTGGGCGCCCATCTGGATCATGGGGCCGACTCTAGTGCGCGCCACCGACAGTCCCCGACGCGTCACGTCGCCGTCCGCCCACAGCGAGCGGCGGCGCGTCCGGCTCCCGCCGGTCAGCCATCTTTGCCAGACTGGCGCCATGTCCCAGCACGAGCAGTACGGCCAGCCCACCATCGCCGATCCCAGCGCCCTGCGCGCCCTCGACGCCCGACACGTGCGCCAGTACTCCTTCTACTTCGTGCTGATCGGGCTCTCGGCCGTCGTGCTGGCCCTGCTGCTGTCGGTCACCTCGCTGCTGGTCGCCCTGGTCGCTGGATTCGCCGTGGTCGCCGCCTGCGTCGGGGCCCTGGCCAGCTTCATCAAGGGTCACGTGAACGTCCCCGCCCGGTTCTCGCGCCTGGCCGCCATCTTCTGGGGCGTCTGGCTCTTGGGGGTCGTGCTGTCCGTGCTGGGCGCCACCCTCTGGGACCGTCACCCCGCCGCCATCTGGGGCGGCGGCATCCTGGCCCTGGCGTCCGGTCTGGCGGTCGGTCACCTGGTGAACCGCTCCGCCGACGCCCAGGCAGACCCCGGTACCCCCACCCGCGTGCACTGATCCCCCTCGGCCCTCCAGCGGCCGTCAACCCGGTCTCGCCCCGCGGTGCGCCCCAAGCTAGGCTCACCGTGTGACCAAAGCCGTGTACCTTGCCTCCACAGAAGGCGGCGTGGGCAAGAGCGCCATCGCGCTCGGCCTGATCGAGGCCCTCGCCAAGACCGTCCAGTCCATCGGCGTCTTCCGCCCGCTCGTGAAGTGGCGCGAGGACGATGCCGTGACCCGCACCCTGGTGGCCCAGGGCCCGATCCGCCAGTCCTACGACGACGCCATCGGCGTGAGCTATGCCGAGCTGGCGGCCGACCCCGACGAGGCCATGACCCGCATCGTCAACCGCTACGGAGCGCTGCGCGAGCGCTACGAGGCGATCGTCATCGTTGGCTCGGACTACGGCGACGTCTCCGCCCCCACCGAGATGAACTTCAACGCCCGGGTGGCCGCCAACCTGAACGCCCCGGTGATGCTGGCGGTGCGTGGCAAGAACCGCACCGCTGACGAGATCCGCCGCTCCGCGCTGGTGGGCCTGGGCGAGTTCACCGCCGGGCACAACACGATCGTCTCGGTGATCGCCACCCGCGTCGACCCGCACATCGCCGGCGAGGTCCGTGAGGCGCTCACGACCGTCCGCGAGGGCGTCGTCACCGCGGTGATGCCGGAGAACGGCATCCTGGCCGCCCCCACCGTCGGCATGCAGTTCGAGGCGCTGGGCGCCGAGCTGTGGATGGGCAACCCGGCCGACCTGGAGAAGGAATCGCTGGGCACGCTGGTGGCCGGCATGACCCTGCCCAACCTGCTGGACCGGCTGCAGGCCGAGTTCACCGTCGTGATGCCCTCCGACCGTGGCGACCTGCTGCCCGGCCTGGTGCTGGCCCACCGCTCGGGCACCTTCCCCAACCTGGCCGCCATCTTCCTGGTGGGCGGCTACGAGATCCCCGAGAACATCCGCAAGCTGATGGACGGCGTCGACGCGCGCCTGCCGATCGGCACCGTCCAGTCGGGCACCTACACCACCGCCGAGAAGCTCTTCGGCCTGGAGGGCACCCGCACCAGCTCGCCGCGCAAGATGGAGATCGCGCGGCAGATGTTCGCCGAGCACGTCGACGTGAGCGCCCTGCTGGACGCCCTCGACCTGCACCAGGGCGACATCCGCACCCCGCTGATGTTCGAGTACCAGCTGATGGCGCAGGCCCGCAAGGACGTGCGCACCATCGTGCTGCCCGAGGCCAGCGACGACCGGATCCTGGAGTCGGCCGCCATCATCCTGGAGCGCTCGGTGGCGCAGATCATCCTGCTGGGCGACGCGCTGGCCATCAACACCCGCGCCCGCACCCTGGGCCTGGACATCACCAAGGCCAAGATCGTCGACCCCACCGACGACTACCTGCTCAACAAGTTCGCCGGCGAGTACGCGCGGCTGCGCGCCAAGAAGGGCGTCACCTTCGAGCAGGCCAAGGACAAGCTGAAGGACCTGAGCTACTTCGGCACCATGATGGTCCACTTCGGCATGGCCGACGGCATGGTCTCCGGCGCGGTGAACACCACCGCCAACACCATCCGGCCCAGCCTGGAGTTCATCAAGACCAAGCCGGGCACCCAGGTGGTCTCCAGCTCCTTCCTGATGTGCATGTCGGACAAGGTGCTGGTCTACGGCGACTGCGCGGTCAACCCGGACCCGACCGCCGAGCAGCTGGCCGACATCGCCGTGAGCTCCGCCGACACCGCCATCGCCTTCGACATCGAGCCGCGGGTGGCCATGCTCTCCTACTCCACGGGCGACTCCGGTTCCGGCGCCGACGTGGACAAGGTGCGCGAGGCCACCGAGATCGTCAAGCAGCGTCGCCCCGAGCTGAAGGTGGAGGGCCCGATCCAGTTCGACGCGGCCGTCGATCCCACCGTCGGTCTCAAGAAGATGCCCGGCAGCGAGGTGGCGGGCCAGGCGACGGTCTTCATCTTCCCGGACCTCAACACCGGCAACAACACCTACAAGGCGGTCCAGCGGACCTCCGGCGCGGTGGCCGTCGGCCCGGTGCTGCAGGGCCTGAACAAGCCGGTCAACGACCTCTCGCGCGGCGCCCTGGTGGACGACATCGTCAACACCGTCGCCATCACCGCGATCCAGGCGCAGTCCATGCCGGCCGGCTCCGGCTCGCCGGCACGCCAGGCCTGGGAGGCCGAGATGAAGGAGAAGGGCATCACCGAGGAGTGATCCCGCCCCTGACCTGACCAACTTCCCCCACCGGTGCGCCGGTGGGGGAAGTTTTCATCTGGGCATGGTGTTGTTCAGTCATGCACAAGCACCACAACGGGTTGAAGACCGCCCTGCTCTTCGGCGGCATCTTCGCGCTGCTGCTGATGGTGGGCGGGGCGCTGTCCAACTACACCGGCAGCTCGGCCTACATCCCGCTGTTCGCGCTGATCGGCCTGGCCACCACCTTCTACAGCTACTGGAACTCCGACAAGCTGGCGATCCGGGCGATGGGCGCGGTGCCGGTGACGCAGGAGCAGGCGCCGGGCATGTACCGGATCGTGGCGGAGCTCTCGCAGCGCGCCAACCAGCCGATGCCCCGGCTCTACGTGAGCCCCACCACCAGCCCCAATGCCTTCGCCACGGGCCGCAACCCGTCGCACGCCGCGGTCTGCTGCACCCAGGGGATCCTGGAGCTGCTCGACGAGCGCGAGCTGCGCGCGGTGCTGGGCCACGAGCTGATGCACGTCTACAACCGCGACATCCTCACCGGATCGGTGGCGGCCGCGCTGGCCGGCATCATCTCCTCGGTGGGCCAGATGCTCACCTTCGGCTCGATGTACAGCAACAGCCGGACCCGGCAGCGCGACGGCGGCATCGGCATCCTGGTGGCGGCCCTGCTGGCGCCGCTGGCCGCCTCGGTGATCCAGATGGCGATCAGCCGGACCCGTGAGTTCGACGCGGACGAGGACGGCTCCGAGCTCACCGGCGACCCGCTGGCGCTGGCCTCGGCACTGACCAAGATCGACCGCGGGGTGGCCGCCGCTCCCCTGCCGCAGACCCGACGACTGGCCGACGCCAGCCACATGATGATCGCCAACCCCTTCGGCGGGCTGCGCCAGATGTTCGCCACCCACCCGCCGATGCACGAGCGGATCTCCCGGCTGGAGAACCAGGCCGCCCGGATGGGCCAGAACCCCGGCTTCGGCCAGCTCCCCGGCCTCGACGAGCCGCGCGGCAGCCTCTGAGCACGGGCGTTGTGCAAAAACGTGCCCAAATCGGGGGTCGGATTGGATTATCCAACCCGACCCCCGATTTGGGCACGTTTTTGTCAGGTGCCTGGTTGGGCGTCCTGCTCACCGGGTAGACACACGGCCTCAGGATGCCCGACGGCGTCGCGGCCAGCGGTGATCTCCGCGACGAATCATGGCCAGCAGATGCTGCTCGACCGCCGGCCAGTCATGCATCACCTGCGCCAAGGTGAGCCGAACCACGACATAGCCCTTCGAGCGCAGCACCAGGTCCCGACGCCGGTCGTTCGCATAGTTCTCCGCGCCGGTGTGGTGCGCCCGGCTGTCCACCTCGATCACGAGCCGGTCTCCCACCAGCAGGTCAACGCGCCCGACCCCGGCAATCTCCACCTGGGTCCGGAGCCGCACACCGCGGGCACGCAATCTCAGCCGCACCAAGGTCTCCGTGCCCGACTCCCCACGGTCAAGGGCATCGATGGCCCGCCGCGCCGACGCACGCGCTGACAAAGTACAACGCAGGTCATCCAGAGTGATGAGCCCTTGGCTCACTGCCGATTCGGCCAGCACCAGGAAGTCCTCCTGGCTGCAACAGCGCCAAGCAGACTGGAGCGCCAGTTCGATGGGATCCACGGCCGTGGTGGGTGATGGTTGTCGCCCGAAGCCATTGGGGCAGGCCACCAACTGGGCGCCGGGTCTTGCTCTCCCAGCCGGCAAACCCCTCACGTGGAATCCTCGAACGTGTCCGGACCAGACCCCGTGCAGCGCAAGGGACGAGGCGCACCCGAGCACACCGCCAGCCCGAACGGCCCTGACCACCTCGGCGCGAGCGGTTGGTTCGGCGAACCAGCCGGGTCGCAGCCTCACCAGTCGGCCTTCTCTGAGCATCGAGGTCAGTTCTGCCCTGCTCACGCCCTGACCCCACAGCTCGCCGGTATGCCAGACGCCGGTGGTGGTCGCGCTGACGGGTGTCATCGATGCCCTCACACCGAGGAGTGTGGATGCGGTGTTCGCGGCTCCATCATCGATCCACAGGTGCCGTGGCCACCCCCCTACCTGTGGAAAACCGGGCCCCCGATGAGGATTCTTGATCGGCCCGTCCGTGTCCTCAGCCGAAGGAGCGGAAGCGGTGCAGCCGGGCGGCCAGGCGCTCGGCCGGGCTGACCTCGTCGAGCAGGTCCAGCTGGGCGTCGACGGCGCGGACCAGGGCACGGCAGAAGCCGGTGCCCTCGGCGGCGAGGTCGGCGGGTTCGGGGACCACCTCGTCCACGACGCCCGCGGCCTGCAGCTCGTCGGCACTGATCCGGTGCGAGCGGGCCATCTGGTCGGCATGGCCCTCTGTGCGGTGCATGATCGCGCTGGCGCCCTCGGGGGCCAGCGGGGCCAGCCAGCCGTGCTGCGCACAGAGGGTGCGATCGGCCGGCAGCAGGGCCAGCGCCGCACCACCGGAGCCCCGGCCCATCAGCACGGAGACGGTGGGCACCTCCAGTTCGGCCAGCGCGCCCAGGGTGCGGGCGATCTCGCCGGACAGGGCCTGGTCCTCGGCCTGCTCGGTGAGCGCGGCCCCGGGGGTGTCGATCACCGTCACCACAGGTAGGCCCAGCTCCTGGGCCAGCCGGAAACCGCGCTGCGCCAGCCTCAGGTCGGCGGGCAGCACCCAGGCCTCGCGGCGGGTACCCACCAGCACGCAGTTGCGGCCCCCGAGATCGGCAAGCCCCACCCGGATCGCCTCACCCACCTGGCCGTCGCCGGTGACCGACAGCCACAGCGGAACCTCCAGCTCGGCGGTCAGCTCGTCGAAGCCGGGGCGCCCCTCCTGCCGGCTGGTGAGCACGGCCTGCCAGGCATCCGAGGGCGCCGGGCCGGGCGGCGGGCCCGCGGCACCGGCCCAGCCCGACGGCAGGCCGACCGAGCGGTGCGTCGGGTCCAGCACCTGCAGCAGGCGCGACCAGAGGGCACGCAGCTCCTCGTCCGGGACCACCGCGTCGACGATTCCGTGGGCCACGACATGCTCGGCGCGCTGCACGCCCTCGGGGATGCGGCTGCCGGTGATCGCCTCCTGCACCCGGGGGCCGAGGAAGCCCACCAGGGCACCCGGCTGGGCCGTGGTGACCTGCCCCAGCGAGGCCCAGGAGGCGAGCACGCCGCCGGTGGTGGGGTGGCGCAGGTGCACCAGGAAGGGCAGGCCCGCCCGTCGGTGGGCCAGCACGGCCTGTCCGATCTTCACCATCTGGACGAAGGCCGGCGTTCCCTCCTGCATCCGGGTGCCGCCCGAGCAGGGCAGCGCCAGCAGCGGCAGCCCCTCGGCGGTGGCATGGTCGGCGGCCTGGAGCAGCAGGTTGCTGGTGGTGACGCCCACCGAACCGCCGAGGAAGCCGAACTCCCCCGCCATCACCACCACGCGGCGGCCATCGAGGGTGCCGGTGCCGCACAGCACCGCCTCGTCGAGGCCGGTGGCGGCACGCGCCTGTTCCAGCTCCTGGGCATAGAGCGCGTCGACGGGGTGCTGCACCGGGGTCGGGAAGGCCTCGAAGCTGGCCTCGTCGAGCACGCTCGTCAGGATCTCCTGCGCACCGGGGCGCTGCTGGGCCATGTTCCTCCTTGAACCGGGTCGTCCAGAAAGGCCGTAGGCCGCCGGGCGGCCGGGGGTCCAGCCCGCAGCCGCCCTGTGGAAGCCTCGCGTGGATGCCTCTCGGGTCAGCAGGCGGGGGGGTCAACCCTGAGATCCGTGCCGTCGATCGCGGGAGCGCGCCGGATCCCGCGATTTTTCGGATGGGCGTCGCGAATTCCAGGGTTGGACACTTGAGCCAAAGGGTTCGAGACGAAGCGTCGCGACGGGCAGCACCCAGGCTGGTGCTCAGTCGACGGTGGAGACCACCAGCTGCGGCTCCGGGTGGCGCGCCACGGCGCCGACCACGGCCGAGACCAGGCAGCCGGCCAGCAGGTAGGCGGCCACCGAGTGCCAGCTGCCCGTGGCGTGCACCAGCCAGGAGGCGATGAAGGGGGTGAAGCCACCGGCGACCACGGCCGCCACCTGGTACCCGAAACCTGCCCCGGAGTAGCGGTAACGCGCCCCGAACAGGTCTGTGAAGATGGGCTGCTGGACGGCCACCATCATGTCGTGGCCCACGTTGACCAGCAGCACCGCGATCACCATGGTCAGCAGCAGCCGGTGGCCCTGCATGGCCCAGAAGAAGGGGAAGGCCAGGGCTGCCGCGACGCAGGCGCCGGTCACGTAGACCACGCGACGCCCCACCCGGTCGGATAGGTAGGCCCACAGGGGGATGCTCACGGCACCGACGCCACCCACCACCAGGCCCACGTCGAGGAAGAAGTCGCGCGACCAGCCCAGGGTGTTGGTGGAGTAGCTGAGCGCGAAGGTCGCCACCAGGTACATGCTGAACATCTCGCCCAGTCGCATGGCGATCATCAGCGCGAAGGCCCGCGGGTTCTCCGCCAGCGCGTCGAGCAGGGGCAGGCGACGGTTGCGCAGCGGCTGGCCGGTGTCGAGCTCGGGCGCCAGCTGGGCTGCGGTGGGTTCCGTGCCGGTGGCGTGGTGCACGTCGAGCACGCCGGCGCGCACCCACAGCCCCAGCAGCACCAGCGGAAGTGCCAGCCAGAAGGGGACGCGCCAGCCCCAGGAGGCGAAGGCCTCCTCCGAGAGCACCGAGCTCATCACCATGACCGCGGCATTGGCCATCAACAGACCCACCGAGTAGCCGATCTGCACACCGCTGGAGAAGAAGGCGCGACGTCCGGCCGGGGCCTGGGAGACGGCCATCAGCGAGGCACCGCCCCACTCGCCGCCGATCGCGAAGCCCTGCAGGGCGCGCAGCGCGACCAGCATCACGGGCGCGGCCAGGCCCACCTGGTGGTAGGTGGGCAGGAAGCCCATCGCCACCGTCGCGCCGCCGGCCAGCAGCATGGTCCAGGTGAGCATCCGCTTGGCGCCCAGCCGGTCGCCGTGGTGGCCGAAGAAGAGCCCGCCCAGCGGCCGGAACAGGAAACCGACACCGAAGACCGCGAAGGCGGAGATCACGCCGATGGCGGGATCGGTGCTGGGGAAGAAGTCGGTGTTGAAGACCATGCCGGCCAGCAGGCCGTAGAGCAGGAAGTCGTACCACTCGACGACGGCGCCCATGAAGCCACCGAAGGCCGCGCGCCGTGACTGGGCCGCGGTGATCGTCGGTCGCGCGGGCTGACTGGTCTGGGTGCTCACGGCAGGTCCTTGTCTGGAGGGGTGGCCTGATCGTCGCACCCGCTCCCGTCTGCTGGATGGCTGCTTCCGCTCATCGAGACAGAGACCGGCAGGCCGCGGCGGGGCGGGCTCCGATAGGCTGACCGCATGTCGAAGCCCATCCTGCTGCTCAACTGCGGCTCGTCCAGCATCAAGTACCAGATGATCGATGCCGACACCGAGGACGTCATGGCCGTCGGTCTGGTCCAGAAGGTGGGGGACACCACTCCCGGCACCATCGACCACGAGGTGGGAGGCGAGGAGTTCCACGACGAGCTGCCCTTCCCCAGCCACACCGAGGCGATCGCCGCCGTGGTGACCATGTTCAACAAGTACGGCCCGGCCATCACCGATGCCGTGGCCGTCGGCCACCGCACCGTGCACGGCGGTGACGAGTTCAACTCCACCACCGTGATCGACGACAAGGTGATCGCCAAGCTCGTCGAGCTCTCCGGCCTGGCGCCGCTGCACAACCCGCCCGGTATCGCCGGCATCAAGGCGGCCATGGAGATCCTGCCGGAGGTGCCCCACGTGGCCGTCTTCGACACCGCCTTCTTCGCCGACCTGCCCGCCGAGGCCTACACCTACGCGCTGCCGCGCGACCTGGCCAAGGACAACCACATCCGCCGCTACGGCTTCCACGGCACCTCGCACGACTACGTCAGCCAGAAGGCCGCCGAGTACCTGGGCAAGGACATCAGCGAGATCAAGCAGATCGTCTGCCACCTGGGCAACGGCGCGTCGGTCTCCGCCATCGACGGCGGCCGCCCGATCGAGACCTCCATGGGCCTGACCCCGCTGCAGGGCCTGGTGATGGGCACCCGATCCGGCGACGTCGACCCCGGCCTGCACGCCTTCCTGGGCCGCGAGCTGGGCATGGAGCTGTCGGAGATCGACACCCTGCTGAACAAGAAGTCCGGCATGCTCGCGCTCACCGGCAAGACCGACATGCGCGACATCAAGGCCCTGATCGAGGAGGGTGACGAGGACGCCAAGCTGGGCCTGGACGTCTACGTCCATCGCCTGGTGGGCTACATCGGCTCCTACATCGCCTTCCTGGGCGGCATCGACGCCATCACCTTCACCGCGGGCGTCGGCGAGAACGCCGACCACATCCGCAAGATGGTGGTGGACCGCCTCGGCTACTTCGGCGCCACCCTCGACGAGGAGGCCAACAAGGTCCGCTCGAAGGAGCCGCGCCGCATCTCCACGGAGGACTCGAAGCTCGCCGTGCTGGTGATCCCCACCAATGAGGAGCTGGCGATGGTCCGCGAGACCGTCAAGGCCACCCAGGCCTGATCCGACCACGCAGAAGGCCCGTGCCCCGTGGGGCGCGGGCCTTCTGCGTGCCCGAGCGGTCGAGGGCCGCGCAGCAGACCCTGAGATCCACGCCCTCGATCCCGAATCCGGCGGCGGATTCATGTGGTCAGCGCAACGGTTCTGTGAAGAGGGGTTGTGATGGCGCATGGGGTCGAGGT
>NZ_BAAAIX010000020.1:0-63973 GCF_039526385.1 Luteococcus peritonei | reverse complement strand
TACCGCACCCCAGCTGAAACACTCCAAGACATCATCGGTGTTGCACTGACCCCCTGAAGCCACCGGCCGAAACGGGAATCGGCGTCGCGGATTTCAGGGTTGGACTGTCGCCCCACTTGTCTCGGTGGGGCACGGCTCGAGCCGAAGCAGCTCCATGGGGGTGAGATCGCCAGCGGTCACGTGCGGGATCGTCGCGAGGACGGCGGGGTAGTGGGCGCCAGACGCGTGCCCGTCCAGCTCGATCGGCTCCGCGGGGACGCTGCGTAGCATGGCGGCCATCGCGGTTGCGACATGGAGCCGGGCTGCAGGGTCATCGGTGTGCAGTGCATCCACCAGGCCCATCAGGGCCCCGCCCACGCGGAAGACGCAGGCCGCGGCGATTGGACGCCCGTCCATCTCGACCACACGGGTCAGGTTGGCGTCCACGTTCTTCTCGACAAAGTGGCCAAGCTTGCTGCGCAGCAGGTCGAGGTCCGCGACGAGCCCGAAGTGCTGGTGCGAAGAGACGTAGCACTGCACCCACAGGTCCACCAGGGCTGTCATGGAGTAATCGCTGGCCGCCCGTGACGGCTCAGCATGCTGGTCGATCCACCGTCGCACCTCGGGATGCGCGGGATCGATCCGGGCGGCCGGGATCCGCTCGAAGACCGTGGCCCCGGCTGCCAGCGCCAAGGCATGGGCGGCGGTCCCCGGGATCGAGCGCATCAGTGCTGCACGGGGAGCCAGGGCGGCGACGGCATGCAGCAGCTCGACCGATGCCGCGTCGTCGAGCACCGCGAACTACAGGTAGTCCAGCTCTGGATGCAGGGTGTTGCGGGCGCGCAGCGCCACAGCCAGCAGGCGGCCGTCGACCTCCTCGACCAGCACTCGAAGCTCGTGGGACGGGTCGTCGGGGCGGAGCCAGACAACTGCCTCGTGGTGGTCAGCTTCAGTGGCGGGTCGATCGTCATGCCCACGATCGTCCGCCGGTCAGACGCCTCTGGCAAGCAGGTTCGATCGCCGCCGGAAGCGTCGCTGGACGATGGTCCAGTCTCGATAGGATGGAGGTGTCGCCGAGATGCAGCGGTGCCTACGGCCAGCCTGACTCCACCGGCGGGCGATAGACCGACACGTTCGACGGGGCAGGAGTGAAACCCACGCTGCGATAGAGCCGGCCCGCAGGGTTGGTCAGCTCGGTGACGATCACGAACTCCTGGGCACCCTGGTCGGCGGCCCACCGCGCGGCCTGCCCCAGCAGGTAGCCGGCCAGTCCCTGGCGTCGCTGCTCCGGGGCGGTCACCACCGACTGGTAGCGCGCCAGGCGCCGATCCTGACCCAGCACCGCGACGCCGAGCGAGGCGACCAGGGCGCCGTCGGGGGTGAAGCTCCCGAACCATGCCAGGTCTCCTTGTGCGACGAGCCGCTGCCGGGCGCGTGAGAGGTCATGGGCGAAGCGCAGATAGGAATCGCTCACCGAGCCCACGTCGGCGGCCCGCTCTCGTAGGTCCACCTCGATGAGCTGGGCCCAGTCGTCGCCGGCCAGCGGTCGGCTGCGGTAGCCCTGGGGCGCCGGCCGGGACTGCGGCAGGCCTCGCAGTGCGAGCACGTCGTCCTGCTCCGGCTCCAGGCCCAGCTCCTGCCACCGGCCCTCGCGCGGCGCGCGAGGCAGTCCGATCGTCAGCCACCCAGCGTCCGGGAACTCGGCAGCGAACCGTGCCAGCCAGGCGTCCGAGTCCTCGACGTCGCCCGTCGTCACCTGGATGAAGTTGCCCCAGTGGTACTCGGCTTGCTCGGGGGAGCGCACCACGATCCACCCGTCGCGCGGCTCCAGGCGCGCACCCTCCAGCCGCAGGATCTCCAGATCGGTGCGGGTGCCGGGCGGCAGGCTGGTGAGGTCGACGGGTGGCATCTCCATGCGCCGACGGTAGCGGAGCCCCGCCCCGTCTCTGCTGGCCATTGGGCTGGTGTTCTGCGCACCGTCGCCGGGGCTCAGGAGCGCCTCACGCGGGTGTAGACGTACATGTCCTGCGGCTCGTCGCCGACACGTTGCCAGGAGCGGAGCAGGCCCTCGCGCACGAACCCACAGGCCTCTGCCGCGCGCCAGGAGCCCTCGTTCCACGGTTCCACGTACAGCTCCAGCCGCTCGACCTCCGGCAGCGACATCGCCCATTCGGACAGCAACGCCAAGGCCGCCCGCACCCGGCCCTGCCGACGAAACTGCGGCGCCACCCAGTAACCCGTGCTGGCGCGCCCCTGATCGATGTTCGCGAGCCACAGGCTGATCTGCCCGATCGCCTCGTCGCTGGCGACATCGGCGATCACGAAGGAGTAGCCGGTCCCCTCGGTGAGGCGGCGCTGCTGGCGTTCGATGAAGGCCAGCGCATCGTCGTGGGTTCCGCTGGTGGGGACGGTGGTGATGAGCGGGATCAGGGGATCGTCGGCCACCGACTGCACCAGGTCGGCGTCGCGGTCCTCGAAGGCGCGCAGCGTGACGTGGCCGTCCTCCAGTCTCGGCATCAGCTCAGGCAGCATGCGCACCATCACAGCGAACGCCGGGTGCCGTGCCCACGCGACGCGCTGCACCAGCTGGACTGCATCTGCGCGTCCCTCCTGGACGAACGGGTAGAGCCTTGCACCCGCTGGCGCATGGGAGGCCCCAAGCCATCACCTGCGGCGCATACTGAAATCCAGCAGCCGTCGGCTGCGCGGACGGAGGTCGTCATGCGGTGTGCGAAGTGCCGCAGGTCCATTCTGGGCAAGAGCTATGCCAGCCCCATCGGTGAGCGGGTCTGCCGCTCCTGCCATGACAAGCTCACCGGCTTCATTCTCGGTGGGGCGGTGGGCGGTGCCGGTGGTGCGGCTGCCGGCCCGAAGCTGATGAAGTCGTTGCGCAATCCGCTGGGCTGGGGCAAGTAGCCACCGCCCATCCCCAGTGCAGCCGCGCTCAGAAGGCGCGGGCTGCGACATCCACCCGGACCGCTTCGGCCAGAGCCTGGCGGAGCGTGTCGGCGTCCACCGGGTGCGGCTCGGAGGCGAGCAGATCGGTCCAGCCGGGGCGTGCGTAGAGCGGGGTGTAGGCCACCGTCTCGGGCTCGAAGCGCCAGGCCTCGGACATGGGGCCGACGTCGACCGGGTCGAAGCCGAGCGCATCCACCAACGCGGCCACCTGTTCGCGGGCCCGCTGTTCGTCGCCGGCCACCGGCAGTGCCGAGCGGTCGGCCGCCCCACGGGGACGGGCGAGCGGGACGATGTGGTGGGCGAGGATGTTGGAGAAGCTCTTGGCCACATGGGCTTCGGGCAGGAAGGACTGCACGTGGGCGCCCGTCGTCTCCGCGCCGGAGTCGAGGCGTTCGATCCGTCCGTCGCGGTAGGGGTAGTAGTTGCTGGTGTCGAGCACCGTGCGCCCCGCCAGCAGCGTGGCGTCGATCGTGGGCACCGCGGTCAACGGGACGCTCAGCACCGTGACATCCCCGACGCCGGCGGCCTCGTCCAGCTGGACCGCCCGCGCACGCGATCCCAGGCGAGCCACCTGGTCGGTGAGTGTGTGCGGCCCGCGCGAGTTCGCGATGGCCACGTCGATGCCGGCGCGCGTGGCCAGTTCCGCGATGGCCGTGCCGATGCTTCCGGCGCCGATGATTCCGAGCTCCATGTCCTGCTCCTGTCCTGGTCGGATTGTGTGATGGGTGGCGCTCAGCGAAGGCGCTCGTCGAGGCCGTACTGGCGGGGGACGCCCAGGTGCTCGCGCAGCGTCGTGCCGCGATAGGCCTCCTCCACCAGGCCGCGCTCCAGCAGCAGGGGGCGCAGCTGGTCGGCGACGATGTCGAGGTCGCGCTCGTGGACGTCGACGCTGAGCCAGAAGCCGTCGGCGGCCCCGGCCTCGAACCACTCCTGCAGGTGATCGGCGGTGACCGAGACGGGTCCCACCGTCGTCGGGTGGTAGTCGATCACCCCGTGCGCGAGCACCTCGCGCAGGGTCCACCCCTCGCGGGCGACGGCCAGCGCGTGCTCGGAGCGCGGGTCGCCGGGGCTGGGCCGTGCGGCGTCGAGCTCCTTGCTGGACAGCGGTCGGTCGAGGTCGTCCAGTCCGAGTCGCAGGCCCAGCATCTGGCCAAGGTAGGGCACCCGCGTGGGCAGCACGTCGCGGCCCAGCTCCAGGCGCCGGTCGACGGCGTCGCGGACGGAGTCACCGAAGGCCGGCATGACGCCCGCGAAGAACTTGATCTCGTCAGGGTCGCGGCCGTTGCGTTCGGCGGCCTCGCGCAGGGCGGTGCGCTGGGCGATGGCGTCGTCGATGGTGAAGGTCGCCCCGATGACGCCGTTGGCGTAGCGGCCGGCCACCTCACGCCCGTTGTCACCGCCGCCGGCCTGGAAGATGACCGGCTGGCCCTGGTCCGACGGCGGGATCGGCAGCGGGCCGCGTGAGGCGACGTGGCGCCCCTGCAGGTTGACCGGCTGCACCTTCGCGGCGTCGGCATAGCGACCGCTGGACTGGTCACCGATGAAGGCGTCCTCGCCCCAGCTGCCCCACAGCCCCTGGACCACCTGCACCACCTCGTGCAGCCGCTCGTACTTCTCGGCGCGCGGCAGCGGACTGGTGCCGAAGTTCGCTGCGCCGATGGGGTCTGCCGTCGGCACGACATTCCAGCCCATCCGGCCGTGGCTCATCAGGTCCAGCGTCTTGAACATGCGCGCCAGGTTGTACGGCTCGCTGAAGGTGGTGGAGGCGGTGGTGGCCATGCCGATCCGCTCGGTGCCACGGGCGACGGCCGCGAGCGTGAGGAGCGGCTCGGGGGTGTACATCACGGGCTGGCCGGCGATGTCGACGTCCATGCCCAGGGCGTCGGGCAGGAACAGGAAGTCGAACAGCGCCCGCTCGGCATTCCGGGCGTGGCGCACCATCGTTTCGTAGTCACCGAAGCTGCGCGGGTCGACGCCGGGGTGGCGCCAGGCGTGCGGCTGGGAACCGAAGCCGTTCCCGAAGGTCAGGGCGAGGAGCATCGGCGACTGGCTCATGGGCAGGCGCGCCTTTCATGTCGAGGAGGTCGTGTGGGGACGGGTGACGTCCACAGGACCATCCTGAAACATTCACACCCGTGTGAATGTCAAGTCTGGCGCCGTCGGGCGTGCAGCGGATCAGGCGGAACGGGCCAGGTCGGGTGAGGGCGCGCGGTCCATCGCCTCGACATAGCGGGTGAGCGCTTTGTGGTTCTGCTGCAGCACGTGGATGCGCTGGGCGATGGCCTCGCGCTCGCGCACCAGAACCTCGCGCAGTCGCGGATCGGCGTCGGCGACGACGATCTCCTGGCTCTGGTCCAGGCAGGGCAGCATGTCCGCGATGATCCGGGTGGGGATGCCGGCCTCCAGCAGGCCACGGATCTTCATGACCCGCTCTACCAGGTAGTCGCCGTAGTCGCGGTAGCCATTGGGCAGCCGCTCGGGGCTGATCAGCCCCTGCTCCTCGTAGTAGCGCAGCATGCGCGGCGCCACCTCGGTGCGCCTGGCCAGTTCGCCGATCCGCATCATGTCCCTCCAACCTTCACATGCATGGTAGCCATTCACCCCGGTGGTCGGTCGGGTGACTTCCGGGCCTTGGCTCTCAGGCGCGGTTGAGCAGCCGCTCGGCGTGGTGTTCCCGGCTCAAGCCCATGGGTGAGCAGGTCGGCATGAACCCAGTCGATCGGGCGATCGGCCCACCGCTCTCGGGCGCGGCCAAGCACTCCCTTGTCGGCGTCCAGTGCCACCACGCGGCAGCCCTTGTCAGCCAGGCGGGCCGCGAGGAACCCGTCGCCGCACCCGACGTGGAGGACGAGGTCTCCAGGCGCTGCAAGGTCGGCCAGGAGACGGTCGTAGTGGATGTTGATGTTCCACAGCGGGGTCTCGTCGCTCATGGGGTGAACCGTGCGCCTCAGGCTGTCGCTGCCAGTTCCGCCTAGCGGCGCTTGGTGACGCTGCCGGCCAGCTCCTTGTCACCGGGGCGCGGCACCAGACCGACGAGCTCGTGGGCCACATAGGGCTCCTCGAGCAGGGCCAGGTCGTCCTCGCTGAGCTGCAGGTCCAGGGCGCGGACGGCCTCGTCCACCCGCGAGGGCTTGGAGCAGCCGACGATCGGCGCCTCGACGCCGCGGGCCCAGTGCCAGGCCAGCGCCACGTCGGCCATCGCGACATCGTGGGACTTGGCGACCTGCGCCACCCGCTCGACCACGGGCATGTCCATCTCGCGGCCGCGGTCGTACTTCTGGCGCATCGTGTCGTCGGTGGTGGCGCGCACGGTGTCGGCCTCCCAGGTGGGACGGGTGAGGTGTCCGGAGGCCAGCGGGCTGTACGGGGTCAGCGCCATGCCGTACTGCCGCGCCACCGGGATCAGCTCGCGCTCGTCCTCGCGGTAGAGCAGGTTGTAGTGGTTCTGCAGGCTTGCGAATCGGGTCCAGCCGTGCTCGTCGGCGATCGCCTGCAGGTTGTGCAGCTGGTAGCCGTATATGGCCGACGCGCCCAGCGCACGCACCCGGCCGTCGGCGACGAGGCCGTGGAGGGCCTCCATCGTCTCCTCCATCGGCGTCTCGTAGTCGAAGCGATGGATGATGTAGAGGTCGAGGTATTCGGTGCCGAGCCGCTCCAGCGTCCCGGTGATCTCGCGCTGGATCGCCTCCTTCGACAGGTGTCCCTCGTTGAAGTAGACCTTGGAGGCCAGCACGACGTCCTCGCGCGGCACGTCGAGGCGACGCAGGGACTCGCCGATGAACTCCTCGCTGGTGCCGCGGGCATAGGTGTTCGCGGTGTCGATGAAGTTCACGCCGAGCTCGAGCGCTCGGGCGATGACCGCCTGGGTGCCCTCCTGGTCGATGACCCACTGGTGGAAGTCGGGGAAGACCTTGCCGAAGCTCATTCCGCCGATGCACAGGCGGGGGATCGTGATGTCGGTCTGGCCGAGCGTGACGGTGTCCATGACTGCTCCTCGATGTCGCGTGCTCCTCACGCTACGCCAGGGCGCCGGTCGTGCACAGGCATCCCAGCCGGGCGTGGAAGCCGCCCACACGAAGGCCGGTCCGGTCGCCGTCAGGGACGCTCCTGCGCGACGGCCGGACGGGTGGAGACCAGCACCTTGCCGCGGGTGCCACCGTCGAGGACCTGCTGGACGGCGTCGAGGGTCTCGCTGAAGGGCAGCACCCGGTCGACGACGGGCTTGAGGACGCCCTGGTCCACGAGGCCGACCAGGGTGGTGAGCGCCTCGCCGTCCGGCTCGATGAACAGGAAACGGTAGGTGACGCCGAGCCGTCGGGCACGGCGACGGAGCCGGGCGCTGAGTGCGGTGAGGGCGAGCTTCACGGGCAGGGGAGCGCCGGCCTGGTCGGCCATGGCCGGGTCGGGGGTGCCGGCGATGCCGACGACGAGCCCGCCGGGACGGAGCACCTCGAGCGAGCGGGTCGTGGTCTGGCCGCCCTGGGTGTCCAGGACGAGGTCGACCGGGTTGCCGGCGAGCCGCTCGACGAAGTCCTCGGTGCGGTAGTCGATCACCTCATCGGCCCCCAGCTCGCGGACCAGATCGGCATTGCGTCCCGAGACGGTGGTGACGACGACCGCTCCCAGGTGCTTGGCGAGCTGGATCGTGATCGATCCGACGCCGCCAGAGCCGCCATGGATGAGCACCCGCTGGCCGGGCTTCACCTGACCCAGGGTGACCAGCGCCTGCCAGGCGGTGAGTCCTACGACGGGCAGTGCGGCAGCCTCCACCAGCGGGACCGTCCGGGGAGCGTGGGCGAGGGCGGTCTCGTCGATGACGGCATACTCCGCGAAGGCGCCCATCCGGACCACGCCGGTGTAGGCGATCACCTCGTCGCCGATGGCGAAGCCGGTGACCCCCTCGCCAACGGCCGTGACCTCACCGGACAGCTCGCCGCCGGCCACGGCGGGCAGGCTCGGCTTGAACAGGAGCTTGAACTCGCCCGTGCGGCTGCGCTCGTCGGCGTGGTTGACGCCTGCGGCGGTCATCCTGACGAGCACCTGGCCGGCCCGCAAGGGCTACAGCATCTTTCTTAGAAACTTCATATTCAGAATATTGGGGCTCGTGTTCAGTCTTCGCTGCATCTCGACATCTTCGCTGCATCTCGACACCGCCGCCCACCTCAGTGCTGCATGTCGACAAAGCGGCTGTAGTGGCCCTGGAAGGCGGTGACGATGGTGTCGGTGCGTCCGTTTCGGTGCTTGGCCACGATCAGGTCGGCCTCGCCGGCGCGGGAGGACTCCTTGTCGTAGACGTCGTCGCGGTGGAGCAAGATCACCATGTCGGCGTCCTGCTCCAGAGACCCGGACTCACGAAGATCAGAAAGCATCGGCTTCTTGTCGGTGCGCTGCTCCGGGCCACGGTTCAGCTGGGAGAGCGCGATCACCGGGATCTCCAGCTCCTTGGCCAGCAGCTTGATCTGGCGGGAGAATTCCGAGACCTCCAGCTGGCGGCTCTCCACCTTCTTGCCGGAGCTCATCAGCTGCATGTAGTCGATGATCACCAGCTTGAGGTCGTGGCGCTGCTTCAGCCGTCGGGCCTTGGCCCGGATCTCCATCATGGTCAGGTTCGGCGAGTCGTCGATGAAGAAGGGGGCCTCGCTCACCTGCGGCGTCTTGCGCACCACGCGGCTCCAGTCCTCCTCGGTCATCTTGCCGCCGCGGATGTGGTTCAGCGGCACCTGGGCCTCGGCCGAGAGCAGACGCATCACGATCTCGGTCTGGCTCATCTCGAGGGAGAAGAAGGCGGTGGTCAGCTTGTGGTGGATGGCCGCCGCACGCGCGAAGTCCAGCGCCAGCGTCGACTTTCCGACGGCGGGACGCGCGGCGATGATGATCATCTGCCCCGAGTGCAGGCCATTGGTCAGGTCGTCCAACTCGGAGAAGCCGGTCGGCACACCGGACATCTGGTCGCCACGGTTGGCGATCGACTCGATCTCGTCGATGGCCGGCTCGATCAGCATCGACAACGGCTTGTAGTCGTCGCTGGTCTTGCCCTCGCTCACCTCGTAGATGGCCTGCTGGGCGGCATCGACGATGTCGGTCACGTCACCCTGGCCCTGGTAGCCCATCTGCGCGATCTTGATCGACGCCTCCACCAGCCGGCGCAGCACCGCCTTGTCGCGCACGATCTCGGCGTAGTAGCCGGCATTCGCCGCGATCGAGACGCTCGCCAGCAGATCGGCCAGGTAGACGTGCCCGCCCACCTTCGAGATGTCACCACGCTTGCCCAGCTCGTCGGCCACCGTCACCGGGTCGGCGGGCTCGCCGCGGCCGTAGAGGTCCAGGATCGCGTCGTAGATGAGCTCGTGCGCGGGACGGTAGAAGTCGCGCCCCTTGAGCACCTCCACCACGTCGGCGATGGCGTCCTTGCTCATCAGCATGGCGCCCAGCACGCTCTGCTCCGCAGCCAGGTCCTGCGGGGGAGTGCGGTCGATCCCGCCACCACCCTGCTCGCGGGGGGCGTCCCCGTACGGTGCCTCACCCATCACAGCCTCCTGGCCTGTCGTGCTCGGCCCCGGATGGCCCGGGACAACGGGTCCAACGACCCGCGAGCGACAGTTCTCGCCTGCCCAAGATAGCCACCGACCCGAGCGTGGACAAACCTTGGGACGGAAGTTTTCCACAGGCCATGTGGACAACCGGTGGATGAGTGTGGAACACGCCGAGGGCCGGCTGTGGAGAACGCCGGGTGAACTGTGGGCGACACGCCATGTGTCGCGTCATAAGTGCATCTGGCAAGGGGTGATGAACTTGATGGCGGAACTTTGGAAACCTGTCCGTTCGGATGTGAACATCTTGCCCCGCCGGGCTGCGCCGGTTTGACAGCCATGCGGGAGAAGGTGCTATGGGAGTTGTCAACAGCTGCTGTCCACAGGCAGCTGTGGAACGAAGATCAGCCCGGTCAGCACGATCAACAGCCTCACGACAAGGGGTAGTACCCCGGACTTGAATCCATACCCAAGGGGGGTACTGTAGAGCGCATGGAGCACGCGAGTCATGCCTACATCGGCAACAAGGACGCCTACCTGAACCGCCTCAAGCGGATCGAGGGGCAGGCGCGCGGGCTGCAGAAGATGGTCGACGAGGAGAAGTACTGCATCGACATCCTCACGCAGATCTCGGCCATGACCAGTGCCCTCGAGTCGGTGGCCCTGGGGCTGCTCGACGAGCACCTCAACCACTGCGTCCTGCACGCCGCCCAGCAGGGCGGTCCCGAGGGCGAGGCCAAGATCAAGGAGGCCAGCCAGGCGATCGCCCGGCTGGTCAAGAGCTGATCCCACCGCATCACCACACCACGATCAACCGAGGAGTTCCCATGATCACCAACTACACCGTCACCGGCATGACCTGCGGCCACTGCGTCAACCACGTCACCGAGGAGGTCAGCGCCCTCGACGGCGTCCAGGCCGTCGACGTGCAGCTCGAGGGCGGCACCATGGCCGTCACCTCCGACGCCGAGATCGACTTCGACAAGATCACCGAGGCCGTCGCCGAGGCCGGCGACTACACCGTCGCCAAGGCCTGATCCTTCCCCGTGCCCTCCGCGTCGGCGTTGCCGTCGTGGACGGGCCGACCGGGCAGACGCCCACCCCCACCGTGAAAGGCACCTGAGTTGAGCACCACCACCGAGCAGCCCACGCGAGACCTGCGCCAGTCCGTCGAGCTCGACCTGCAGGGCATGACCTGCGCCTCCTGTGCCGCTCGCATCGAGAAGAAGCTCAACAAGGTCGACGGGGTGCAGGCCAGCGTCAACTACGCCACCGAGAAGGCGCACGTCCTGGCCGGCCCGCAGATCACCACCGAGCAACTGATCGAGACCGTGGAGAAGGCCGGCTACGGCGCCAGCATCCCGGTGCCCGATGCCCCGCCGGTGGACCACGCCAAGGACCTGAAGCTGCGCATGATCCGCTCCTTCGTCTGGTCCATCCCGGTGGTGCTGATGGCCATGGTCCCGGCCCTCCAGGTGCCGGGCTGGCAGTGGTTCAGCCTGATCCTGGCCACCCCGGTGGTCTTCTGGGCCGGCTGGCCCTTCCACAAGTCCACCCTGGTGAACCTGCGCCATGGCGCCACCACCATGGACACGCTGGTGAGCATCGGCACCAATGCCGCCTACTGGTACAGCGTCTATTCGCTCTTCTTCTCCTATGCCGGCTACATGGGCTACAAGCACGGCTTCGAGCTGCACCTGGGTCACGGTTCCCCGGCGGGCAACATCTACTTCGAGGCCGCGGTGGCCATCATCAGCTTCCTGCTGCTGGGGCGCTGGATCGAGGCCCGCAGCCGCCAGGAGGCCGGCGCCGCGCTGCGCTCCCTGCTGGAGATGGGGGCCAAGGAGGTCACCATCCTGCGCGACGGGCGCGAGGAACTGCTGCCGATCAGCCAGCTCATGGTGGGCGACAGCTTCGTGGTGCGCCCCGGCGAGAAGGTGGCCACCGACGGCGTGGTCCTGGAGGGCTCCAGCTCGGTGGACAACGCCCTGGTCACCGGCGAGTCCGTGCCCGTCGACGTGACGGTGGGCGACGAGGTGATCGGCGCCACCATGAACACCGACGGCCGCCTGGTGGTGCGCGCCACCGCCATCGGCTCCGACACCCAGCTCTCCCAGATCAGCCGCTTGGTGGAGGCCGCGCAGACCGGCAAGGCCCAGGCCCAGCGCCTGGCTGACCGGATCTCGTCGATCTTCGTGCCGATCGTGCTCGGCATCGCCGCGCTCACCTTCGTCGGCTGGACCATCTACGGCGCCGGCTTCGCCTTCTCCTTCATGGCCATGGTCAGCGTGCTGATCATCGCCTGCCCGTGCGCCCTCGGCCTGGCCACCCCCACGGCGCTGCTGGCCGGAACCGGACGCGGTGCCCAGCTGGGCATCGTGATCCGTGGCCCGCAGACCCTGGAGAGCGCCCAGCGGCTCAAGACCGTGATCATGGACAAGACCGGCACCATCACGTCGGGCGAGATGTCCGCGGCCGAGGTCGTCACCGTTCCCGGCGTCGAGGCCGACGAGCTGCTGCAGGTGGCCGGTGCCCTGGAGCAGCCCTCCGAGCACCCCATCGCCCGCGCCATCACCGCCCACGCCGGCTCCACGCTCACGGCCGAGGGCTTCACCAACCTGCCCGGACGGGGCGTGCGCGCCGAGGTGGCCGGCCGCAAGGCACTGGCCGGCAACCTGGCGCTGCTGCGCGAGAACGGCATCGAGGTGCCCGAGCAGCTGCAGCGGGCCGTCGACGACGGTGCCTCCCTGGGCCGCACCGTCATCCTGGTGGCCTGGGACGGACAGGCCCGAGGGGCCGTCGCGGTGGCCGACACCGTCAAGCCCACCAGCGCCCGCGCGATCGCCGAGTTCAAGAAGCTGGGCATGCGCACCGTCATGCTCACCGGCGACAACGAGCGCGCCGCCCGCGCCATCGCCCGGGACCTGGACATCGACGAGGTCCATGCCGACGTCCTGCCCGCCGACAAGGTGGAGGTGGTGCGCCGGGCGCAGCAGGGCCAGGAGCAGGTGGCCATGGTGGGTGACGGCGTGAACGATGCGGCGGCGCTCACCCAGGCGGACCTGGGCATCGCGATGGGCTCGGGCACCGACGCGGCGATCGCCGCCAGCGACGTGACCCTGATGCGCCCCGACCTGATGCTCGCCGTGGACGCGATCCGACTCAGCCGACGCACCCTGTCCACCATCAAGAGCAACCTGTTCTGGGCCTTCTTCTACAACGTGATCTCCATCCCGGTGGCCGCGGCCGGTTACCTGAACCCGATGTTCGCCGGTGCCGCCATGGCCTTCAGCTCGGTCTTCGTGGTGCTCAACTCGCTGCGCCTGCGGGCCTTCCGCCCGCTGCCCCGCTGAGAGCAGGCCTGCGAGGAGTCGTGGGCCACGCGGTCGGGAGAACGCTCAGCCGGGGTGAGCGTTCAGTGAAAGGTCACCGACCCTCACCCGGGTGCCCGCCTGAGCGCGGGCCATGGCGTGTCGGGTGTCACCCCGAGTCACCCGAACAATCACCCTGGCCGGCTCCACGCCGGGCTGGACGGGTGACATGATGGCTCTATGGGTCAGCGCAGCTTCTGCGCGGGCCCTGCGAGGCCTCGATATTGCTCGGGGGAGTGGCGAGTCCTCGCTGGTGGACGGGCCGGTTACCGCCCCAGGGCGCAGGTGGCCGGCTCCCACCATGTCTGGGGCGGTGCAGGCCACAGGACATGAGGCTCAAGACACCCCGGAATCCCAAGCACCATTCACTTTCGGGCAGAATTGCTCCAGTGCTGGAAACCGAAATGTCATCCGGGCGACCGGCTTCACAGCCGCCCCGCCACGTGCTACGCGCTTCCGACGTGACGAACCCCCGGCCCAGTTCACAGCGGCCGGGGGCTCGTCGTGGAGACACAGGTCAGCGACCGTAGGCGGCCTTCGCGCGCTCCAGAGCGGCCACGTAGCCGGCGCGCTCGTAGGCATCGGCCTGGGCATCGGTGGGCATCGCCAGCATTCCGCGCGCCTGGTCCAGGGTGAGCTCCTTGCGCTCCAGCCAGGTGGCCAGGCCGTCGCCGAGCTGCGCGGCATAGGCCGCCCCGTGGCGCACCAGGGCCGAGGTGCTCATCACCACGTCGGCACCGGCCAGGATGTACTTCACGACGTGCTCCGCGGTCTGCACGCCCGTCGTCGCGGCCAACGAGGCCTGCACCCGGCCCCGCAGCGCAGCGATCCAGGTGCGCGGCAGACGGCTCTCGAAGTCCGTGCTCAGCTCCAGGCCCGGTTCCACCACCACCTTCTCGATGTCGATGTCCGGCTGCACGAAGCGGTTGAAGAGCACCAGGCCGTCGGCGCCGGCCTCGCTCAGCCGCACCGCCATCTGGCCCACCGAGCTGAAGAAGGGCGAGAGCTTGACCGCCACAGGGATGTCCACCGCCTGCTTCACGCCGGCCAGGATCTCCAGGTGGCGCTCCTCCACCACGGGACCGGGCGTCGTCACGTCGCCGGGCACCATGTAGATGTTCAGCTCGACGGCCGCCGCCCCGGCGTCCTGCATCCGTCGCGCCACCTGTACCCAGCCACCGTGGGTGGCGCCGTTGACCGAGGCGATCAGCGGCACCTCCAGCCGCGAGGCGCCCTGCTCCAGCAGTTCCAGGTAGCGGGTGGTGATCCCGCCGGTATTGGTGGGCCGGGTGGGGAAGTAGCTCATCGCCTCCGCGAAGCTCTCCTCGTGCGCCTCGGTGATCGCGGCTGCCCGGGCCTCTTCATGGCGCAGCTGCTCCTCGAAGAGCGAGTACATCACCACGGCACCGACGCCGGCCTCCTGCAGCCGAAGCATCCCGTCCACGCTCTGCGAGATGGGGCCCGCCGAGGCCACGACGGGGGAGCGCAGCGCCAGGCCCAGGTAGCGGGTGGACAGGTCCAGGGTGCGCCGCACCGTTGGCTCCTGCCCCTGCGGCGACGAACCCTCGGTGCGCAACTCATCCGGCGGCACGATCCCGCCCGGCTTGAGCTGGTCGGTGGCATTGGAGCCGGTGGCCGCCTTGCGGGCGGCCGACTCCATGGCGGCCCGCAGGGCCTCGTTCATCTCGACGGCCATGGCTCAGTCCTCCTTGCGGGCGTCGGCGGCGAAGGCCTCGGCCGGTTGGGTGGCCAACTTCTCGTAGTCCAGCCAGCGTCGCATCACCTGGTCCTGCGCCAGTTCCAGCAGGCGCTGCGACTCCTCGGGGTCGGCATTGGCCAGCATCTTGTAGCGCAGCTCGGCCGAGTGGTACTCCTTCAGCGTGATCCGAGGGCGCGGCGAGTCCAGCAGGAAGGGGTTGCCACCGGCATTGCGCACCACCGGGTTGTAGCGGATCAGCGGCCAGTGGCCGGAGTTCACGGCCTTGTACTGCTGCTCCAGACCCTTGCGGATGTCGATGCCATGGGCGATGCAGTGGCTGTAGGCGATGATCAGGCTCGGGCCGTCATAGGCCTCCGCCTCCCGGAAGGCCTTCAGCGTCTGCTGCGGGTCGGCACCCATCGCCACCCGTGCCACGTAGACATTGCCGTAGGCGATGGCCTGCATGGCCATGTCCTTCTTGTTGGTCATCTTGCCGCCGGAGGCGAACTTGGCCACCGCGCCCAGCGGGGTGGACTTCGAGCTCTGGCCGCCCGTGTTGGAGTAGACCTCGGTGTCCAGCACCAGCACGTTCACATTGCGCCCGGAGGCCAGCACGTGGTCCACGCCGGCCGAGCCGATGTCATAGGCCCAGCCGTCGCCGCCCACGATCCACACCGAGCGACGCAGCAGGTGGTCGGAGACGCTGAGCAGGTCCGCCACCTGCGGGCCCTCCAGGGCGCCCAACCTCTCGCGCAGCCGCTGCACCCGCTCCGCCTGACGGGTCAGGTCGCTCTCCAGCACCTGGTCTGCGCCCAGCAGACCGTCCACCAGCTCGTCGTCGCCGATCTGCTCGCGCATCTGCTCCAGCCGGGTGCGCGCCAGGTCGGCGTGCAGGTCCGCGGCCAGCCGCAGGCCCAGGCCGAACTCGGCATTGTCCTCGAACAGCGAGTTCGACCAGGCCGGTCCGCGTCCCTTGGCATTCTTGGCCCACGGGGTGGTGGGCAGGTTGCCGCCGTAGATCGACGAGCAGCCGGTGGCATTGGCCACGGTGGCGCGGTCGCCGAAGAGCTGGGTGAGCAGCTTCAGGTAGGGCGTCTCGCCGCAGCCGGAGCAGGCGCCCGAGAACTCGAAGAGCGGCTCCAGGAACTGGGTGCCGCGCACCGTGCCGAAGTCGACGCGGGAGCGGTCGTTGACCGGCAGCGTCTCGAAGAAGTCGACATTCTGCTTCTCCTCGGTGCGCTCCAGCACCGGCTCTAGGTTGATCGCCTTGCGGTTCGGCATGCCGATCGGGTGCACCGGGCAGGCCTCGACGCACAGGCCGCACCCGGTGCAGTCCTCCGCGTAGACCTGCAGCGTGTAGCGGGTGTCCGGCAGGCCGGCCGCATCCAGCTCGACGCTCTGGAAGCCGTCGGGTGCGCCCTCCAGCTCGCCGGGGCTGTAGTACTTGGCGCGCAGCACCGAGTGCGGGCAGACGAAGGAGCAGTTGCCGCACTGGATGCAGGCCTCGGGATCCCAGACCGCGATGATGTCGGAGATGTTGCGCTTCTCGTACCGGGTGGTGCCCGAGGGGTAGGAGCCGTCCACGGGCAGGGCCGAGACCGGCAGGTCGTCGCCCAGGTCGGCCAGCATCGGGGCGGTCACCTGGCGCACGAAGCGCGGGGCGTCGGCCGGCACCGGGGCCAGCAGCTCGTGGCTGCTGGTGGTGGCCTCGGGAACCTCCACCTGGTGCAGGTGGGCCACGGCAGCGTCGACGGCCAGGTGGTTCTTGGCCACGATCTCCATCGACTTGCGGGCATAGGTCTTGGTGATCGCCTTCTTGATCTTCTCGATCGCCAGGTCGCGCGGCATCACGCCGCTGATCGCGAAGAAGCAGGTCTGCAGCACGGTGTTGGTGCGTCCGCCCAGGCCCGCCTCGCGCGCCACGGAGTTGGCGTCGATCACGTGCACCTGGATCCCAAGGTCAATGATCTTGGTCTGCATGGAGCGGGGCAGCCGGTCGAAGACCTCCTCGGCCGGGTAGGGCGAGTTGATCAGCAGGGTGGTGCCGCGTCGCGCGAACTTCAGCACGTCCACCCGCTCCAGGATCGACCAGTGGTGGCAGCCGATGAAGCCCGCCTTGCTCACCAGGTAGGGCGCCCGGATCGGGTTGGGCCCGAAGCGCAGGTGGCTGACCGTGCGCGAGCCGGACTTCTTGGAGTCGTAGACGAAGTAGCCCTGGGCGAAGGTCTCCGGATCCGAGCCCAGGATCTTGATGGTGTTCTTGTTGGCGCCCACCGTGCCGTCCGAGCCCAGGCCGTAGAAGACGGCGCGCAGGGTGGCGCTGTCCTCGATGTCCAGCTCCGCGTCGTAGGGGATCGACAGGTGGGTGACGTCGTCGTTGATGCCGACGGTGAAGCGGGGGCGGGGCTTGTCACGGCCCAGCTCGTCGAAGATGCCGGCCACCATGCCCGGCGTGAACTCCTTGCTGGACAGGCCGTAGCGGCCACCGATCACCAGCGGCATCTCGCTGCGACGGCCATTGGCCACCGCCTCGCCCAGCGCGGTGACCACGTCGAGGAACATCGGCTCGCCACCGGCGCCCGGCTCCTTGGTGCGGTCCAGCACCGCGATCCGGCGAACGGACGTGGGGATGGCGGCCAGCAGCTCCTCGGTGGGCAGCGGGCGGTACAGGCGCACCTGCACCATGCCCAGGCGACGGCCCTGCGCATTGAGGTAGTCGATGGTGGAGCGCACCGTCTCCGCACCCGAGCCCATCACCACCACCACCTGCTCGGCCTGCGGGTCACCGTGGTACTCCACCAGCTTGTACTGGCGCCCGGTGAGCGAGGCGAAGCGGTCCATCACCTTCTGGGTCACCGCCGGGGTCCAGGCGTAGAAGGAGTTGGCGGTCTCGCGGCTCTGGAAGTAGGTGTCCGGGTTCTGCGCGGTGCCGCGGATGAAGGGGTTCTCCGGGCTGAGCGCACGACGCCGGTGCTCCTGCACCAGGGTCTCGGGCACCATGGCGCGCAGCACCTCGTCGCTCAGCCGCTCCAGGGTGTTCAGCTCGTGGCTGGTGCGGAAGCCGTCGAAGAAGTGCACGAAGGGGATGCGGGTGTGCATGGTGGCCACCTGCGAGATCAGCGCCATGTCGTGCGCCTCCTGCACGCTGGCCGAGCTCAGCAGGGCCACGCCGGTCTGGCGCACCGCCATCACGTCCTGGTGGTCGCCGAAGATGCTCAACCCCTGCGTGGCCAGGCTGCGGGCCGCCACGTGGAAGACCGTCGAGGTGAGCTCACCGGCGATCTTGTACATGTTGGGGATCATCAGCAGCAGGCCCTGGGAGGCGGTGAAGGTGGTGCACATGGCACCGCCCTGCAGCGCACCGTGCATGGCGCCGGCGGCACCGCCCTCGGACTGCATCTCGATCACGGTGGGCACCTGGCCGTAGATGTTGGTGCGCCCGTGGCTGGCCCACTCGTCGGCCAGCTCGGCCATGGTGGAGCTGGGGGTGATCGGGTAGATCGAGCACAGCTCGTTGAGCCGGTAGGCCACGTCGACGGCGGCCTCGTTGCCGTCGACGATCAGCCGCTCGCCGGGCTCGATCGGCGGGCCGTCGTGGCCACCGGGCTCGGCCAGGATGCCGTGGGACATCTCCGGGATCGGCGGGGCCAGGGTGGCGCCGTCCTCCATCCGCTTCGTGGTGGTGGAGTCAGCCGCGTGCCACTGGTTGACGGGTTCGGTGGGGAGCACGGGGTTCATCAGATCTCCGGAATCATCTCGATGGCGTGGACGGGGCACTGGTCGTAGCAGCTGGCGCAGCCGGTGCACTTCTCGTAGTCGAAGCGGTAGCGGTGCCCCTTGCCGAGCTTGATGATGGCGTCCTCGGGGCAGGCACCCAGACAGCCGTCGCACTCGAAGCAGTTGCCGCAGCTCAGACAGCGACGCGCCTCGAAGTGGGCCTGCTCGGGATCGAGCCCGCCCACCACCTCGTCGAAGGCCAGCCGCTGCTCGGGGGTGAGCTCGGGCTGCACCCGCCGCGAGTGGTCGCCGAAGTACCACAGGTTCAGGTCGTCGAAGCCGACGACGGGGTGCTTGACCTGGCTCTCGGCCTGGAAGCGGTTCAGCCAGGCGTCGATCTGCTTGGCGGCCTTCTTGCCGTGCCCCACGCCCACCGTCACGGTGCGCTCGGAGGGCACCGCGTCGCCCCCGGCGAAGATGCCGGGCACGTCGGTCATCAGCGTGGTGGTGTCCACCTTCACCACATCACCGTCGAAGCTCATTCCGGGGATCGCCTGCAGGAATCGCGTGTCGGCGTCCTGGCCGATGGCCAGGATCACGGTGTCGGCCTCCAGCTTCTCGAACTGGCCGGTGCCGCGGGCCCGGCCGTTCTCGTCGAGCTCCATGATCTCGACGGTGAGGTCCTGCTCGTCCATGGAGGAGATGGTGCGCAGCCAGTTCATCTTCACGCCCTCGCGCTCGGCCTCCTCGGCCTCGAACTCGTGGGCGGGCATCTGGTCCTTGGTGCGGCGGTAGACGATCACCGACTCCTCGGCGCCCAGCCGGCGGGCCACGCGGGCGGCGTCCATGGCGGTGTTGCCGGCGCCGTAGACGGCCACCTTGCGGCCCAGCACCGGTCGCTCGCCGCTGGCCACCTCGCGCAGGAAGCTGACCGCGTCCACCATCCGGCTGGCGTCCTGGTTGGGGATGTCCACCCGCTTGGACAGGTGGGCGCCCACCGCGACGAAGACCGCGTCGAAGCTGCCCTCCTTCTGCTCGGCCAGCAGGTCGGTGACGGTGTGGTTGGTGGTGATCTTCACGCCCATGTCCACCAGGCGGCCGATCTCGGCGTCCAGCACGGTGCGCGGCAGGCGGTACTCGGGGATGCCGTAGCGCATCATGCCGCCGGGCTGCTCGGCCGAGTCACGGATCTCCACCTCGTGGCCCAGCCGGGTGAGGTGGTAGGCGGCGCTCAGGCCCGACGGGCCGCCGCCGATCACCAGCACCCGGAAGCCGGTGCGCTGGCGCGGACGGTCGAACTTCCATCCCTTCTCCACCGCGGTGTCGCCCAGGAAGCGCTCCACCGAGTGGATCGAGACGGCGCCGTCCAGCTCCACCCGGTTGCAGACCGTCTCGCACGGGTGGTAGCAGACCCGGCCGTGGATGGCGGGGAAGGGGTTGTCCCGGGTGAGCTGGCGCCAGGCCGACTCCTCCTGGCCGTGCTTGATCAGCCGCAGCCACTCCTGGATGTTCTCGCCGGCGGGGCAGCCAGCATTGCAGGGCGGCAGCAGGTCGACGTAGATCGGCATCCTGGTGCGCACCGGTCCCACCCGCGAGGTGCCGGTGGCGAGGTCCGGCAGCTGGGTGATGTCACGGGCCGTGGGCCCGTTCACGTCCTGGGTCATTGGAACTTCCCTTCGAACCGGACGCAGCGCCGCGCCCTCCTACGACCGATCGTAGTACCGGGCGATCCGTGGGAAATCGAGGGGTCCGACCAGTGGCCCGGGGCGGCTGGGACGCGCCCGGATCACGGGTGGGTCTGCCGTCCTGCCGGCCCGGCAGGGCTCAGGCTGCCGGCTCCGGGCGCCACATCCGGAACATGGGTGCGTGGAACCAGGAGGCCCCGCAGCTCACCTCCAGGCCCTCCTCGACGAAGCCGTTGCGACGGTAGAAGGCCTCGGCGCGCGGGTTCTGCCGCAGGATCCACAGCCAGGCGCCCCGCTGCCGCCCGGGATCGTGGGGGTCGGCCAGCGCGAGGTCCAGCAGCACCTGGCCGAGGCCGGTGCCGTGGGTGGAACGTCGGGTGTAGATGTGGTCCAGGTTCAGCTCCACCGGAGGCTCGGGATTGGTGAAGTGCTCGCGCTCCCAGGCGGCGACGCCCGGTCCGGCGCTGACGATGCCCACCACCTGGTCACCGTCGGTGGCCAGCCAGTGACTGCGCTTCGGCACCCGGTCGGCGGCCAGCGCCTGCTCCATCTCCACCAGCTCCTCACGGGTCTCGGTCGCCTCCTGGGCGAAGCGGTCGCGACGGATCTGGGCGAAGGCCGGCGGCATGATGTGGGCATAGGTCTCGGCCAGGCACTCGATGTAGCAGTGGGTGTAGGCCTCGGCATCGGCCGGGACGGCGGGCCGGACGGTGAGGGCACCGAGTGTCAACGGGGATCCGCCGTCCACAGGGAGGCCGGCTGGCGGCTCGGAGCTCACTGCTGCTCCAGCGCCTGCTCCAGGCGCTCCAGCTTGCCGGTGATCTCGCCGGTGTGGCCGGGCCGGATGTCGGCCTTCAGCACCAGCGCGACGCGGCTGCCGTAGCGGCCCACCGCCTCGGTGCAGCGGCGCACCACGTCCATGCACTCGTCCCAGTCACCCTCGATGGTGGTGAACATGGAGTCGGTGCGGTTCGGCAGGCCGGACTCGCGCACGATGCGCACGGCGGCGGCGACGGCCTGGTGGACCGAGGCGTCGGGATTCTCCCCGCCCTCGGGTCCCTGGCCGGACGGGGCGACGCTGAAGGCGACGAGCATGCTTCCTCCTGGTACTGGGTGCGGTGCTGTGCCGAGTCTAGGCAGCCACGCCACGTCACCGGCCCACAGCGGTGGGGAGGGGCGGTGCGCCCTGCCTCAGCCGCTGGGCCGGATGCCCATCATCCGCGCCCGTTCGATGGCCTCCTCGCGGTTGGCCACCCCCAGCTTCTTGTAGATCCGGCGCAGGTGGGTCTTCAACGTGTTCACGCTGATGAACAGCTCGTCGGCGGTGTCGCCCAGGGTCTTGGCGGAGTCCAGCCGGGCCAGCACGTTGCGCTCCGCCTCGGTCAGCGGCACCTCCTTGCGGGAGGAGACCGCCACCCTGGTGTGGCGGGCGGTGGGCAGGTTGAGCCCCATTCGCTCGGCGAGCACCCCGGCCCGCTGGAAGGCCTGCAGGGCCTCGTCGGCGCGGTGCATCTCGTCGGCCGCGATCCCGAAGATCATCAGCAGGAAGAGGGTGCGCTTGCCGTTCTCGACGGTGGTGCCGGGGCCGGTGAAGACGACCTGCAAGGCGTTGTAGGCGGTTCGCGCATCGCCGCGGGCCAGGGCCAGCCGGGCCTCGAAGTAGGGCAGGCCCGCCTGCACGTCGGCCAGTTCGACGGTGCGCAGCAGCCGCAGCTCGGCCTCGGCGACGTCCAGCTCGCCCAGCTCGATGGCGGCATTGAAGGCGGCGATCCCGATGCCCAGGACATGCAGGTCCACCATCGGGCCGCGCGGCTGGTCGCGGTAGGCGCCCACCAGGCGCTGCGCGCCCTGGGCGTCGTCCTCGGCCAGCAGCAGACTGGACTCCACGTAGACCCGCAGGGCGTCGTTCTCCGGCAGATGGTCGTCGTGGCGGTCCAGCTGGTCCAGCCAGCGACGCGCGCTGGGCAGATCCCCGGTGTCGACGGCCGTCAGTGCCAGGGCCAGCATGGCGCACTCGTCCAGCGCATCGGTGGTGAAGACGGTGTCGGCGCCGGTCAGGATCGCCTCGTCGGCCAGGCGATGGGCGGCGTTGACATTGCCCTGCTCGGCATTGATGAAGGCCAGCGCCCCCAGTGCGGTGACCGTGGTCCACGGGACATTGGACACCCGGGCCACGCCCAGGGCGCTGAGCAGCACCTCATGGGCCTCGGCCATCCTGGCATGGTGCATCAGCCACAGCCCGTACTCGGTGCGCACCGCACTGAGCAGGGCCAGGTCGAGCTCGTGGACGCTGCGCCCGTCGCTCTCGGCAGCGATCTCGAGGGCACGTGAGACGTCCACCTCGTCGGGATAGCTCACCCGGCGCACGGTGCCCAGCACGAAGCAGGCATAGGCCAGCCGGCCGGAGTCGCCGCGGGCGACCATCTGCTCGGCGTCGATGGTGTCCATCAGCGAGATCATGGTCTGCGGCGTGGCCAGGCCACGGGTGAGGCTGCGCACCAGGTCCAGTTCCCAGCCGGGGGGCAGCTGCTCCACCAGACGGGGCAGGGTCTGCACCAGCTCGGGGCGGTTCATGTGGGCGGTGAGGAATTCCGCGGCCAGCATCCAGGCCAGGTCCACCAGCCCCACCTGCATGGCCAGCTGGATGGCCTCCATCGAGCGGCCGCGGTTGCGCAACCAGAGCGCCGCGCGACGGCTCAGCTCCTGGCTCAGCTCGGGGTCCTCGCGGGCCAGCCGACGGCTCAGGTATCCGCGCAGCATCGGGTTGAGCCGAATGGTGTTGGCGTCGTCCCAGGTGATCGGGACGCCGTGGGCCTGCAACCGGCTGAGCTGGGCGGCGGCATCGCTGCGCCCCGTGATCCAGGCAGCTGACAACGGGTCCAGCGAGGGCAGGGCGGACAGCTGGGCCAACAGCTCGCGGTCCGCTGGGGAGAGGTCGTGCAGCACCTCGCGGTCGATGTAGGAGTCCGCCAGCCGGGCGACCTTGGAGGTGTGCGCCCAGGTGAGCGGCTCGGCCGCCAGCATTCGCCCGATGGCCGGCCAGCCGCGCGTGCCGCTCATCACGGTGTCCAGTGCCGAGCCCGGCAGTGCCGGGTTGCGAGGGGCCAAGGCCTCCCCCATCTCCTGGCGGGTCCAGGCGAGCTGGTCGGCGTCGAGGTCCACCAGCAGGCCACGGGCCGCCAGCGAGCCCAGCGGCGCCTCGGGGCGGGAGCGACCCACGAAGACCACCCGGACGCGGGCATTGCGCTCGGCGAGGTCCAGGGCTCGGGTGACGAAGGCCTCGTCCTCCAGCAGCGCGCCGCTCTCCGCCACCAGCACCAGCAGCTCTGCCTCGGACTGTCCGAAGCCTTCCAGGACCGCGTCCAGCTCGTCGGCGGAGCCGAGCCAGTGGGCGTGCAGGTCCTCGCGGCTGGAGATCCAGGTGCGCACCAGGTCCCGCTTGCCGAAGCCGGCCGGTGCACAGATGACGGCGATGCGTGCCTGCACCAGACGGTCCAGCTCGCTGACCAGGCGCTGGGGCACGGCGGGGCCGTCGTGGTCGGTCGTGGCCACGCCCATGCATCCCCCGTCCTGCCTGTTCCGCGGCACGTCCCCTGCGTGCCGGGCCCACGGGTCTGCCGGCCGGTTCGAGCCCGACCAGGAAGTCCTCGTGGGGGTCCTATGACGAACAGGCTAGCGTCCGGCCTTGCCCGCTGTCACCCGTTGCATCACCCCGTGGGCGGCAGGGCGCTCACCCTGTGCGCCGACGGGGGCCGCGAGGTGGAGACGGTGGCTGCAGCTGGCCACCACCGTCGGGTCATGGGTGATGACCACCACCGGGGCACGGCCCACCGAGGCCCACAGGTCAGCCATCAGGGCCTGCGCGGTCTCCGGGTCCAGGTGCTCTGTGGGCTCGTCCAGCAGGTAGACCTGGCTCTCCTTCCCCAGGACGTCCTGGCTTGCCAGGAGCCTGGCGAGGGCAAGCCGACGGGCTTCGCCGCCGCTCAGTGTGGCGCCCTGCTCGCCCACCACCCGGGCTGGATCCAGGGGCAGGCCGGCGCGCCGCAGGGCCGCGCCCACCTGCTCGTCGGTGGCCTCGCGGTGACCGATGCGGACGTTCTCGGCCAGGCTGGTGGCGAAGACGTGCGCGTCCTGGGCCAGGTAGGAGACCGGCCCCGTGACCTCAAGAGCACCTTCCAGCGCTGGAACAACACCCATGATGGTGGCGGCCAGCGTCGTCTTGCCCACCCCGGAGGCCCCGGTGACGGCCAGCCGCTCACCGGGCCCCAGGCTGAGCGTGAGCCGTTCGGCCAGCGCCGGCTCGCCGGGCCAGCCGATCGAGACATCCCGCAGCACCAGGCCGGGGCGGGACGAGGGTGGCACCTCGGGTCGGTCCCCGCGCCCCACCGGTGGCTCGTCGAGCACCTGGGCCACCCGCGCCAGCGAGGTGCGAGCCCGGGTCCAGGTCTGCGCAGCCTGGGTGAAGGTGGCCAGCACCTCGTGCAGGGCCAGTGGTGTGAGGACCAGCACGGCCAGGTCCCGGGCCGGGAGCCTGCCCGCGGCCACCGCATGGCCGCCGATCCACAGGGCTGCGAGCACCGCCGTTCCGGCCGCCAGCAGCTGGCCCGCGGTGGCCAGGCCACGGGTCCAGGCAGCGCGGCGCTCGGCCTGCTCCAGCACCCGCTGCGCGGCACCGACGCGGTGCAGGACGTCCTCCTGCAGGCCGTAGGCCACCAGGTCGGGAGCATGGTGGCTCAGCTCGTCCATCGCGACGGCCAGCGCGGCCCGGCCCGTCACCGCCTGGGCATCGGCCTCCCGGCTGGCATGCTGCGCCAGCCAGGGAAGCAGCAGCCCGGCCAGCAGGGCGGTGCCCAGCAGGACGGCTGCCGAGGCAGGGCTGAACCAGCCCAGCATCAGGGTGGTGCCCAGCATCACCACGGAGGCGGAGGCCAGCGGGACCGCCACTCGCACCACCACGTCCTGGACCGCCTCGACGTCGGCCACCAGCCGGGTCAGCAGGTCGCCGCGGTGACGCCCCAGAAGGGTGGTGCCGCTCAGCGCCTGGTAGCTGCGCAGCCGCAACGCTCCCTGCATCCGCAGGGCGAGGTCGTGGCCCACCAGGCGTTCGGCATACCGGGCCACGCCGCGGGTGATGCCGAAGAAGCGCACCCCGACCGCAGCCACCTCCAGGTAGAGCACCGGCGGGTGCTCGGCGGCCCGGCTCAGCAGCCAGGCGGAGGTGGCCATCAGCGCCACCGAGGCGCCGGAGGCCAGGGTGGCCAGCAGCGTGGCCAGCCAGAAGCGGGTGCGTCCGCCGGGCAGTTCGCGCAGCAGGTCGCGCACGATCCGCACCGCGGCTCCTCCCGAGGGGCTCGTGCCAGCTGGGGCGTGGACGGTGGCCTCAGTCATGCTGCCCCCGCCCGGTGCCGGCTCCGGCAGCGCTCCCGGCCGGCTCGCGGCCGTCCAGCTGCACCAGACGGTCAGCCATCGCCAGCATCGCGGGCCGATGGCTCACCACCAGGGCTCCGGCGCCGGAGCGGCGCACCGCCTCCACCACGGCGGCCTCCGCATCGGCGTCCAGCCCGGCGGTCGGTTCGTCCATCACCAGTAGCCGGGCCCGGCCGTGGCTGATCCGCAGCAGGGCTCGCGCCACCGCCACCCGTCGTCGCTCGCCCGCGGAGAGGCCCTCGGCGTCGTCGCCGACGGTGCGCTCCAGCGCCAGGCCCTGGCCACCGGCCAGGTCGAGCACCTCACGCAGCACCTGGTCGGGCACCGGATGCGGCGAACCGAGCGCGACATTGCGGCCGATGGTGTCGGCGGGCAGTCCGGGTTCCTGGCCCACCCAGGCGATCAGCTCGCGGCGGCGGGCTGCCGGCCACAGCTCCCCGTCCACCAGCACCTGCCCCTCGTCGGGCTCCAGGAAGCCCATCAGCACCGAGACCAGGGTGGACTTGCCGCCGCCGGAGCGCCCCTGCAGGGCCACCACCTCGCCGGGCGGCAGGACCAGGTCGACCCCGTCGAGCACCGGGTGCTGTGCTCCGGGCCAGGTGTGGCGGATGCCGCGCAGCTCCAGCGTCGGGGCCAGCGGGAGCGTGGGGGCCTCGACGCCCCCGGCCTCGTCGGCCTCGTCGATCCCGGCGGCCTCGAGGTAGCCCAGCGCCTGGTCGGCGGCGGCCATGCCGTCGGCGGCGTCGTGGTAGTGGGTGCCCACCTGGCGCAGTGGCAGGTAGGCCTCGGGCGCCAGTACCAGCACGAACAGGGCGGTCTGCAGGTCCATCCGGTCGAAGACCACGCGGAAGCCCACCTGGACGGCCACGACGGCGACGCTCAGCGTGGCGATCAGCTCGAGCGCGAAGGAGGACAGGAAGCTGATCCGCAGCGTCTTCATGGTCTCCGCGCGGTTGCGCTCCTCGGTGACCCGCAGGCCCTCGCGCTGGCCGCGGGCCCGGCCGAAGGCCTGCAGCGTGGGCAGGCCGGTCACCAGGTCTGCGAAGTGGTTGGCCAGCCGGGTCTGCACCCGCCAACGACGGTCCACCTGCTTCTGGGTGGTCCAGCCGATCAGCACCATGAAGACCGGGATCAGCGGGAGCGTGACGGCCATCACCACCGCGCTCAGCACGTCGGCGCGCAGCACCATGACGCCCACCACCAGCGGCACCAGCACGGCGAGCACCAGCTGCGGCAGGTACTTGGCGTAGTAGCCGTCGAGCGCGTCCAGCCCCTGCGTGGCCAGTGTGACCAGGGTGGAGGAGCTGGTGCCCGGGTCCAGCGGACGGGCGAGCCGGGCGCGGGCCAGGTCGTGGCGCAGGCCGGCCTTCACCGCAGCGGAGGCGCGATGGGCCAGCAGGGCGTTGAGCCAGGCCAGGGCGGCCCGCAGGGCGAAGACTGCCGCCAACGGCCAGATCCAGCGCACGAGCTGGTCGGCGCGGTGGCTCGCGAAGACCTGGGAGATGGACACCGAGAGCAGGTGGGCCTGGGCGACCAGCGCCACGGCCTGCACCAGCCCGACCAGGCAGAGCGCGACGAGGAACCACCTGGTGGCCCTCCCGCGTCGCACCAGGCGAGGATCGATCGGACCAGCCATGCTGCGAAGGCTAGGCGTCGACGGTCCGGCAATCGGGCGCAAAGCCAATCCCGACAGGGATTCCACAGTTTTCGCGACACGCCGGACGGACAATTCTGATCGGGAGCACTTGGGGACACCTGACCAGACCGGATTTTTCCGGGTCAATTCATGAATTCATGGCGGGTAGGGAAAAGGCGCATTTCCGTCCGGGGAATTCCGGACGCCGGGAATGGAGTGGGGTGGTTGGCGATTCCGCAGCAGGAAAGAACAAGGCCGTCGGGTGGACGATTCCACCCGACGACCTCAGGACTTCTTGCGGTGCAAGGAATTCAGGCGGTGCGGGCCCGCCGCGCCCCCACCGTGACCACCGGCAGGTTCCCGGTGGACAGCCGGCGACGGAAGACCCAGTAGCTCCAGGCCTGGTAGCCCAGCACCACCGGCACCGCGGTGCAGGCCGCGATGGTCATGATCTTCAGCGTGTAGGGGGAGCTGGAGGCGGTGGTCATGTCCAGCGGACGGCCGGCGTCGAGGCTGATGAAGCCCAGGTTGCCGTACATCTTGCAGAAGATGTCCACCACCAGCGCCACGATCGCCAGGCCCGTGAAGGCGAAGGCCCAGCCGTCGCGCTCCCGGGTGGCCATCAGCGCACTGACGGCCAGACAGGCGACGGCCAGCAGCCCGGTGGCCCAGCAGATCACCGTGGCGGCGCCGCCCAGCCAGCTGGTCTCGCCGGCCGGCCAGGCCAGGTTCTGCCAGACCACGAACAGTGCCATCAGCACCGCCGCGGCCAGGGTGGCCCGCACCCCGAACCGGTTGGCCCTGGTCCGCACCTCGCCGCGCGTCTTCAGCGCGATGAAGACCGCGCCGTGGGCCAGGAAGAGCACCACGAAGAGCACGCCGCCCAGCAGGCCGAAGGGGTTGAACAGGCTCCAGAAGCCCTGGGCCACGAGCACGTCGGAGCCCACCCGGATCCCCTTCACGAAGTTCGCGAAGCCGATGCCGAAGACCAGCGAGGGCAGGAAGGAGCCGATGGTGGCGCACCAGTCCAGGCCGTTCTTCCAGCGGGCGTCGTCACGCTTGGCGCGGTACTCGAAGGCGACGCCGCGCAGGATCAGGCCCACCAGCACCAGGAAGAGTGGCAGGTACAGACCGCTGAACAAGGTGGCGTACCAGCCAGGGAAGGCCGCGAACATGGCGCCACCGGCGGTGAGCAGCCAGACCTCGTTGCCGTCCCAGACCGGGCCGATGGTGTTGACCAGGACGCGGCGCTCGTCGTCGTCGCGGCCCAGCACCGGCAGCAGCATGGCCACGCCGTAGTCGAAGCCCTCCAGGAAGAAGTAGCCGGTCCACAGCACAGCGGCCAGCACGAACCAGATCATCTGCAGCCCGGTGGGCTGGGTGTGCATCAGTGTCAGCATGACGGTCTCCTCAGTAGGCGAAGGACAAGGGGGCATCCTCGTCCTCCACGACCTCGACGGGGGCGACCTCGGGCAGGCCGGCGCGGTTCCACTTCAGGATCAGGCCGAACTCGACCACGGCGAGGGCGCCGTAGATGACGGTGAAGAGCACCATCGTGAGGATGGCCTCACCCAGGCTCACCGACGGGGAGACCGCCGCCTGGGTGGGCAGCACGCCCGCCACGATCCAGGGCTGGCGTCCCATCTCGGCCATGATCCACCCGAAGGAGATGGCGAACAGCGGCAGGAAGGGCAGGGCCGCCATGGACCACTGCCACAGCTTTGTGGGCATCGGGTTGCGCCCGCCCCGCAGGGCGAAGAGGACCCAGGCGCCGATCAGCGCGCCCAGACCGCCCAGGCCCATCATCAGCCGGAAGCTCCAGTAGGTCACCGGGACGTTGGGGGTGATCTTGACCGGCTGCTGCTTGGGCTGGTCGGCGAACTCGGCCTGCAGCGGCAGCTGGCCGCGGTCGTCCAGGCGGAAGCCCTGCTGCTCGTACTGGGCCTTCAGGTCGTCGATGCCCTGCACCTCGCCGTGGATGTTGCCGGTGGCCATGAAGCTGAGCACATAGGGCACGCGCACGCTGAAGACCTCCTCGGTGCCGTCCAGGTTGCCGACGGTGAAGACGCTGAAGGAGGCGTCGTCGCGGGTCTGGTAGAGCGCCTCCGCGGCCGCCATCTTCATGGGCTGGGCGTGGGTCATGGCCTTGGCCTGGATGTCACCGGAGATGATGGTGAGCACCGAGGCGGCCAGCAGTACCCAGGCGCCGAACTTGGCCGCCCAACGCCAGGTGGTGATGTCGCGTTCGACGTTCTCGGCCTTCACGTGGGTGCCGCTGTAGTCCAGGTCAGTGCCGGGGGCGGCCTGCTGACGTGCCTTGTTGAGCCGCGCCAGGTGCCAGCCCGACAGGCCGGCGATGAAGCCACCGGCCACCATGTAGGCGCTGGAGATCTGGTGCGGGAAGGTGGCCAGGAAGACCGGGTTGGTCAGCAGGGCGCCGAAGTCGGTGAGCTCTGCGCGACCGTTGCGGTAGGTGGCGCCCACCGGGTGCTGCATCCAGCTGTTGGCGGCCAGGATGAAGACTGCCGAGAGCATGGTGCCGAAGGCGGCCAGGTAGATGGCCATCAGGTGCAGCTTCCTGGGCAGCCGGTCCCAGCCGAAGATCCACAGGCCGATGAAGGTGGACTCCAGGAAGAAGGCCAGCAGGGCCTCCAGGGCCAGCGGGGCGCCGAAGACGTCACCCACGAAGCGGGAGTACTCGGACCAGTTCATGCCGAACTGGAATTCCTGCACGATGCCGGTCACCACGCCGGCCGCGAAATTGATCAGGAAGAGCTTTCCGAAGAACTTTGTCAGGCGGAGGAAGTTGTCATTGCCGGTCTTGTACCAAATCGTCTGGAGCACGGCGACGAGCATCGACAGCGCGATCGTCAGCGGCACGAAGAGAAAGTGGTAGACCGTCGTGATCCCGAATTGCCATCTGGCAATGATCTGCGCGTCCATGCGGCGAAAGATACTACTCAGGGTCGTAGCCACCAAGCGGGCAACTATGCTTGTGACATGGCGATCTTGGGCGAGCTCGAACAACGAATCATGGAAACCCTTTGGCAGCAAGACAATCCGGTATCCGTGCGGTTCGTTCATGAAAGTTTGCTGACGGAACGCGAGCTGGCCTACACCACGGTGATGACGGTGCTGGACCGGCTGGCCAAGAAGGGCCTGGTGGATCGTGAGCGCGACGGCCGGGCATGGCTCTACACCGCGGGCACCAGCCAAGCCCGCCTGGTCTCCGACTCGCTGGCCGAGGTGCTGGGACAGTCCGGCCGCCACCGCGGCGACGTGCTGCGCCAGTTCGTCGCCGGGCTCGACGAGGACGACCGCGCCACGGTCCGCGAGGCCCTGGGCTGACCCCGGGGGTGCGGCCGCCGTACCGCCTAGGGTGCGGCAGGCGGGCGAGGCCAGCGAGCGTAGCCAGTTCAGCGTCGTGGGCCCTCGGTCGCGATCACGGCCCGTGCTGCACGATCACCCCTACAGGAACGGGGGCGATGCGGCCCGTACTGCCGTGATGCGGGCGCGGGCTCCCCGCGCCGCGAGCAGCTGGCTCAGTCCAGCACGCGGTAGCGGCCGCGCACGTGGTGCAGCGGCGCCGGGTCCTCGCCCGCCCCGGCCTCGACGACGGCCAGCACCAGCTGGCGTGACCAGCCCAGGTCGGTGGCGGACTCCAGCTCCAGCGTCGCCCAGTTCTGCGCGCCCGCCAGGCGTGGGCCGTACGCAGTCTGCTCCCAGTCCGCCAGGGTGAAGACCCCACCCGGGGCGGGAGCCGTGCCGGCGAAGGCGTCGGCCAGGTACTGGTGGCCGCCGTCGAGCAGCTGCAGCACCGCGCGTCCGCTCTGTTCCACCCGCTCGACGAAGTCGCAGTCGGGGTCCAGGAAGGCCACCACCCGCCACGGATCGCCGCCCACCACCGCCAGCGAGCTGACCGTCCAGCCGGCGCGCTCGCGTCCCTCGCCGGCGGTGAGCAGCGTCACCCGGCCGCCCAGCCGGCCACGCAGCTGGCGCGCCGCCTCGCGGGAGGAGTCGGCAAAGGGGTGCTCGGCGTGGATCGTCATGGCCCCATCCTGCCAAGCCCCTTGTCCGAACGGGGACTGTGGCGCCCTCGGGGCCGACGCTAGGTTGGGCGGATGGACCCGCGGACCCGTCGCGTGCTGCTGGCTGTCGGCGCGCTCACCTACCGGCTGCCGGAGGCCCAGCTCGACCGTTTCCTGCTGCGGCTCGGCTTCGGCCTGCCCGAGGCCGTCGACGAGGTGGAGATGGTGCGCCGCCGTCTGGAGCGACGCCAGGAGTCCACCGCGCTGGAACCGGTGCTGGACGCCGGGCAGCTGCTGCGACTGCAGGCCACCGTCGAGACCGTGCACGTCTCCGACCAGGTGCAGCGCTATGCCGTCGAGCTGGTGCGCGCCACCCGCAGCCACGAGGCGGTGCTGGTGGGTGCCTCGCCCCGCGGCTCGCTGGCCCTGGTCACCTGCGGTCGGGCGCTGGCCCTGCTGCAGGGGCGTGACCACGTGGTGCCCGAGGACCTCAAGGCCTTGGCCCCCGCCGCCCTGGCCCACCGGATCACGCTGCGGCCCGAGCTGTGGCTCGGCGAGGTCCGGGCCGAGCAGGTGGTGGACCAGGTGCTGCACTCCGTCGCCGTGCCGGATGCCCGACGATGAGCCTGTACCCCGGGCTGGAGACTGACCGCCGCGTGGTGGCCGGCCCTGCCCTGACAGTGGCGGTGATGCTGGCGGCCGGGCTGTCCATCGCGGCCGTCCCTGCTGCACCGGCCGGTACTGGCCCTGCTGGCCAGCCCCTACCTCGCCTTCTCCCTGCGCGCGGCCGGCCGGCGGTTGGCGCCCAGCTGGCGCCTCGCCGAGGTCAACCAAGTGATCGACGAGGGGAGTTCGGTGCGGGTGGAGGTGGAGGGCGGCGAGCGGGAGCTGGTCACGCTGGCGCTGGAGCCGGCGAGCCTGCAGCACCGCTGCCCCGCCACCGCCGCCGTCACCGATGCCGGGCGGGCCGTCGTCGAGGTGCAGCCGCTGCGCTGGGGACGGCACCGGGTGGGGGCGGGCGTGGCCACCGCCACCGACCCCTCGGGCGCCTGGCTGGCCTGTGCCACCGTCGAGCCCCTAACGCTGCGGGTCCGGCCCGCCAGCCAGCAGATGACCGGCGGCGCCGGCGTCGGCCGGCCGCTCGGGATCCAGGGCGACCACCTCTCGACCCGACGCGGCGAGGGCACCGAGCTGGCCGAGGTGCGCGAGTACCGCCCCGGTGACCGGCTGCGTCGCATCACCTGGCGGATCAGTTCGCGCACCGACGAGCTGCACGTGGTGGACGCCCTGACCGAGCGCGACACCGACGTGCTGCTGGTGCTCGACAGCCTGCGACCCGCCCAGGAGCTGGGCCTGGAGCCGGACAGCTCGCTCGACGTGGGGGCGCGCGCCGTGCTGGCGCTGGCCCGCCACTACCTGGGCTTCGGCGACCGGCTCGGCGTGCACGACCTGGGCCATCGGCTGCCCGACCTGCCGCTGGGCAGCGGCCCCCGGCAACTGGTCCTGCTGCACGAATTGCTGGCCGCGGCCAACCGCACCGACCGCACGGACGCGGTGCGCCAGGCCACCCTGCGCCCCACCCGGGCACCACGGCCCGGCACGCTGGTCTTCCTGTGCAGCCCGCTGCTGGCCGACGAGGTGCTCGCCGAGGTCGGGCGGCTGCGGCGCCTCGGCGTTGAGCTGGTGGTGGTCGACACCCTCCCCGCCGCCCTGGGGCAGGTCGGCCAGCACGCCCAGCCCGCCGGGGGCCACGGCGTGCAGGAGGCGTGGATGCTGCGACGGTTGCAGCGCGAGGCCGTACTGGAGCGGCTGCGCGCCGCCGGCATCCCAGTGGCCGCCTGGCGGGGACCGGCGAGCCTGGCCGCGGTGCTGCAGGCCATGGAGGACAGCCGTCACGCCCCACGGATGGCCCGGCGATGAGCCCGACGCCGCGCGCCCTGCCCCGCTCCTGGCGACGGCTGGCCCGGGCCGGGCGCTTCCAACTGCTGGTGCGGCTGTGCCTGCTGCTGGTGGGGCTCGCGCTGGGGCTGCTGGTGGCGCTGGCGGGCGACAGCCAGGTCTCCCGGCTGCTCGCCGTGCTGGTGGTGGCCGCCGTGGTCGGCTGCGCCCTGGGCCACGGACCGGTCTGGCTGGGTGCGGCCGTGGTACTGCTCGCCCTGTGGGCGGTGGGCCGCCCGCTGGCCTGGCCCGTGGTGGCGGCGCTGGTGGCGCTGGTCTGGCTGGCGCACCGGCTCAGCTGCTGGCTCCAGGTCGGGCCCTTGCACGGCGAGCTGGGCGCGGCCGGGTTGCGGCTGTTGCTGGGCGACGCAGTGCGCGAGGCCGGCTGGGTGCTGGGGATCGTGGGCCTGCTGCTGGCCGGCGGTCTGCTGGCCCACCGGCTGCCCGCCACCGGGGTGCTCGCCTGGGCGCTGCTGGCGCTGGCGGCTGTCGCGACGCTGGCCTGGCTGTCGGTGCCGCGTCGGGACTGACGGACGCCCTACGCGACTGCCCGGAGACGAACAGGGCCCGCGCCCCGGAGTCGATCCGGTGGTGCGGGCCCCGTGCCCGGGCGGCCGGCTCAGGCGGCCTCGACCGGGGCGGCGAACTGGCTCTGGTAGAGCTCGTAGTAGTGACCCTTGGCCTCCAGCAGCTCGTGGTGGGTGCCCTGCTCGACGATGTCGCCGTGCTCCATCACCAGGATCAGGTCGGCATCGCGGATGGTGGACAGCCGGTGCGCGATCACGAAGCTGGTGCGGTCGGTGCGCAGGTTGGCCATCGCCTTCTGCACCAGCACCTCGGTGCGGGTGTCCACCGAGCTGGTGGCCTCGTCGAGGATCAGCAGACCCGGCTCGGACAGGAAGGCCCGCGCGATCGTGATCAGCTGCTTCTCGCCCGCGGAGACATTCGAGCCCTCCTCGTCGATCACCGTGTCATAGCCGTCGGGCAGGGCGTGCACGAAGCGGTCCACGTAGGCGGCGGTGGCGGCGGCCACGATCTCCTCCTCGGGGGCGTCGGTGCGGCCGTAGGCGATGTTCTCACGGATGGTGCCGCCGAACAGCCAGGTGTCCTGCAGCACCATGCCCATCTGGTCGCGCAGCTCGCGTCGCGGCACCGTGCTGATGTCCACCCCGTCGAGCGTGATCCGGCCGCCCTGCAACTCGTAGAAGCGCATCAGCAGGTTCACCAGGGTGGTCTTGCCGGCGCCGGTCGGGCCCACGATCGCCACCGTCTGGCCGGGCTCGGCCAACAGGTTCAGGTCGTCGATCAGCGGACGGTCCGGCAGGTAGCGGAAGTCGACGTGGTCGAAGACGACGCGCCCCTTCACCGGGCTGCGCAGCTGGCCGGTGGCCTCGGCGGACTGCTCCGGGGCATCCAGCACCTGGAAGACGCGCTCCGCGGAGGCGACGCCGGACTGCAGCAGGTTGCTCATGCTGGCCACCTGGGTGACCGGCTGGGTGAACATCCGCGAGTACTGGATGAAGGCCTGCACGTCGCCCAGGCTCATCGATCCGTTGGCCACCTTGAGCCCGCCGATCACGGCGATGGCGACGTAGTTCAGGTTCCCGACGAAGAACATGACCGGCATGATGATGCCGCTGATGAACTGGGCGCCGAAGGAGCTGCGGTACAGGCCCTCGTTGTGCTGGGCGAAGACCTCGGCCACCTCGCGCTGGCGGCCGAAGACCTTGACCAGCGAGTGGCCCGAGTAGGCCTCCTCGATGTGGCCGTTCAGCTCGCCGGTGGACTTCCACATCTGCGCGAACTGCTTCTGCGAGCGCTTGCCGATGATGCCGGCCAGCACGCCCGAGACCGGGATGATCAGCAGGCTGACCAGCGCCAACTGCCAGCTCACCCAGAACATCATCACCATCACGCCCACCAGCGTGAGCAGCGAGTTCAGCAGCTGCGAGAGGGTCTGCTGCAGGGTCTGGGAGATGTTGTCGATGTCATTGGTGACACGGCTCAGCAGCTCACCGCGGGGCTGCTTGTCGAAGTAGGACAGCGGCAGCCGGTCCAGCTTCGCGCTGACCTCCTGGCGCATCCGGTAGATGGAGCGCTGCACCACGCCGTTGAGCAGGTAGCCCTGGGCGAAGCCGAGCAGCGCGGAGGCGACGTAGAGCCCGACGGCCAGCAGCAGGATCCTGCCCAGCCGCTCGTAGTCGATGCCCTGGCCCACGATGACGCCCATCTTCTGCACCATGTCGGCCATCTCGCCCTGGCCGGCCCGGCGCAGCATCTCCGCGACGGTCCCGGCGGGGGTGCCGGCCGGGATGCCCTGAGACTCCAGGGCCTTGCCCATCACGCCGCCGAAGATCACGTCGGTGGCCCGGCCGATGATCTTGGGACCCACCACGCTGAAGCTCACGCCGACGGCCGCCATCAGCACCACCAGGCTGATCAGGGCGCGCTCGGGACGCAGGTGGCCCAGCAGCCGCTTCAGGCTGGGGACGAAGTTGACCGCCTTCTCGGCGGCGCGACCCATGCCCATCGGGCCGTGGCCGCCCCCGGTGGGGGCATCCTTGGGGCGTTCCGGAGCATCGGCGGCGTCGACCGCCGCCGCGGCGGCCATGTCGGCATTCAGGTCGACGGCCTCGGAGGTGGCGGTCCCGGAGGCCTCGCGCGCGGCCGGAGGGGTGCTCGGGGGCTCCTCCACCAGGGCGTGGCGAGGGCTGGCCGCCGGCGCGGCGGGGGACTCGTCGTCCATGGCGTGACGAGGACTGGTGCTGGTCATGCTGCCTCCTCGGCGCTCAGCTGGGAATCGACGATCTCGACATAGGTGGGGCAGGTCTGCAGCAGCTCGTCGTGGGTGCCGCGGCCGACGATCCGGCCGTGCTCCAGCACCAGGATCTGGTCGGCAGTGCGGATGGTGGACACCCGCTGGGCGACGATCAGGGTGGCGGCCTCCGCGGTCTGGCGGGCCAGGGCGGCGCGCAGCCGGGCGTCGGTGGCCACGTCGAGGGCGCTGAAGGAGTCGTCGAAGACGTAGATGCCGGGCTTCTTCACCAGGGCGCGGGCGATCGAGAGCCGCTGGCGCTGGCCGCCGGAGACATTGGTGCCGCCCTGGGCGATGGGGGCCTCGAGCTGGCCGTCCATCTCGCGCACGAAGTCCTCGGCCTGGGCGGTGCGCAGCGCCGCCCACAGCTCCTCGTCGGTGGCATCGGGCTTGCCGTAGCGCAGGTTGCTGGCCACGGTGCCGGTGAACAGGTAGGGCTTCTGCGGCACCAGGCCGATCTCGGCCCACAGGGTGTCGGGGTCCAGCTCGCGCACGTCGGTGCCATCCACCAGCACGGTGCCGCCGGTGGCGTCGAAGAGCCGCGGGATCAGGTTCACCAGGGTGGACTTGCCCGAACCGGTGGAGCCGATGATGGCCGTGGTGCGGCCGGGCTCCATGGCGAAGGAGATGTCCGAGAGCACCGGCTCCTCGGCGCCGGGGTAGGTGAACTCCACGTCGCGGAAGTCCAGCCGGCCGATGCCGCCGCCGTCGCTGCTGCCCAGCTCGGTGACGCCCCGGGTGGGCGGGACCACGGAGGAGGAGGTGTCGAGCACCTCCATGATGCGCTTCGCGCAGACCGCGGCGCGGGGCACCATGATCATCATCATCGTGGCCATCATCACGCTCATCAGGATCTGCATCAGGTAGGTGAGGAAGGCGGTGAGCTGGCCCACCTGGATGTGGCCGTCCATGATCCGGTGGCCACCGAACCACATCACCCCCACCGAGCCCAGGTTCATCACGAACATGACGAAGGGGAACATGGCGGCCATGTGGCGGCCCACGCTGGTGGCGACGTCGGTGAGCTCGGCATTGGTGCGCTCGAAGCGGGCCGCCTCGTGGGGCTCGCGGACGAAGGCGCGCACCACGCGGATGCCGGTGATCTGCTCGCGCAGCACCCGGTTCAGCGCGTCGATCCGGTCCTGCATGGCCTGGAAGAGCGGGGTCACCCGGCTGATCAGCAGCACCACGCCGGCACCCAGCAGGGCGACGGCGGCCAGGATCAGCCAGCTCATCCCGGCGTCCTCGCGCACCGCCATGAAGACGCCGCCGGCCATCGTGATGGGGGCCGAGACCATCATCACCAGGGTCATCAGCACGAGCTGCTGCACCTGCTGGACGTCGTTGGTGGTGCGGGTGATCAGGCTGGGGGCGCCGAACTGGTTCACCTCGCGGGCGCTGAAGGAGAGCACCCGGGAGAAGATCGCGGCGCGGATGTCGCGGCCCACCTGCATGGCGGCGCGGGCACCGAACCAGACCGCACAGATCTGGGCGGCGATCTGCACCAGGCTGACGGCCAGCATCCAGCCGCCGTGCACCCAGATGTAGTGGGTGTCGCCGCGGGCCACGCCCTGGTCGATGATCCGGGCGTTCAGGTTGGGCAGGTAGAGCGAGGCGATGACGGCGATCAGCTGCAGCAGCAGCACGATTCCCACCAGGCCCCAGTAGGGCTTGATGTAGCGATTGATGAGTCTGACGAGCATCGGTATTCCTCAGGAGACCAGGCCGTGGACCAGCAGCTGGGCCAGGCGATGGGGGTCGGTGACGTGGTGGTCGCTGATGTGCGGGTGCGCGGTGGAGAAGGCCATCGCGCGCAGCAGGGAGGCGGCCTCGTCCGGGCTGGCGGCCAGTTCTTCCGCGTCGGGGACGAGCAGCCGCAGCACCGAGGCGTGCAGTCGCTCCGACTGCTCCTGGTGACGGGCGCGGGCCGCCTCGTCGTGGTGGCTCTCCTTCATCCGCGGGCCCTCGTCCTGCTGCATCATCACGGCGAAGACGGCCGAGACCTCGTCGACGCCTCGCTGGATCCGCGCCAGGGCGGCAGCGATCCGCTCCTCCAGCGGGAGCTCCAGGCTGATGGCATCCAGGTCGGCGCAGATCTCGCGGGGGTCCATGAGCTGCTCCACCACCGCGTCGAACAGGTCGCGCTTGGTGGGGAAGACGCGGAACAGGGTTCCCTCGGCGATCCCGGCGGCCTCGGCCACCTGGCGGGTGGTGAACCGGGCTCCCTGTTCCAGCAGCAGGGGGCGGGCGACGGCGAGGATGGCGGCGCGACGCTCGTCGGGGGGAAGAGGAGCCGCCCGGGTGGTCCGCGCGGGTCTGGCACTGGCTTCTGGCACGTCCGTCAGCGTAGTGAGTGAGTGCTCACTCATTCAAGCGGATTTCTGTGGTCCAGCTGACAGCGCCCATGCCGCCGCCAGTTCAGGACAGCCGGATGCCCTCCCGGGTGACCTCCCAGTGCACCTCGGAGAGGTCGGCGACCACGGCGTCGGCCTGCAACTGCTCTCGCGGGGTGGAGGTGAGCAGGGCCAGGCTCGCCATGCCGGCGGCCCGGGCGGCGTCCAGGCCCAGGGGAGCGTCCTCCACCACCAGGCAGTCGGCCGGGTCCAGGCCGAGGCCGTGCGCGGCCTGCAGGAAGACATCGGGCGCGGGCTTGCCGTGCTCCACGTCGCTGGCGGTCACCAGCACCGACGGGACCTCGAGGCCGGCGGCCGCCAGCCGGGCCCGGGCCACGTGGTGGCTGCCGCTGGTGCCCACCGCCACGCGCTCGCGGGGCAGCGCGGCCAGGGCGTGCTGGGCGCCCGGCAGCGGCACGATGCCGGTCGTGGTGGTGGTCTCCAGCTCCTCCATTCGCGCCAGGCCCTCGGCCACGCGCTCCTCGGGCAGGCAGAGCCGGATGATGTCCTCGCTGGTCCAGCCACCCCAGTTGCGGCTCGGGTCCGGGGTGATCTGGTACTCCCGCATCCACGTGCCCCAGGTGATCGCCAGCGACTCGCGGGAGTCCACCAGTGTCTGGTCGAGGTCGAAGATGACGCCCTGGAAGAGGCGTCCGGACAGCGCGGGAATGGCCATGGGCCCATCCTCGCACCGCCGCAGCCAGGGCCGGGCGGTCAGCTGGTGGGGCGGACCATGAACCAGGTGTGGAAGCCGTGCATGGTGTCCTGCTGCACCACCTGGAAGCCCTTGCGCCGGTACAACCGGGCGTTCTGCTCCAGGTTGGTCTCCAGATAGGCGGGCAGCTGCAGCCGGTCGGCGGTGGCCAGGCCACGGTCCAGCAGCTCCGAGCCCACGCCCTCACCCTGCCGGCCGGGCAGCACGCCCAGACCGAGCAGGTAGAGGTGGGGTGCGGACATCAGCTGGTGGTGCACCTGCCCGATCCGCTCCTGCACGCTCATCAGCCGCAGCGCGTCGCGCAGGCCGGCGGCCAGGCCCATCCGCACCAGGCCAAGGCGCGCCACCTGGGTCCAGCCGATGTCGGCGCGCAGCCCGTCGACCCACAGGGCCGCCCCGGCCGGCTGGCCGTCCCGCTCGGCAAGGTCGATCCACCCCTCGCCGGCGCAGTGCTGGGCCAGGGCTCGCCACAGCAGGGGCAGGGCGGCCACGCGACGCACCGGATCGCGCAGGGTGCCGGTGAAGATGGGATCGTCACGGAAGGCGGCGGCCAGCACCTCGGCCGCCACGGCGACCTGCTGGGCGTCGATCTCTCCGCGTGGCAGGACCTGGGTGCGCGCGCTTCTGGCCATGGCTCCATCCTGCACCGTGGCAGGGATTGCCGAGACCGTGCCATGTCCCCGGTTTCGGTGACACCGGCCCGCCGACCCTCCTGCTGGCCGCCGTGGAGCGGGAGCGGGTGGGCCGTGCGGGGATGACTCAGAGGCCCTGGGCCCGGGCGGCGTCCTCGGCCGCACCCTCGGAGGCGGGCAGGCCGAAGTCGTCCTCGCCGACGGGCGCGGTGACCGCATCGGCGGAGCGCACCTCGGCCTGCTCGCGGCCCTGCTCGACGTCCTCGCTGCCGGTGGCGTCGGGGCCCACGGCGTCGGGCAGGTCGGGGCTGCCGGGATCCTGGTCGTGGTCGGGGGCGTAGGGATTGCTCATGGCGTGCTCCTGTCGACGGGGCCGGCACGGCCGGCGTGGTCCCTCCAGTCTTGGCCTCGACGGCGCCCCGGGACCAGAGCTGGGGCGTCGAGTTCACGAAGAAGTAACCAGCGGCGAAACGATAGGCTGTCACCGTGAGCCAGAAGACCCAGAACAGCGCCGCCGTCCCCGAGACTGCCTCCGTGCCGGAGCAGATGCAGGTGCGCCGCGAGAAGCGTGAGCGCATCCTCGAGGCGGGCAAGCAGGCCTACCCGGCCGACCTGCGCCGCAGCCACAGCCTGGCCCAGGTGCGCGCCACCTGGGATGCGCAGCTGCCCGAGCCGGAGGATGCCGACACCGAGACCGAGGTCACCATCGGCGGCCGCGTGGTCTTCGTCCGCAACACCGGCAAGCTGGCCTTCGCCACCCTGCAGGACGGATTCACCCATGCCGACTCCGGGGAGCGGCTGCAGGTGATGCTCTCGCTGGCCAATGTGGGCGAGGAGGCGCTGGCGCAGTGGAAGGCCGAGGTGGACCTGGGCGACTTCGTCTGGGTGCGCGGCCACGTGGAGCGCTCCCGACGCGGCGAGCTGTCGGTGATGGCGCACGAGTGGCGGATGGCCTCCAAGTCGCTGCGCCCGCTGCCCACCCTGCACAAGGAGCTCAGCGAGGAGGCGCGGGTCCGCCAGCGCTATGCCGACCTGGTGGTGCGCCCCGAGGCCCGCGACATGGTCCGCACCCGCGCCGCCATCACCCAGGCCGTGCGTCGCACCCTGGACGGCCAGGGCTTCCTGGAGGTCGAGACCCCCACCCTGCAGCTGGTGCACGGCGGCGCCGCCGCCCGCCCCTTCAACACCCACCTCAACGCCTTCGACATCGACATGACCCTGCGCATCGCGCTGGAGCTCTACCTGAAGCGCGCCATGGTGGGCGGCGCGGACCGGGTCTACGAGATGGGGCGCATCTTCCGCAACGAGGGCATCGACTCCTCGCACTCGGCCGAGTTCACCATGCTCGAGGCCTACATGAGCTGGGGCGACCAGTTCACCATCGCGCAGGTGATCAAGGACGTCATCATGGCCGCCGCCGAGGCCACCGGCATCCACCAGGTGGAGACCGAGGCCGGCACCATCGACCTGGACGGCGAGTGGAAGTGGCTCTCCTTCTACCCCGGCCTGTCCGAGGCGCTGGGCGAGACCATCGACGTCAACACCCCTGCCGAGCGGCTGGTGCAGCTGCTGGAGGAGCGCGAGATCGACCACGACCCGAAGTGGTCGGCCGGCAAGCTCGCCATGGAGCTCTTCGGCGAGGTGGTGGAGCCCACCCTGATCAACCCCACCTATGTCTGTGACTACCCGGCCATCGCCCAGCCGCTGGCTCGCCCGCACCGCAGCGAGCCCGGCCTGGTGGAGGCCTGGGACCTGATCATCGGCGGCATGGAGCGAGGCACCGGTTTCACCGAGCTGGTGGACCCCGTGGTGCAGCGCGAGGTGCTCACCGCGCAGTCCCTGGCCGCCGCGGCCGGAGACCCGGAGGCGATGCAGCTCGACGAGGACTTCCTCAACGCGCTGGAGTTCGGCTGCCCTCCGATGGGCGGCCTGGGCCTGGGCATCGACCGCCTGGTGATGCTCTTCACCGGCGCCGGCATCCGCGAGACCATCCTGTTCCCGCTGCTCAAGCCGCAGGGCTGAGCCCGGACCAGCGAAAGGCCCGGCCCCCACATGGGGGGCCGGGCCTTCGTCGTGTCAGGGGTTGAGGGCTACTTCCACAGCGTGGAGATGCCGAAGGCAGCACCGATCAGGCCCATGCCCACCAGGATGTTCCAGTTGCCCAGCTGGCGCATGCCCGGCACCAGCTGGCCGGCGACGTAGAAGGTCACCAGCCAGGCGACACCCAGCAGGCCCAGGATGCAGAAGGCCCACGGCACCCAGGCGGTGCTGCGCGGTGCGCGCGGGGTGTGGCGCTCCCGGTCGGCTCGCTTCTCGGCGAGCTCGCGGCGGTCCTCCACCTTGCGCTTGGTGGCGGCGTCCTTGCGAACCTTCGACTCGGGCACGGGGAATCTCCTGGTGGGTCTGCGTCGACGGGTGGCCGACCTGCTGCAGGTAGCCTAGTTGACGCCTCGACCAAGAACCCAGCCAGCCGGGCCGTGCGCCCGTCGCCAGACCTCCAGGAGCCCCCCGTGGATGAGCCCCGCAGCCTGCGTGCGCGGGTCGGTGGCGTCCTCGGCCGGGCACGACGGCTGCAGCGGGCCAAGCCGGTCCCCACCGTCGGGCGCCTCGCCTCCTTCCTGGTGGTGGTCAGCGCCGGCGTCATGCTGGCGGTGAGCGCCAATGTCTCCAGCGGGACCGACCTGCGTCCGGACCGGGAGCAGGACCTGGCCGACCTGGTGCGTAGCCAGGCGGCCCGCAACAAGCAGCTGTCCGCCGAGGTGGACGGGCTGCGTCGTGAGGTCGACCAGGCCTCGGCCGCCGAGGGAGAGCAGGCCGACCGGGGAGCCCTGGACCGGGCCGCTGCCCGGGCCGGGCTCAGCCCCGTACAGGGGCCCGCCGTGCGGGTGACGCTCACCGACGCCCCGCTCAGCGTGCAGCCGGCCGGCGTGGACGGCGACCTGCTCGTGGTGCACCAGCAGGACATCCAGATGGTGGTGAACGTGCTCTGGGCCGCTGGTGCGGAGGCGATGACCATCCAGGGACAGCGGGTCACCTCGCAGACCGGCATCAAGTGCGTCGGCAACACCGTCGTGCTGCACGGCGTGCCCTACGCCCCGCCCTACGTGATCACCGCCATCGGTGACCAGCGGCGCCTGGAGGCGGCACTGGCCGACAGCCCTGAGGTGGCCGTCTACCGCGAGTACGTGCAGGCCTACCGGCTGGGGTGGAAGCAGGAGTCGCCGGGACGGGTCACCATGCCGGGCTTCACCGGCTCGCTGGACCTGGCGCACGCCCGGGTACCCGGTTCCTGAAACAGCTGCCCGACGCCAGCCGCACCGGGCGCCGTCCACGGTGGGCCCGGCCGCGGGCCGCGCGCTGGTCGGCGTCCGGAGCGCCCGGCCAGGTGCGCGAGAATGGACGGCATGGCCCGCATCCTGGTGATCGACAACTACGACTCGTTCGTCTACAACATCGTGCAGTACCTGGCGCAGATCGGCGCCGAGGTGGAGGTCTGGCGCAATGACGACGAGCGCTTCGGCACCGTGGCCCAGGTGGACACCTCCTGGGCGGACGGCTTCGACGGGGTGCTGCTCTCGCCCGGGCCCGGCACCCCCGAGGAGGCCGGGGTGTGCATCGAGGTGGTGCGACGGCTCAGCGGCGCTCTGCCGATCTTCGGCGTCTGCCTGGGCCTGCAGTCGATGGGGGTGGCCTACGGCGGCGTCGTGGACCGGGCCCCGGAGCTGCTGCACGGCAAGGTCAGTGAGGTCTTCCACAGCGGCCAGGGCGTCTTCGCCGGGCTGCCCAACCCGGTGAGCTGCACCCGCTACCACTCGCTGGCGATCGTCCCGGAGACCCTCCCGCAGGAGCTGGAGGTGACCGCCCGTACGGCCACCGGCGTCATCATGGGCGTGCGGCACCGCGAGCACCCCACCGAGAGCGTCCAGTTCCACCCGGAGAGCGTGCTCACCGAGGGCGGCCACCGGATGCTGGCCAACTGGCTGGCCGAGTGCGGCGACGCCGATGCCGTGCGCCGCGCGGCCGGCCTGGGGCCCCTGATGAACCTGGGCTGAGCCCGCACGGCCCCGGACACGACGACGCCCCGCAGCGCTGCTGCGGGGCGTCGGGCGTCCTCACGGGGTGGAGCTGGCCGTGCTGGTGGCCGGCGGTGCCGAACTGGCGGGCGGCCGGCTGCTGGCTGCCGTGCTGGGCGCCGTGCTCTGCGGCTGGCTCGAGGTGGGATCAGCGGGCGCCGGGGCTGCGCGGTAGGTGCCCACCGAGATGGTGACCGTGCTGCCCTTCGTGGCGGTGCCGCCCTTCGGGTCCTGGTCCACCACGGTGCCGTCCTGGGACTGGTCCGTCACCGCGGAGGTGGTGACCTTGACCCCGAAGCCGGCCTTCTCCAGCAGCTGCTTCGCCTCGTCCTCGCCGCGGCCGACCACCGAGGGCACCTCCGGGTCCTCCTGCTCCACCTGCACCGTGATGGTCTCACCGCGGGTCAGCATGCTGCCCGCCTTCGGGTTCTGGCCCACCACGACGGCATCGCTGTCCCCAGCAGAGGGGCTCAGCGCGAAGCCGGACTGCTTGGCCTCCTTCTCCGCGCGGGCGTGGGTCATGCCCTCCAGCGACGGCACCGGCGACTTGCCGGTGGCACGGAAGAGGGTGACCTTCTGCGTCGCCGGCACCACCTCGGCACCGGAGGCCGGGTTGGAGGCGACGATCTGGCCGGCCGTGAAGTCCAGGTGCTCGCTCTCCTGCTCGACGGAGGCGTCCTTCACGGTGATGTTGCCCGCCGGGAAGTTGGCCTCGGTGAGGGCCTTGCGGGCCTCCGCCTCGCTCATGCCCACCAGGCCGGCGGGAATCTTGTTGGTGGCCGGGCCCTCGTTCAGCTCGATGGTGACCGTCTTGCCCTTCTCCAGCGTCACGCCGGCATCGGGATCCTGGTCGGTGACCTGCCCCTCGGTGTCGGCCGGGCCGTTCACCTTGGTCACCTTGGCCGTGAAGCCGGCCGTCTCGACCTGGCTGATCGCGCCCTGCTCGGTCTGGCCGATCACGGTGGGCACCATTGCGGTGTTGTCCTGCTTGCCGCCGCCCAGCAGCTGGTAGCCGAAGATGCCACCGACCAGCAGCAGCAGGCCCAGCAGCCCCGCGATGATCCAGCCGACGCGCGACTTCTTCGGCTGCTCGTCGGTCTCCTGCTCGGCCGTCTCGTAGGAGGGCACCAGGGTCTCGGTGGCGGAGGCGGCCGAGCTGGCCGTGGCCGGGCTGGAGACCACCTGGGTCACGGCGGTGGGTGCCGCGACGGGGGCCACCGGCGTCGGGATGACCGCGGTGACCTCCTGGCCCGCCAGCAACCGCGCGATGTCGTCGCGCATCTCCTTGGCGCTCTGGTAGCGCTGGGCCGGGTCCTTGGCCAGCGACTTCAGCGCGATGGCATCCATCTGCGAGGTGAGTTCGGGGTCCAGCTGGCTGGGCGGCACCGGGGCCTCGCGGACATGCTGGTAGGCCACGCTCACCGGGGAGTCGCCGACGAAGGGCGGACGGCCGGTGAGCAGCTCGTACAGCAGGCAGCCCGCCGAGTAGATGTCGCTTCGCGAGTCCACCGTCTCGCCGCGCGCCTGCTCCGGGGAGAGGTACTGGGCGGTGCCGATCACGGCGGCCGTCTGCGTCATCGTCGCCGAGGTGTCGGCCACGGCGCGCGCGATGCCGAAGTCCATCACCGTGACGTGCCCGTTGGGGGTGAGCATCACGTTCGCGGGCTTGATGTCACGGTGGATGATGCCGGCGCGGTGGGAGTGCTGCAGCGCGTCCAGCACTCCCTGGGTCCACTCCAGCGCCTTCTCGGGGCGGATCCGACGGTCGCTGCGCAGCACGTCGCGCAGGGTGTGGCCCTCCACCAGCTCCATCACGATGTAGGGGACGGCGATCCCGGTCTTGTCGTCGGGGTCCTCCCCGGTGTCATAGGTGGCCACGATGTTGGGATGGTTCAGCCCGGCCGCGGACTGCGCCTCACGGCGGAAACGGGCCTGGAAGGTGGGATCGGTGGCCAGGTCGACGCGCAGCCGCTTGACCGCCACGTCACGGCCCAGCCGGATGTCACGGGCCCGCCACACCTCGGCCATGCCGCCGCGGCCGATCACTTCGTCGAGCTGGTAGCGCCCGCCGAGCACCTGGTCGTGCTGCGTCATCGCATCGGTCCTTTCACTGGTCCGTGCCCGGTCTGGTCGCCCGCGCTGCTGCTGCGGGCGGCGACGGGGCCGGGGCTGGTGCGGGGAGTAATCATCTGAGGGCCTCCACGACGGCGGCGAAGACCGGTCCGGCGAGGCGTCCGCCGGCGATGTCGGAGCGCTGCACCTGCGCGTCCTCGATGAAGACGGCGATGGCCACGTCCGGATCCTGGCTGAAGCCGATGAACCAGGCATAGGGCGGGCGCTTGGGATCGCTCTGCGCGGTACCGGTCTTGCCGCCCACGGTGGTGCCGGGCACCTGGGCCCGCTGCCCGGTGCCGGACTCCACGACGTGCACCATCATCTGCTGCAGCGCCTTGGCATTGTCCGGGCTCATGGCCCGTTCCAGCTTGGTGGGGTCGTGGCTGCTGAGCACGCTGAGGTCGGGATTGCGGACCTCCTGCACCAGGTAGGGCTGCATCACCTGGCCGTCGTTGGCGATCGCGGCGGCCACGACGGCCATCTGCACCGGGGAGGCGGCCACCTCGAACTGTCCGATGGCGCTCATCGCCAGCTGCGGCTGGTCCGGGCTGTCGGGGAAGCGGCTGGTCACCGGGTTCAGGTCGCCCTCCAGCGAGGAGCCGAAGCCGAACTTCTCGGCCTGGCCGCGCAACTTGTCGGCGCCCAGCTGCAGGCCCAGGTTGGCGAAGGCGGTGTTGCAGGAGACCTTCAGCGCCTGGTCGATGCTGACCTTGCTGCCGCCGCAGTTGGTCTCGTTGGTCAGGGTGGTGGAGGTCTGGGGCAGCCGCAGCGAGGCCGGGGAGGCCACCGTCGTGTCGGCACCCATGCCGTCCTCCAGCGCGGCCGCGGCGGTCACCAGCTTGAAGGTGGAGCCGGGCGGGTAGATCTCCTTGGTGGCGCGGTTGGACATGGGTCGGCCGGTGCTGGCGGTGAGCTGCTTCCAGGCCTGCTGGGCCGCGGACAGGTCCGTGCTGGCCAGCGCGTTCGGGTCATAGCTGGGGCTGGAGACCAGCGCCTTCACCGCGCCGGTGCGGTAGTCGATGGCCACCACGGCGCCGGTCCGGTCGCCCAGCGCCTGGGCGGCGGCGCGCTGCGCCTTGGCGTCCAGAGTGGTCTGCAGCGAGGCGCCCTGCACCTTCTTGCCGGTGAGCTGGTCCAGCGACCGGCGGAAGAACTGCGAGTCGTCGGTGCCCGAGAGCTGGGTGTTGTAGCTGCTCTCCAGCCCTGCGCGGGCGAAGTCGTAGGAGTAGTACCCGGTGACCGGGGCCCACAGCGGCCCGTCGGCGTAGCTGCGCTTGTAGGCGAAGCGGCCCTTGGCGGGGCTGGTCTGCGCGATCGGGCTGTTGCCCACCAGGATGGCGCCACGGTGGGTGGCGAACTCGGCATCGCGGGTGCGTCGATTGCGCGGATCGGCGTTCAGGTCGTCTGCGCGGAAGACGGCCAGATAGCTGGCATTGGCCAGCAGGGCCAGCACCATCAGCGCGGCCACGACGGCGACGCGTCGGATCGGACGGTTCATGCCTGCCCCCTCACCACGGGGATCACCATGGTGTCCTCGTCCTGCAGGTGTGCCTCGACGGGCGCGGCGGCGGCCACCGGTGGGCGACGCGCCTGGTGGCTGATCACCAGCAGGACTGCCACGATCACCCAGTTGGAGATCATCGAGCTGCCACCCTGGCTCATGAAGGGGGTGGTCAGGCCGGTCAGCGGCAGCAGCCGGGTGACGCCGCCGATGATGGCGAAGACCTGCAGGGCGAAGACGAAGCCCAGGCCGCAGGCCAGCAGCTTGCCGAAGGCCTCGTGCGCGGCCAGCGCCATGCGCAGGCTGCGGGCCACGATCAGGGCGTAGACCATCACGACGGCCATCAGGCCCAGCACGCCCACCTCCTCGCCGATGGCGCCGGCGATGAAGTCGCTCTTGGACAGCGGGGTCAGGCCGGGCCGGCCCAGCCCCCAGCCGCGGCCGGTCAGCCCGCCCCAGGCGTAGCCGAACTGGGCGCTGATCACCTGCAGGTTGCGTTCGTAGTCGTCGAAGGGGTGCAGCCAGGCGCCAACCCGGACCCGGACGTGGCCGGCGAACTGGTAGGCCAGCGCACCGCCCGCCACGAACAGGGCGATGCCGAGCACGGCCCAGCCGCCCTTCTCGGTGGCGACGTAGAGCATCATCACGAACAGCCCGAAGAAGAGCAGCGAGGTGCCCAGGTCGTTCTGGAAGACCAGCACGGCCAGGCTGGCCAGCCACATCACCAGGATCGGGCCGAGGTCGCGCAGCCGGGGGAACTCGATGCCGGCGAAGCGTCGCCCGGCCAGCGCCAGCACCTCGCGGTGGTCGGTGAGGTAGGCGGCGAAGGCGACGGCCAGCACGATCTTGGCCACCTCGGCCGGCTGGAAGGAATAGCCCGCCACCCGGATCCAGATCCGCGCGCCGTACTGGTCGACGCCCAGGCCGGGCACCAGCGGCAGCAGCAGCAGGAAGAGGCCGGCCAGGAAGAGCAGGTAGGGGAAGCGCTGCAGGCGGCGGTGGTCGCGCAGGAAGACCACCACCAGGCTGAACAGCACCATGCCCAGCACGGTCCACAGCAGCTGGGTGGAGGCGTCGTGGCGCACCGGGTCAGGGATCTGGTCGATCCGGTGGATCATGGCCAGGCCCAGCCCGTTGAGCAGCAGCACGCAGGGCAGCAGCAGCGGGTCGGCATAGGGCAGCCGCCAGCGCACCACCAGGTGCAGGGCCAGGCCCAGGGCGAACCAGACGCCGCAGACCACGGGCCAGCTGGAGGGCACCGCCCCGTGGAGGTTGAGGCTGGTCAGCGCCCAGGCGGCCGGGCCGAAGCACAGGGCGAACAGGTCCATCAGCAGCTCGACGGTGCGGCGGCGACGGTAGACGAACTGGTCGGTGGCCATCAGCACTCCTCGTCCAGTCCGGACGGCGACGTGGTCACCGCCTGGGACGGGGTGGGGCTGGCGCTCGCCCCCACCAGGCCGCTGGCGCCGACGGTCGGCCTCGGGCCGATCGGCAGGCCGGGATGGCTCGCGGACGGCGAGGCGGAGGCCGAGGGCAGGCTGGACGGCTCGACCCGCGGGCCGGGCAGCCGGTTGGCCCGCCGGGCGATGCAGGCCTCGGCGCGGGTGCGCAGCTGCTCCACGGTGGAGTGCGCGCCGTCCAGGTCCTGCGCGGGGATGGTGGAGAAGACCTGCTGCTGGAAGAAGGCCGGCAGGTCCGCGACGCGTACGTCGGTGATCTCCGCCGTCTCGTGCAGGGAGATGCCCAGCAGTTCGCCGGGGATGCCGCGGAAGATCGCCACCTGGTCGTCCTGGTCGCCCACGAAGTACTGGGTGCGCGACCATCGCCAGCCACCCCACAGGGCGCCGCCGGCCAGCAGCACCAGGGCGGTGGTCAGCGCCAGCGCCTTGACCAGGGTGCGTCGCCGCACGGCGGTGGGGGCGTAGCGGGTGGTCTCGGCCTCGTCCACCACGCCGGGGGCCATCACGCGCTCCTGGCGGGCGACGGGCTCGGGGGCCGGGCTCTGCGCCGCGAGGCCCACCAGGGTGTGCTCCTCGGTCTCCGGCACGATGCCGTCCACGGCAGCACCCACCACCACGCCCTCGCGGGCGTCCAGGGCGGCGTCCTGCGGCACCACGTCGGCCAGCAGGACCGTGATGTTGTCCGCGCCACCGCCGGCGTGGGCGGCGGCCACCAGCTCCGCCATGGCGGTGTCCAGGTCCGCCGCGGTGACCATGATGTGGCGGATCGCGGTGTCCTTGACGAAGCCGCACAGGCCGTCGGAGCAGAAGAGCAGCCGGTCGCTGCTCTGCAGCTCCACGTGGGAGTAGTCCGGCTCGTGGCTGGGCTGGCCGTTGAGCACCTTGAGCAGCAGCGAGCGGTGCGGGTGCACGGCCGCCTCGGCCAGGCTGATCTTGCCGTCGTCCACCAGCGACTGCACCCAGGAGTGGTCGTGGGTGAGGCGGTGCAGCACCTCGTCGCGCAGCAGGTAGGCGCGCGAGTCGCCGATGTGCACCATCCCCAGCTCCTCGCCGGTGAACAGCGCGCCGCAGACGGTGGTGCCCATGCCGTCCAGCGAGGGGTCCTGCTTCACCAGGTCGGCCAGGGTGTGGTTGGCGCGGGCCAGCGAGCCGGCCAGCACCTCGTCGGTGTCCTGCGGGCGATGGGCGCGGTCGGCGCGCATCACCTCGCGCACGGCGACGGTGGAGGCCAGGTCACCGGCGGCGGCGCCGCCCATGCCGTCGGCCACCAGCAGCATCGTGGGGGAGGCGTAGCCGGAGTCCTGGTTGTTCTTGCGCACCAGGCCGACCTCGGAGTGGGCGCGGATGTCGAGGCTGAAGGCCATCAGCTCTCCAGCCTCAGCTGGGTGCGCCCGATCCGGATGGTGTCGCCGGTGCCCACGCGGGTGGGCTGGGTGATCCGGGTGCCGTTGACATAGGTGCCGTTGGTGGAGTTCAGGTCCTCCACGATCCACGAACCGTCACCGGCGGGCACCAGCTGTGCGTGGCGAGAGCTGGAGTAGTCGTCGTCGATCAGCACGGCAGAGCCGGCTGCGCGTCCGATGCCCATCACGCCGCGCAGCTCGCGTCGGGTGCCCTGGGAACGTCCCTCGGTGATGACCAGCTCGGTGGGCAGCGCGGGCCCGGCGGGCACCTCGGCCACGGGCTCGTCGCGGCGACGGCGGCGCAGCCCACGGCGCGAGCTGCCGGCGTCGACACGCTCACCGAAGATGTCGGTGCGGATCACGCCGGCCGCCATCAGGATGAACATCCAGATGGCAGCCAGGAAGGCGATCCGCAGAACGGCGACGGCGAATTCCGACAAGGTCAAGCACCCACCGGGGAGTGCACCAGCATCCGCGTCGAGCCGATCTCGATGCGGGTGCCGTCGTCCAGCTCGGCGTGCTTCACCTTGGCGCCGTTGACGATGATGCCGTTGGTGGAACCCAGGTCGTCGATGCTGATGGCGAGCTCGTCGCCGGCGCCCACCACGGAGATCTGCGCGTGGCGACGCGAGACGCCGGGGTCGTTGATGCGCAGGTCGGCCTCGGAGCCGCGGCCGATCAGCAGACCGGGGGCGGTGAGCGGGTGGCGCACGCCGTTGACCTCCAGGACCAGCGCGGAGCGTCGGATCATGGTGGTGGAGGCGGGGCCGTCGGCCTGCTCGATACCGGCAACGGCGGCGCTGGTGACGGTGAAACGACCGGTGGGCAGGCTGGGCTCGAGCTCGTAGGCGATGGAGATGGGACCGTTGAAGACATAGCGACGCTCCGCGGCGTGCTGGCGCAGTTCCGGAACGATCTCGCTGGTCAGCGTCTTGGAGTAGGGCACCAGGCGGTCGTAGTCGTGCTGGCTGAGCTGCACCCCGAACTCGTTGGGCACCAGGCGCTTGTCACGGCTCAGCAGCTTGGCCTCGGCGTCCAGCTCGCGCTGCAGGCGCGCGGCGATCTCGACCGGCTGCACGTCGCCCTTGAAGGCGCGGGCGAAGACACCGTTCACGGCCCCCTCGATCTTGTTCTCGAAACGATCGAACAGTCCCATCGGCCCTCCTCCACTTGGTTCGTGCGCCACTCCGGCTTGGTCGATCTTACTGGGCTGGCCGGTACGGATCACCCCGCCTCAACTCGGACTTGAGGCCACGATTCCTGCGACCACGGTGCTACCGGAGCCTCCGCGCCCCGCTGGCGCCCGCCTGGCGACGTCGACAGATTGGGACGAAAGACCAAAATGTGTCCACGGTTTCGGCGCGTCGTCTCCGGCGCGTCGCGGGGCCGACCGGCGCGTCGGGCCTCGCGGCTCTGGCCGAAAGATCCTTCCCCGGACAAGGCAACAGGGGTCCGGGAGCGTGCGCTCCCGGACCCCTGTCGGTGCCGTGCGGGCCGGTGGCCCGGGGCGGTCTCAGCCCAGCAGCTCCTTGAGGCGCTGCTCGGCCGGGGCCGGGGTGAAGCCGGCGGCGATGATCTTGTCCAGCTTCAGCGCGGAGTGCACCGGGCGGGGCGAGATCTGCTTGCCGGCGGCGTACTCCTCGGTGGTGACCGGGGTGACGTCGTCGGCGCTGGCACCGGCCAGCTCGAAGACCTGCTTGGCGATGTCGGCCCAGCTGGACACCTCACCGGTGTTGGTGAGGTTGTAGGTGCCCGGCTCGGCGCCGGAGTCCAGCAGGTGCACGATGCCGGCGGCCAGGTCAGCCGTGAAGGTGAGGCGGCCGAACTGGTCGGAGACGACGGTGGGCTTGACGCCCTTGCGTGCCAGGTCAGCCATGATGCCGACGAAGTTCTTGCCCGAACCGATCACCCAGCTGGTGCGCACGATGAAGTGCTGCGGCAGGGTGGCCACGAGCGCGTCGCCGGCGGCCTTGGTGACGCCGTAGACGCCCAGCGGGCTGAAGGCCTCGTCCTCGTCGTGCTCCTCGGTGACGCCGTCGAAGACGTAGTCGCTGGAGACGTGCACCAGGCGCATCCGACGCTCGCGCGCCACCTCCACCAGGTTCTTCACCGCGCTGACATTGGCGTCCCAGCAGTCCTTGCGGCCCTGCTCGGTCTCGGCCAGGTCGACGGCGGTGTAGGCGGCGGCATTGATGATGGTGCCCACGCCGTTCCAGTTGTAGGCCAGCACGGCCTCGCGGTCGGTGAGGTCCAGCTCGTCGCGGTCCACGCCGGTGGCCTCGTCGAGCTGCGCCATCAGCGCCTGTCCCAGCTGGCCGCGGGCGCCGAGCACCACGGTGCGGGCCGGCTTCATGGGCACCACATCGGCCAGGCGCGGGTGCGCCTTGTCCGCCTCGCTGATCTCGGCCTGGTCCAGGCTGATCGGCCACGGGATGTCCGCGGTCTCGTCGGCCAGGTTCAGGTAGGTGTAGCTGGCGCGGGCCTCGGGGCTCCAGTGGTCGTTGACCAGGTAGGTGTAGGCGGTGCCGTCCTCCAGCGCCTGGTAGCCGTTGGCCACGCCCCGCGGGACGTAGACCGCGGTCTCCGGGCCCATCTCCAGGAAGAACTTCTGCCCGAAGCTCTCGCCCTCGCGCAGGTCCACCCAGGCACCCATGATGCGACCGGTGGCGAGGGAGACGTACTTGTCCCAGGGCTCGGCGTGCAGGCCGCGGGTGGCGCCCTTGGAGGTGTTGAAGGACATGTTGTTCTGGACCGGCCCGAAGTCGGGCAGGCCCAGCGCGGTCATCTTCGCGCGCTGCCAGTTCTCCTTGAACCAGCCACGGTTGTCACCGGGCATGGGCAGGCTGATGACCAGCAGCCCCGGGATCGGGGTCTGCTGGATGTCGAGGTCAGCCATTCACTGACCAGCCTTCGCGTACTTGGCCTCGGTGGCGTCCTTCATGGGCTTCCACCAGGCCTCGTTGGCCGCGTACCAGTCGATGGTGGCCTTCAGGCCGCTCTCGAAGTCCTGGTAGGTGGGCTGCCAGCCCAGCTCGTCGACCAGCTTGGAGTTGTCGATGGCGTAGCGCATGTCGTGGCCGGGACGGTCGGTGACGTGCTCGAAGTCGTTCTGGTCCTTGCCCATCAGCTTGAGGATGAGCTGCATGACCTCGAGGTTGTTCTTCTCGCCGTTGGCGCCGATCAGGTAGGTCTCGCCGGAGCGGCCCTTGTCGATGATGTCGAGCACGGCCGAGTTGTGGTCGTCGACGTGGATCCAGTCGCGCACGTTCTCGCCGGCGCCGTAGAGCTTGGGGCGGATGCCCGAGAGCACATTGGTGATCTGGCGCGGGATGAACTTCTCGACGTGCTGGTAGGGACCGTAGTTGTTCGAGCAGTTGCTCAGCGTCGCGGTGATGCCGAAGGAACGCACCCAGGCGCGCACCAGCAGGTCGGAGCCGGCCTTGGTGGAGCTGTAGGGGCTCGACGGGTTGTAGGGGGTGTGCTCGGTGAACTTGGCCGGGTCGTCCAGCTCAAGGTCGCCGTAGACCTCGTCGGTGCTGATGTGGTGGTAGCGCTTGCCGTGCTTGCGCACCGCCTCCAGCAGCGTATAGGTGCCGATCAGGTTGGTCTTGATGAACGGCGACGGGTCGTTGAGCGAGTTGTCGTTGTGCGACTCGGCCGCGAAGTGGACCAGGATGTCGCAGTCGGCGACGAGCTTGTCGACCAGTTCGGCGTCGCAGATGTCGCCCTCGACCAGCTCGAAGCGGTCGGCGGGCAGGCCCTCCAGTGAGGAGCGGTTGCCCGCATAGGTGAGGGCGTCGATGACGGTTACGTTGTGGTCGGAGTTGGCAAGCACGTAACGCACGAAGTTGCTGCCGATGAACCCCGCTCCACCGGTGCACAAGATGTTGGACATGGCCTCAGCCTAGCCAGACGAACCTGTGCGTCGCCCGTGAGTCGGCTTGACTTCCAAACCTTGCGTGAGCACGAAAGATGCCACACTGAGGTCATGCACGGAATCATTCTCGCCGGGGGGTCCGGGACACGACTCCATCCGATCACGATGGCCAACAGCAAGCAGCTGGTGCCCGTCTACGACAAGCCGATGATCTACTACCCCTTGTCCACGCTGATCTTCGCGGGCATCAAGGACATCCTGGTCATCACCACGCCGCACGAGGCCGACGGCTTCAAGCGCCTGCTGGGCGACGGTTCGCAGTTCGGCGTGAACATCTCCTACGCCGTCCAGCCCGAGCCCAAGGGCCTGGCGCAGGCCTTCACCATTGGTGAGGAGTTCGCCAAGGGGCAGAAGGTCTGCCTCGTCCTGGGCGACAACATCTTCTACGGTGCCGGCCTGGGCACCCAGCTCAAGCGCTTCGAGAACATCGACGGTGCCGCCGTCTTCGCCTACTGGGTTGCAGAGCCCGAGGCCTACGGTGTGGTCGAGTTCGACGAGAACGGCACGGCACTCTCCCTGGAGGAGAAGCCGAAGCAGCCGAAGAGCCACTACGCCGTTCCCGGCCTGTACTTCTACGACGAGGACGTCGTCGAGATCGCCAAGTCGCTGGAGCCGTCGGCCCGCGGCGAGTACGAGATCACCGACGTCAACCGGGTCTACCTGGAGCGCCAGAAGCTGCAGGTGGAGGTGCTGCCCCGCGGCACCGCCTGGCTCGACACCGGAACCTTCGACTCGCTGAACGACGCCGGCAACTTCGTGCGCACCATCCAGGCCCGTCAGGGCCTGCAGGTAGGGTGCCCGGAGGAGGCCGCCTGGCGTCTGGGCTTCCTGACCGACGACGAGCTGCGCCAGCGCGGCGAGAAGCTGTTCAAGTCCGGCTACGGCGACTACCTGATCGGTCTGCTGGACAACCGCTGAAGACACTGAACATCGGCTGATGACCGGTGCCGGCCTTCCGGTCAGCACACCATCAGTTTCGCGAGGGCCCCGGACCACCGTCCGGGGCCCTCGTGCTGTCCCCGGTTGGCGAGGCTGCCGCGTGGTTGTGCTCCGCTGGCTTCCGGCCGTCCGGGCAGGGCGGTCGGGGGCCGGGGCGGTATTGCGTAGCCACGGGCTGCCGAAGCCTCGGGCGCTCGGTGCCGCCGGATGCGGGTCGAGTGTCCAACCCTGAAAATGCCCCCGTCGATTGCCAGATCGGGCCGAAACCGGCCAGATCCGGGATCGACGGGCCGGTTTTCAGGGTTGGACACCTGTACAGCACAGGGCGACCAAGGCGTGGCCGCCGACAGGGTGGCTGGTTCGGCTCAGTCGTCGGCGGGCAGATCGCGAGTGGCGCGATGCCAGGCCAGGGCGAGCTGCTCGAGATCGGCGCGGTGGCTGGCGATCCGACAGCCCCGCCCGCCGGGGCGCAGCTCGACGCCTTCGTCGGCCCAGTGGTCGCGGGCCCGCTCCAGCAGGTGGGGCGGGAAGTCGCCGGAGGCATTGGTGATCCGCCACCAGGCCACGTCGGAGCCCCAGTGGGCCATCACCCGGCCCACCTGCCGCGGGCCGGTGCCCACCAGGGTGGCGATGTCGCCATAGCTGGCCACGCGCCCGGCCGGCACCAGCTCGACGGCGCGCAGCACCCTCTCCACCAGCAGCTCGTCCATCACCACCTCCTGGCGGGGAAGGCTATTCCAGGTTCGCGTGCCGAGCAGCCATCCCCGCCTCGTCGACGCCGAGACGGTCCGCGAGGTCGGCCAGTACCGCCTCCAGCACCAGGAAGCAGAGCTGCTCGAAGCCCGAGCCCAGCGGCTGGGCCAGGCTGGGCGCGGGCAGGACCAGGGTGGGCCCGGCGAGCTGGGCCAGCGGGGAGTCGGCCACCGCGGTGAGGCAGGCCACGGCGGCACCCAGCTCGCTGCTGCCTCGGGCGGCGGCCAAGACACCAGCGGTGTTGCCGGAACGGGAGACGGCCAGCAGCAGGTCGTCGGGGCCGATCGCGGGGCAGGTCACCTCGCCCACGAGGTGCACCGGCCGGCCCAGGTGCATCAGCCGGTTGGCGAACATGGCGGCCACCAGTCCGGAGCGGCCGGCGCCGGTGACGAAGACGCGCGGTGCCCGGGCCACCGCCTCCTCCAGCGCCTGCATCGTGGTGGGGTCCACGCGGGAGGCGTCCTGCGCGAGGGCTTCGGCCAGATCGGTGAGGCGGGTCATCTCAGGCCTCGGGGTGGGGGTGGCGGCCCCAGTAGCCGTCGGGGGAGAAGAGCTCCTCCACGAGGGTGCCGAACAGTCCCACCTCGAAGAGCACGTCCATGATCGTGTAACGACTGCGGATGGTCTGGGCCTGGTAGTAGGTGCGCCGCAGGCGCTCCAGGCTGATGTCGATCTGCTCCGGGTGCCAGGCAGCGCCCACCTGCCGCAGCATGGCGGCCGCCTGGTCGGCCGTCACCAGCTGCTCGCGCAGCCGCGGCACCAGGGCGGGCCACTCCTGCTGGATCCGGCCGATGCGGTCCGCGAGCTGGTCGGCCGGCAGGTACTTGGCCATGGACTGCGTGACGGCGGCCTCGGCGATCACGTCCACGTCGTGCAGCGCCAGGACGCGCTCCCGGTTCTGCTGCGGGTCGGGCCAGGCGGCCACCAGTGCCTCCACGTCGAGTGTGGACAGGTCGAGCTCCAGGGCCCGGTCATAGAGGGCGCAGACGGCCACCGTCCCGATCCCCACCTTGGCGCCGTGGCTCAGCGGTGGTTCCCAGTCCAGGCCGTGGCCCTCCATCTCCCACTGGTGGCTGAAGTTGTGCCCGGCGCCGGAGCCGGGCCGGGAGGACTGGTGGGCTTGGATCGCCAGTCCGGAGAGCATGCTCTCCTCGGTCAGGGCGGCCAGTGCCGCCCGGTCGCCGTGCGCCAGTGCCTCCGGCTGGGACATCGCCGCCCGCAGGGGGGACTGCACCATCTGCCAGGTGTGCTCGTCGAGCGCCTCGACGCCGATGGCGTCCGCAACCAGCCAGTCGGCACCGCCCGGGAACTTCTCCATCATGTCGCCATAGCCGTTCGCGGTCATGGTGGCGGGGGCGGTGGCCATCACCGCCAGATCAGCGAGCAGGGCTGCCGGTGCGGGGCAGGTGCGGGTGATCTTGAAGCCGTCGCGGGTGATCGCGGCGCCGAAGGCGGCATAGCCGTCCATCGAGCAGGCGGTGCAGACGTGCACGTAGGGCCGGGAGAGCTCCCCGGAGGCCAGCTTGGTCAGGTCGTTCAGGGTGCCCGAGCCGATCGAGCAGGCATGGGCCCCGGTGGCTGCCAGCCGCTCGCGCACCAGCACGACATTCTCGTAGCCGGCGTAGACGGGGGGCGTTCCGGGCAGCACCAGGGGTTCCAGCACCTCGACGCCGGCCTGCTGCAGCGAGCGCATGACGGCCGGCCCGGCCAGCCGCCAGGTGGTCTCGTCGGCCACCAGCAGGGCGGTCCGTCCCGGCAGGCTGCGGGTGAACAGCTCACCGGCCTGGTCGAGCAGGTGCTCGCCCAGCAGGATCTCGCGGGTGTCGGTGGCGCTGCGCAGGGCCTGCGCCAGGCGTTCGGATGTCATCTCTCTCCATGATCGGTCAGCAGGGCTGGGGTGCGGCCCCCCCGGCGTCGCACCCCAGCCTTGGTCCTCAGGCCCGGGTCTGGTGCCGGGTCATCCGCGTCATCAGCTCCTGCATGGCCGGGTAGGTGTCGCGGTAGGCCTCGAAGTTGAAGCGGTACTGCTCGTGCGCCTCGGCATCGGGCTCGATCACCTCGGCCGTGCGGGTCATCTCCCGCGACGCGGTGGGCAGGTCGTGGTGGAGTCCCGCGCCGACAGCCGCCATCATCGCCGAGCCCAGCACCGGGCCCTCGGTGACCGCCGGCAGCATCAGCGGCAGGTTGTGCACGTCGGCGTGCATCTGCAGCCACAGCCGGTTTCGGGTGGCGCCGCCGGAGACCACCATCGCGTCGAGCGGCACCTGCTGCTCGCGCATGATCTGGACGATGTTCTCGGTGCCGAAGCAGATGCCCTCCATTGCCGCGCGGAACAGGTGCGCCTCGGTGTGCGCCAGGGTCATGCCCCAGAAGATGCCGCGGGAGCGGCCGTCGAAGTAGGGCGCCCGGTTGCCCTGGAAGTGGTCCAGCATCACCAGCCCGTCGCTGCCGATCGGGATCTTCGCGGCCTCCTCGGTGAGGATGTCGAGGACATTGCGGCCGGTCTGCACCGCCTTGGCCTGCGACTGGGCGGCGAGGTTGCGACGGAACCAGTCGATGATAGAGCCGGTGGAGGTCTGCCCGCCGTCGATCGTGTAGTAGCCCGGCACGGTGGCGTCGGTGAAGGAACCCCACAGGCCGCGGGAGTAGAGCGGGCTGGCGAGCTGTCCGGTGATGACATGGCTGGAGCCGGTGATCAGGGCCAGCTTGCCGGGCTCGGCCACGCCGAGGCCGACGGCGCCGACATAGGCGTCAATGCCGCCCTCCACCACCAAGGTGCTGGGGGACAGCCCCAGTTCCTCGGCCACCTGCGGCAGGATCTGTCCCACCACCTCGCAGACCTGGGCGACGTGCGAGGGGTAGCGCTCCAGGATGTCCATGGCGTCGACGGCCCGGTAGAGACTGGTGGGCCAGCCGCCCGCATCGCCGTCGTAGAAGTACTTGCCGGCCGCATGGGCCACCGACATGGTCCACTCGCCGCTCAGCTTGTTCACCAGCCAGTCGGTCTCGTCGCAGATGATCGCCACTCGCTCGAAGACCTCGGGCTCGTGCTTCTTGACCCACATCGCCTTGGGCAGGCCCCATTCGGCGGAGACCGGGCCCTCGCCGCAGTACTTGAGGGCGGCATCACCGGTTGCCCGGATCTGGTCGGCCTCCTCCACCGCCCGCACGTCCATCCAGAGCAGGGCGGGGCGCACGGTGCGGTCTTGGTCGTCGAGGAAGACGACGGTGGAGCTGGTGGCGTCCATGGAGACGGCCTTGATGGCCTGGGGGTCGACGCCGGACAGCTTCACGGCGTCCTGCACGGCCGCGACGATGGCGGCCCACCAGGCCTCGGGGTCCTGCTCGGCCCATCCGCTGTGGGGGTGCGTGGTGGCCCACTCGCCGGAGCCGAAGCCGTACTGCTTGCCGGTGGCGTCGAAGATGCCGGCGCGGGCGCTGCCCGTGCCCATGTCGATGCCGAGGAGGTATTCGGTGCTCATGACTGGTCCTTTCCTGGCCGCAACGTCGGTGGTGCGGCGGTGTGCCCCGCCAGCGGCACTGCCGGCGGGGGTCCTGCTGGTCCTGCTGTGGTCGGGCGCTGGGCGCCCGGGTGCTCTCAGAGCTCGATGGGCTCCAGGGTGACGACCTGGCCGGTGCGGATGGACTCGTTGCCCGCGTCGACGATCTCGACGGCCCGCAGCCCGTCCACGCCAGTGACCCGGGGCTCGGTGCCGGAGCGGATCGCCTCGACGAAATCGCGGTCCTCGGCGATGTAGGCGTCGTGGAAGAGGTTGCGCCAGCTGGGCACGAAGTCGGCCTCGCTGCGCCCCTCGCGCTGGTGCAGCACCACACGGTTGGCCTTGAGGTCACCGACGTCGATCTGCCCGTCGGTGCCCAGCACCTCCACCCGGGCGTCGTAGCCGTAGCGCACGCCCTGTGCGCCCTCGACGCAGCCGATGGTGCCGTTGGCCATCCGCGAGGTCATCAGCACGGTGTCGTAGAAGTCCGGCCACTGCTCGCGCGCCTCGGCCGAGCGGTAGTTCCCCGCGACCGCGTGAACCTCGGCCACCTCGGTACCGCTGAGCCAGCGCAGGGTGTCGATGTCATGGCTGCTGACCTCGGCCAGCGGGCCATTGCTGGCGGTCAGGTCGTACATCCACGGCTGCGGGATGCTGGGACCGTGGGTGCGGGAAGAGACCCGGACCACTTCGCCGATGGCCCCCGCGTCGATCATTTCCTTGGCGCGCTGGAAGCTCGCGTCGAAGCGTCGCATGTAGCCGATCTGCAGGGCGACGCCCGCCTGCTGGGTGGCCCGCACCATGTCCGCGCACTCCTCGGCGGTCATGGCCATCGGCTTCTCGCAGAACACGTGCTTGCCGGCATGGGCGGCGTCCAGCACGATCTGGCGGTGGAAGCGGGTGGGGGTCACGATGACCACCGCGTCCACCGCGGGGTCCTCCAGCAGCTGGGTGTGGTCGGCATAGGTGCGCTCGACGCGCAGTTCCTGGGCGGCCTGCGACAGGTTGCCCGGATCGGGGTCGGCCAGGGCCACCAGACGGGCGTCGTCGACCATCCGGGCGAAGCTCTTGGCGTGGATCATGCCGGCGCGGCCGGAGCCGATCACGGCCACTCCCAGGGGCGTGCTCATCGGGCACCCACCATGGTCCTGTACTCGGACAGGATGGCGATGCTGGCCGAGCTGCCAACCCGGGTGACGCCCAGATCGAGGTAGCGCAGCACATCGTCCAGGGTGCGCAGGCCGCCCGCGGCCTTGATCTGCACCTTGTCGCCCACCGCGGAGCGCATCAGCTCGACGTCGGCGAATGTGGCGCCCCCGGTGCCGAAGCCGGTGGAGGTCTTGATGAAGTCCGGTTCCACGTCCTTGGCGATGCCGGCGAGGCTGCGCTTCTCGTCGTCGGTGAGGTAGCAGTTCTCGAAGATCACCTTGCTCAGCACACCGCGCGCCCGGCAGAGCTCGACGATCTCGCGCATCTCCCGCTCGACCAGTGCCAGGTCGCCGTCCTTGAGGGCGGTCTGGTTGACGACGTAGTCGATCTCCTGGGCGCCGTCGTCGATCGAGGCGGCGGTCTCGGCCACCTTCTGGGCGACGGTGTTCTGGCCCAGCGGGAAGGCGATGGCCGCGCCGACGCGGACATCGCTGCCCGCCAGCAGCTCGCGGCACAGGGCCACGGGGCCGGGATTGATCGCCACCATGGCGAAGCCGTGCTCGCGCGCCTCGGCGCAGAGCTGCTCGAAGCCGGCCCGGCGGGCGTCGGCCTTGAGCAGGGTGTGGTCGAAGAGCTTGGCGAACTGCTCGACGGTCAGCTGGGGCATGTCTGCTCCTTGGTTCGGGCACCTGATGTCTGCAAACGTACGCTTGTACGTACAACTTTGGAAGAGCTGGCAGCGATCGTCTCGGCGGGCCCGTCGTGGTGTACCGGCTGAGGCGGACGACGGCACTACCCTCGTCGCATGCCCACCACGCCGCCCGCAGCCCTGGAGATCGACCGGGGCTCGGCGATGCCCTTCTACCACCAGCTCAAGCACATCCTGCTGGTGCGCATGGAGGCGGAGGGGCTGGCCGGTGGGGATCGCTTCTGGAGCGACCACGAGCTGTGTGCCCGCTACGGGCTCTCGCGCAGCGTGGTGCGCCAGGCTCTGTCCGAACTGGAGTCCGAGGGGGTGGTGGAGCGCACCCGGGGCAAGGGCACCTTCGTGGTGCCGCGCAAGACCGAGCACGGCCTGGCCCGCACCGCCGGTGGACTCTTCGACGTCGCCGCCGCGCGGGGCCTGAGGCTCACGAGCCGGGTGCTGCGCCAGGAGGTGGTCCCGGCCAGCGATGTGGTGGGCGCGAACCTGGCCGTGGATCCGGGGGAGCCGGTGGTGGTCATCGAACGGGTGCGCAGTCTGGAGGGGGAGCCGTGCGTGCGTACCTCCACCTGGTTGCCGCTGCGGCGCGTGCCCGGTCTGGAGGCCGTCGACCTGACCGACGACTCGCTCTACCGGGTGCTGCGGGAGCAGTACGGGATCGCCTTCGGCGGGGCGAGTCGTAGCGTCGAGGCCGCGGCGGCCAGCAGTGAGACCGCCAGTCTGCTGGGCCTCAGCCAAGGGGCGCCGATCCTGCTGCTGCGCAGCACCCAGCGCGATGCCGAGGGTGAACCGATCGAGACCTATGTGGCGCACCACCGTGGCGACCGCAGCCGCTTCGACCTCGAGATCGGCGCGGCGGTCGAGTCCGCGACGGTGCAGATCAGCTGAGGGTGCGGATCAGCTGACTGTGAGGATCGGCCGACGGGGGCCGGGCTCACTCGAAGCTGTTGACCATGGCGGCCGCGGCGCGGGTCAGGTAGTCGCGCAGGGCGGCGTCCTGCTCCGGCGGAAGCTGCAGCTCGTCGAGGCTGGTGAGCATGTAGCGCAGCCAGGTGTCGTGCTCGGTGGGGGAGATGTGGAAGACGTTGTGGCGCATCCGCAGTCGCGGGTGGCCCCGGTTCTCCTGGTAGGTCTTCGGGCCGCCCCAGTACTGCTCCAGGAAGGTGCGCAGCCGCTCCTCGGCCGGACCCAGATCCTCCTCCGGGTACATGGCGCGGAAGTCGGCATCGGCCGCCACCTGCTCGTAGAAGCGGTGCACCAGCCGCTGGAAAGTCTCGTGCCCGCCGACCGCGTCGTAGAAGGTCTCGCTCACCGTCCCATCCTCCCACCCGCAGGACGCGCAGCGTGCCGTCCGTCCGCCAGTACACCGGCCTGGTCCCGCGCTGGTGGACCCGCTATGGCTTGGCAGGTTCAAAGGGCCTGTGGCCTGCGGTGGGAGGGCCCACCGAGCTCGATGTGCATTGCCCGCCGGGGCTGTGCTAGATTTCTGGAGCTGGGTTTCCCAGTGATGCGCGAGTGGCGGAATGGTAGACGCGCTGGCTTCAGGTGCCAGTGTCCCTTGGGACGTGGAGGTTCAAATCCTCTCTCGCGCACGATCTCGGAACCGCTCCGACCAGGGAAGACTCCCAAGTCGGAGCGGTTCTTGCTTGTCCGTGCAATATACGTGCAATAGCGGGCTTCTGGTCCAGGACGGCGATGTCCTGTGGATTGAGCCCCACGGGTGCCCCTCGTGGCTTGGGGAAGCATGAGCGCACAGCAGATGCCCCGAGGGGGAACGCAACTTGGTCGCGAGGGGGAACGTGGACCCAGCCGAGGGGGGACGTGGGGGAACGCCGAGTTCATCAGCATCAAGGACGCGGCCGAGCCGCTGGCGGTGAGTGAGGTGACGATCCGACGCATGATCATGCGAGGTGAGCTGCGTGGCTACCGGGTAAGCAAGCGGTTGATCCGAATCCGGACGGACGAGCTGGCTGCGGTGCTGGGTCGCTGATATCCGGCTGGGGGGAGGACAGAGTGACGCACTATGGGTATCGGCCGCAGGTCGTCTTCGACGCCCTCACAGCTCGAATAGGTGTGTGAGGTCCCCTGACCGACGGCTGTGCGCCAGGTTGACGCTAGCCGCTGCAACGGCGTCTAGGGGAGAGCGTGCCTCCAAGTGGGCGGCAACAACGATTCGGTCTAGCAGGGCTCCCCCGAGAGGGCCCGTGGTTCTCGCAGTGGAGGCCAGTGCCACAGATCGAACGGCTCCACCGTGCATGATCAGGTTGCGTTGGCGGTAGAGACGCCGGAAGGACCCCTGCATATAGGTCTGGACGCGTCCCAGCGTCGCGGAAGGGTTGCTTATCAGCTGACTCACTCGGTTCACTGCGGCCACGTCGGTGGGGGGGAAGGCCGGCGGCTCCTTCAGCCGAAGCCCAATTCTCCAGCAGAACGTGACAGCGACGTACATTGTCTTCGCCAGCTTCCTCAAGCTGATGTCGAAGGACCATAGGGCATTCATTGTGCGGGTCAGCCAACCGATAGCTCAAGCGAGTCAGTTCTGCCCGAGGCCACCCGGCCGCGGTGATGGCAGCGGCGCGATCGGCAGCTACCACCCGTCCGCCAGCGCTGCGGTCAGCTTCTTGCGGATCGATCAGGAGCGACTCCAGTGCAGCCCAAGCGCTGGAAACGGCTACTGCCGGGGGCGAAGCGATGAGGTGCGATCCCAACTCGAAGGCGTCGTCGATGCGTTGCAATCCGGGGGATTGCTGGTCCAGCGTGTACAAGACTTCAGACTTCGAGAGGGACATCGCGCTCACGGCAGCTTGGCGTGGCGCTAGGCGGACGCTGGACCCATCCTCCAACCACCAGGTCAAGTCCAGGCAAGTGGTGTAACGGCTGGTGATCCTGCAGGGCGGGGTCAGCTGGCGAGTGCGGG
>NZ_BAAAIX010000019.1:0-68749 GCF_039526385.1 Luteococcus peritonei | reverse complement strand
GGACAGTAAGTCATGCCGGGCCCGGCGACCGTGACCCCGCCTTACGGGGTCACCAGCAAGGTAACGGGGCAGACTGGCATCCTCACACCGTCGTCAGGAGCACGCCATGTCCACCAGCTCGCCGCTCGCACCCGTGCCGGCCAGGGATGTCGAGACTGACCTGCTGGTGGTGGGTACCGGTACCGGCCTATTCGCCGCCCTGGCTGCCCGCGAGGCGGGGCTGGACGTGGTCGTGGTGGAGAAGACCGCCCACGTCGGTGGCTCCACGGCGCTGTCGGGTGGCGCCTTCTGGATCCCCGGCAACGCGATCCTCACCGAGCAGGGCTCGTCCGACACCGTCGGGTCCGCCCGGACCTACCTGGACCATCTGGTGGGCGATGCGGCGGACCCTCGCCGCTACCACTCCTACCTGGACCATGGCCCAGCCGCTGTGGACCTGCTGCGACGGACCTGCCGCAACCGCTGGGTGTGGGCGCGTGGCTACAGCGACTACCACCCCGACATCCCTGGAGGCTCCGCCGCGGGCCGCAGCGTGGAGTCGGCACCCTTCGATGCCGCCCAGCTGGGCGAGGAGCGCGCCCGGCTGATCCCGCCGAGCCTGTCCGCCCCGGTCCCGATGCCCATCACCAGCCCGGACTACCGCTGGATGAACCTGATGGCCAAGGCACCGGGCAAGGCCGTCCCGCGGATCGTGCGTCGGCTGGCCGAGGGGCTTGGCGGCATGGCGCTGGGCCGGGCGTACGTGGCCACCGGACAGGCCCTGCAGGCCGGCATCTACCGAGCCCTGCTGGACCGAGGGGTCACCCCGTGGACCTGCACCGACGTGGCAGAGCTGGTGAGCGACGACGGCCGGGTCACCGGGGCCGTCCTGGTGCAGCAGGGCCGACGCGTGACGGTGCGCGCCCGCCGCGGCGTGGTGCTGGCGGCCGGCGGCTTCGACCACGACGCGCGGCTGCGGCGCGACGAGCAGCTGGAGGCGTGGCAGCCCGGCTGGTCGCTCGGCGCCCCCGGCAACACGGGCGACGGGCTGCGGCTGGGCCAGCAGGTGGGTGCCCGGCTCGCGGGCCTGGAGCAGGCCTGGTGGTTCCCGGCGGTGGCCCCGGTGGGCGACGAGCAGCCCGGCATGATGCTGGCCGAGCGCTCCCTGCCCGGTTCGTTCATCGTCGACGGCCACGGCCGACGCTTCGTCAACGAGTCCACCGACTACATGAGCTTCGGGCAGCGGGTGCGCGAACGTGAGCTCGCCGGCGACCCCGTGGGGCGGATGTGGATCGTCTTCGACCAGCAGTACCGCAACAGCTATGTCTTCGCCGGCCTGGCCTTCCCCCGGATGCCCTTGCCCAGGCAGTGGTACGAGGCCGGGATCGCGCACCGGGGCGACGCGGAGCAGCTGGCCACGGCCATGGGCATCGACCCCGCCACCTTCACCCAGAGCCTGGCCCGCTTCAACGAGCTGGCCGGCCGGGCGCACGACGAGGACTTCGGCCGGGGCGCGTCGGCCTATGACCGCTACTACGGCGACCCCACCGTGACCCCCAGCCCCAACCTGCGGCCGCTGTCGGGCACCCTGTACGCCGTCGAGGTGGTGCTCGCTGACCTGGGCACCTGCGGCGGGCTGGCGGCCGACGACCTGGGCCGGGTGCTCCGCGAGGACGGCTCCGTGGTGCAGGGGCCTGTACGCCATCGGCAACGTCGCCGCCAATGCCTTCGGCAACCGCTACCCGGGAGCCGGCGCCACCATTGGTCAGGGGCTGGTCTTCGGCATGGTGGCCGCCCGCCACGCCGCCGGCCAGCTGCCCGGCCAGGACTGACCGGGCCTGGAGCCGGGGCGGTGCAGCAGCTGGCCGCCCACAGCACCATGGGCAGAGCCCTGGCACAGGGCTCCGCCTTCGGGCAGGAACGTACGAAAAAGCCCGCCCCGGCAGCGTTTCCGCTGGTGGGACGGGCTTTCAGGTGGCTCCCCCGACTGGACTCGAACCAGTAACCCTCTGATTAACAGTCAGATGCTCTGCCAATTGAGCTACAGGGGATCAGCGCCTCAGCGCGAGATGAAACATTACACGAGGCCCGCTCAAAAGTCATAATCGGCGCGGAGCTGGGCCTCGATGCGCTCGGCGAACTGCCTCGTGGCGGGGTCGTTCAGGCTCGCACCGCGGACCGCGATGGTCGTCCAGATCAGACGTGGCTCGCTCTGCGACAGGTCGCGCCGCGCACTGACCTGCACCGCGCCGCCGGTCTCCAGCTCGAAGCTCTCGTCCAGCGCGATGGAGGCCTGCACCCGCTCGCGGAAGACCTCGGGGAAGTTCCGCTCGTCGGTGACGTGGTAGCTGTCACGGCCCCCGTCCACCAGCCGCCAGTGGATCTCCCCCTCGCTGCGCCACCCGCCGCTGCGCACCTGGTGCCAGCCGATCTCCTGCCAAGGCTGGTCGCCGAAGCGGACGGCGAAGCGGTCGGGGAAGGCCAGCAGCTCCACCCGGGGCCCGCTGGCCCAGCCCATCACGCGCGGCCTGGTGCCGGTCTGCGCCTGGTAGTCGGCAACCACGGAGGAGTCGGGACGACGGAAGAAGGCCATGGCCCCATTCTGCCCTGTGCCCGGCGTGACTCAGGCCGCCCGCTCCCCCGCACCCTCGATCAGCCGCCGTGCGGAGAGCAGGGCGCGGCGCTCCATCCTGGCCGCCGTCGCCGGGCTCACCCCCACCAGCCGGGCCACCTCTGCGTGGGTCCGCGGCTGGCCGTCGTGCACCCCATAGCGCCAGCGCAGCAGGTCGGCCTCGTGACGGGGCAGCTCGCCCAGCCACCACGGCTCCGAGCGCTCCAGCAGGTCCTCAGGCCGCTCCGCCGCCACGGGTTCAAAGTCCAGCTCCTCCAGCGACCGGTGCACGCCGCTGGCCAGCAGCAGCTGCACCCGTTCGGTCTGCTGCCCGACCCGGTGCGCGAACTCGGCATCGCTCAGGTGGCGACCCAGCTCCGCCTCCAGCCGCGCCCGGTCCTCCCGCAGTCGACGGGCCATCCTGGGGCGGTGGGTCGGCCCCTCCACCCGCCCGCCGCGCCGGGCCAGGTGGAGGGTCAGGGCATTGCGCACCCAGGGCGTGGCGTAGGTGCTGAACCGCAGCCCTCGACGGTGGTCCCACCGGCGCAGGGCCTCGGCGAGCGCCACCATCCCCTCCTGGAAGAGCTCATCGGGATCGATGTCGCGGCCCGCGGCCGCACGCCGGGCCATCTGCGCGACCAGACGGACATTGGCCTCCAGGAACCGATGCCAGGCCGCCTCCCCCGCCCGCGCCAGGGCTTCGAGCTCCTCCGCCGGGGCACCGGTTCCGCCCTCGTCGAGCGCGGCGCGAGCCAGCACGCCGGCCTCGATCCAGGCCGCCAGGTGGCACTCCTCGTCGTGGCTGAGCAGCTCGGGCAGGTCTCGGTTGGTGGTGATCATCGTCATGCCCCGAGCCTCGTCGTGCCGCAGCCGTAGGAGAAGATGACCCGGCCGATCTGTGGAGCAACATCCGGACAACACGTTCTTCTCCACAAGCATTCGTTGACTGTTGACAGTTGAACGTGGCCTTTCTACGCTTGAGCAAGCTGAGCACCTAGGTCGCTGGACCCCCACGACCCCGCTGGAACACCGTCGTTCTGGAACGGAGACACCCCGTGAACCTCGCAATCCTCCTGCACTTGGCCATTGCGATCATCGGCATCGTCCTGCTGATCGTGATCGCCAAGGTGAACCCCGTCATCTCGTTGGTGGTGGGAGCGCTCTACCTTGGCGTGGCCGGTGGCCTCGGCCCCACCGATTCAGTGGTGGCCGTCAGCACGGGCTTCGGCAACCTGATGGCGGAGGTCGGTCTCATCATCGGCTTCGGCGTCATGATCGGAGCTCTGCTCTCCGCCAACGGCACCATGAAGCGGGTCGTGGACGGGCTGCTCAAGATGGGCGGACCGAAGGCTTCCGCCTACATCCTGGGCCTCTCCTCCGGCATCATCTTCCCGTCGATCTACTTCGACGTCGCCCTGGTGATCATGGCGCCCATCGCCAAGGCCATCGCCCAACGCACCAAGCGCAGTGTCGCTCCCCTGGCCGGCGCCCTCGCCATCGGCCTCGAGGTCGGCCTGCTCATGGTCATCCCCGGCGCGGCCGCCCTGGCCATGGCCGCATCCCTGAAGATCGACATGGGCACGATGCTCCTGTGGGGCATCCCCTCGGGCATCTTCCTGGTGATGAGCAGCATCTTCGTGCACACCCTCATCACCGACCGCACCTGGAATCCTGCCAAGGACGAGGAGCCCGGCTCTGGCTACGTCCACGTCAGCCGCGAGGAGGCGCTCGCCGCGGACGCAGAGGTGCGTGAGAGCGTCCGACAGGGCGGCAAGCTCGGCACCGACCTGTACGGCGCCGCCGAGCAGGCCCGTGAGTACGATGTCGTCACCGCCGCGCTGGCCGAAGAGGCCGCCGAGTCCAAGGACCGCTGGGACTCCCACCAGACACGGCTGCCGATCATCGTGGCGATGCTGCCCATCCTGGTGCCCATCCTGCTGATCATCATCGACACCGTCTGCCGGCTCGCACTGGGCAGCTCCCCCGCCCCGATCAAGTTCCTGGGCAATCCCGTGGTCGCGCTCCTGATCGGCCTCGCCATCGGCATCGTCGAGACGATCCCCATGGTGACCCGGGACGGGGTGGACGAGATCATCACCCAGGGTGCGCAGACCTCCGGTTCCATCCTGCTCTTCACGGGCGTCGCCGGCTCGCTCGGACAGGTCATCACCGAGGTGGGCATCGGTGACATGCTGGCCAAGCTCTTCGAGGCCAATGCCGGCATCCCCATCCTGCTGGCCTGGCTGGTGGCCGCGATCCTGCGCATCGCCCAGGGTTCTGGTTCGGTGGCCGCCATGACCGGCGCCTCGATCCTGGCCCCTGTGGTGGTCTCCACCGGTCTTCCGCCGGTTCTCATCCTGCTGGCTGCCTCCTCCGGCGCCGCCTTCGGCGGCAATGTCACCGACAACACCTTCTGGATCTTCAAGCAGATGCTGGGCCTCACCACCCGTGGTGCCTTCCAGGTGTACACGATGGCCCAGTCCGTCCTGGCCCTGATCGGCCTGGCCTTCTGCAGCGCTCTCGCCCTCTTCTTCTGACGGTCCGCTACGGGGCGGCACCCCTGCGGGTGCCGCCCCGTCGTCGTGTGCCCGAGAGCCGAACCAGGAGTCCCAGCGCTCAGGGCCAGCAGGTCTCCTCAGGCGCCCCGGTGGCCGACCCGTCGACACTCGCCTCTCCCCGCCTCGGCCGGAGCTCTCCCTGGGCCCTGCGCGGATGACTCCCTGCGGCGGGCAGCCAGCCCTGGCCTTCAACCTTGGGCCTGTGACAGGTCCGGCAGCACGGTCATGGTGGCCTCCGGCTCCCGCCATCACTCGGGCACGTGCCGCGGCCACCGGGACGCAGACACCGCAATGGCCCGCAGGCAGGTGCCTGCGGGCCATCGCCGCTGTTGGTCCGCTACTGCTTGGCCTCCTGCAGGACCCGCCTCACCACCGCGTCGGTGGATAGGCCGTAGCGTTCGTGCAGCGTCGGCAGGGCGCCGGCGTCGATGAACTCGTCGGGCAGCCCGATGGGGTGCACCTGACGCCCGATGCCCCGCTTCACCAGCGCACTGGCGGTCGCCTCGAACAGTCCCCCCACCACGGTGTGGTTCTCCAGGGTGAAGGCCACGCGGTCGGTGTCGACCTCGCGGACGACGGTCTCCTCGTCGAAGGGCTTGAGCGTCGCGCAGTGCACGACGGCGGCATCGACATGGTGCTTCTCGAGCTCCTTGGCTGCCAGCAGCGCCCTCATGGTCATCAGGCCGGAGGACACCAGCACGACATCACGACCCGGCCGGACGACCTTCGCCTTGCCCAGCTCGAAGGAGTAGTCGTACTCGTCCAGCACGCGCGGGACCTTGCCGCGCAGCAGACGGGTGTAGCTGGGGCCGGGGGCCGCAGCGACGGCCGGAACCAGCTGCTCGATGTCCACCGCATCGCAGGGATCCAGGATGGTGAGGTTCGGCATGCCACGCAGGATGGCGACGTCCTCGGTGGCCTGGTGGGAGGGACCATAGCCGGTGGTGAGGCCGGGCAGGGCGCAGACCATGTTGACGTTCAGGTTGGGCTCGGCCATGTCCAGGCACATGAAGTCGTAGGCACGTCGCGTCGCGAAGACCGAGTAGGTGGACACGAACGGGACCAGGCCCACCTCGGCCATGCCCGCGGCAGCCATCATCATCACCTGCTCCGCCATGCCCATCTCGAAGTACCGATCGGGATTCTGCTTGGCGAAGATGTGCATGTCGGTGTACTTGCCCAGGTCGGCGGTGAGACCGACGATGCGCTGATCCTTCGCGGCCAGCTCGTTGAGCGCGTGCCCGAAGGGTGCCGAGGTGGTGGGGATACCGGGATCGGCGATGGAGGCGATCATGGCGGCCGAACGCAGCGGGGCCTTCGCGGCGCCCTCGGCGTCCTTCTCGGCCACGTCGGTGGGGACCGGGGTCTGCTCGGGTGCGTTGGTCATGTCACGCGTCCTTTCCCTGGTGGCCGTCGGTGAGCTGCTGCTTGCACACGCTCCACTCCTCGGCCGCGATCTTCATGAAGTGCAGCTTCTCGCGGGTCTCCAGCATGGGCACGCCCTTGCCGACCCTGGTGTCGCAGATGATCATGTGTGGACGTCCCGTTGCCTGGGACTCGTCGACCGCCGCGTCGAGTGCGCGAATCAGCGCCTCCGGGTCGTTCCCGTCGACGCGCTGCGTGTGCCACCCGAAGGAGGCCCAGCGCTCGTGCTGCGGTTCGTTGGCCATCACCTGCTGGGTGGGGCCGTCGGCCTGCAGGCCGTTCATGTCCACGAGTGCAATGAGGTTGCCCAGCTGCCAGTGCGCGGCGCTCATGGCGGCCTCCCAGGTGGAGCCCTCGTTCAGCTCTCCGTCGCCGAACAGGACGAAGACCTTCTGGTCGGTGCGCTGCTGGGTTCGCAGGCCGAGCGTCATCCCGACCCCCAGGCCCAGTCCGTGCCCGAGCGAGCCGCCGGAGATCTCGACGCCCGGCGTGTAGCTGGACATGGCCGACATGGGAAGCCGGGAGTCGTCGGCAGCGTAGGTGTCGAGCTCCTCCCGAGGGATCACGCCGGCCTCGGCAAGTGCTGCGTAGATGGCCAGCGCGTAGTGGCCGATGGACAGCAGGAAGCGGTCCCGGTCCTCCCATTCGGGGTCGTCGGCGCGGTAGCGGAGCTGGTCGCGGTAGATGGCGGCCAGCACGTCGGCGATGCCCAGCCCTTGGCCCACGTAGCCCTCGCCCTGGGCCTCGCCCTCGTCGAGGACTCCCATCCGGATGCGGTAGGCCGCGTCGCGCACCGTCTGGACGCGCGTGGCCAGGTCCTTGTCGTTCTGTCGTTCGTGCATGTCACTTCCTGTTCGTGAAGGGTTCGAGCAGTTCCACGATCTGGTCACGACTGCGCAGGGCGTCGGCCTCACGGTCGGCCTCCTGCACGTCATGGGTCTCGAGCTCGAGGATGTAGCTCCCGGCGAAGCCGGACTCCTCGAGCACCTGGATCACCTCGGCGAAGTCGACCGCGCCGCGGCCGATGCCGATGTTCAGATCTCCGGGCACGGCGTCGCGCAGGTGCACACGCTCGACCCGGTCATGACAGCCGCGCGCCCATTCGGCGGGGTCCTCGGCCGAGGCGACCACGTGAGCCACGTCGAGCAGCAGCCCCACCTCCTCCGACGGAACCCGGGCCAGCAGCAGGTCAGCCTGACGCGTGCTGTGGATGAAACGGCGGTGGTGCAGCACCTCGGCGAGCAGCCTCACCCTCAGCGGGCGGGCCAGGTCTGCGAGCAGTCGGAGGTTCTGCCCGATGCATGACAGGTCCGACTCCTCGTCGACGAAGGGCTCGCGATCCGCACGACCACAGGCGACGACCAGGGCCGCGCCCGTCGCACTCGCCAGTTCCAGCAGCGGCAGCGCCGTGCGTCGCAGCATCTCGGCGTCGAGGGAAGGATCGTTCAGGTCACCGACGTCGGCATTGACCGCACCGCAGCGCAGACCGTGCGCCGCGAGCTCGTCGACGTAGCGGTCCACGTCACCGGTGAAGGGCACCGGGACGTGGTCGGTGACGTCGGGGATCGCGCCCAGGTCCACCTCCACCGCGCCGAGCCGCGCGATGATCTCGAGCGCCTCCGGGAGCGGCCGGAACCGGAAGCTGATCGTCGAGAGCCCCACTCGTTCGTTGGCGCTGGTCATGCGATGTAGGTGCCGCCATTGATGCTCTGCGTGGTGCCGGTGATGTATCCAGCGTCCTCGCTGGACAGGAAGACGCACAGGGCGGCGACCTCCTCGCGCTTCGCCACCCGACCCAGTGGCACAGAGGCGGCCAGCTCGGCCTCACGTTCCGGGGTGCTGCCCACGCGGATGTCGGTGTCGACCGCTCCGGGTGCCACCGTGTTGGCGGTGATCCCGTACTGCGCGAACTCCTTGGCGATGCCCCTGGTGAGCCCGATGACGCCGGCCTTGGCCGCAGCGTAGGACGTCTTGGAGAAGACTCCACCCCCGTGCTGTGCGGTCACCGAGGACATGGTGACGATGCGGCCATAGCCGCCCTCGACCATCTGCGGCAGGAAGGCTTGGCAGGTGAGGAAGGTCCCGGTCAGGTTGACCGCCATGACCCGGTTCCACTCCTCCAGGCTGAGTTCCAGGAAGGACGCCGGCGAGGCGACACCGGCGATGGCCGCGAGGGCACCGACCGAAGGCAGGTCCGAGTCGAGGACCGCTTGGGCTGCCGCTGCTACCGACTCGGGATCGGCGACATTGCATCCGAGAGCGATCACCGGCTGGCCGCTCTCATCGCGCACCTCCTGCGCGACCTTCTCGACGGCCGTCTGGTCCAGGTCCAGCATGGCGACCGCCCAGCCCTCCTGGGCATAGCGCCGCACGGTCGCGAGGCCGATGCCCCGCGGTGCCGCGCACCCGGTCACGACCGCGGTGCGCTGTCCGATTCCAGTCTGGTAGGCCATGGCCACCTCCACGTCTTTGTGTGTTGACTGTCAACAACTGACACTGAGACTATGTGTAGGAGGGTGAGCGGGTCAATGGCTGGGACGCTGGTCAGTCGTCGGCAACGACCTCGTCGGCCCAGTGCCCTGCGGCCTGCTGCATGTGCCCGAAGACCACCAGATGGGGCTCATGGGCGTTGGGGTCCCCGATCGAGTCGAGGAAGGGCAGGTGATGGGTGCCGCTCATCAAGGGCAGCGGTTCCCCCTCGGCACCGGTGCACAGCACGATCCTCATCCGGCTCTCCAGGCCCCGCCACAGCTCCAGCAGGGTGGCATTGCCGGACAGCTCGCACAGCCTCTCGTGGAAGGCCAGGTCAAGGTCCAGGGCGGTCAGGAAGTTCTTGGCCTGTTCTGGGGGCAGCACCTCGCGCAGTCGCGCGAGTCGCTCGTCCCGGTCGGGCGCCGCCGCGATCTCGCGCACGGCCAGGGTCTCCAGGGCTGCGCGCACCATGAAAAGCTCGCGCACCTCCTGCGGCGAGGGCTGGTGCACCCGCAGTCGTCCGCGGGCGTCCCCCTCCACCAGACCAGCCTGCTGCAGCGTACGCAATGCCTCGCGCACCGTGCCCCGGCTCACCTGGTAGGAGTCGGCCAGCTCTGTCTCCACGAGATCGGCACCGGCGGGGATCTCCCCGGAGGTGATGGCGGTGCGCAGGGCCTTGAGCACCTGCTCGCGCAGGGTGAGGCGGTTGACGGCGGCGATCGGCGGGGTCACAGCGACGAGGATAGCCGTCGCGCCACCCGCTCCCCCGCACGCGGCACCCAGCTGGTGCGAGTCCTCAGTCCAGCACGCCCACCGAGGCGTGCTGCAACTGCTTGCGGCGCACCTCCAGGTCCAGCAGCTGGCTGAACATCGCGCGGTGCTCGCTGGCGTGGTCCACCGGATTGGTGCGTTGCAGCCGGCTCTTCAGGTCACGGATGGTGCGCTCCGCGGTGAGCAGCTGCAGCCGGGCCGTGTAGGCGGTGGCATAGGCCTCGTCCGGGTCGCGCAGCGTCGGCTCCACCAGCAGGGCGATCAGCAGCTGCTGCACCACCTCGTCGTCGGTCTTCTCGCGCACCAGGTCGCTCCAGCGTTCCGCCTGCCAGGGCGTCTGGTGGATCGCCTCGAAGACCGCGCGATAGGCGGGATGGCTGAAGTCGTCCGGTTCGACGCCGTTCCAGGCGGTGTCGAACAACGTCGGGTACTGCAGCATCAGCTTCAGCGTGCCGCGCTCCACCTGCAGCAGGCGCTCCGACGGGTCGGGCCAAGGCGTGCCGCTGCGCACCGGCTCCGGCTCGGCCGCCACCTCCGGCTCCGCGGCGCGCACCCGCTGCTGGCGGGGCTCCTGCGGTCCTCGGCGGGCCGCGAGCGAGACCTCACGACGCACGTCGTCGACATCCATGCCCAGCATCTGCGCCAGCTCGCGCAGGTAGCCGTTCACCAGGGAGCTGTCGCGGATCGAGCTGACCAGCGGCGCGGCGGCGCGCAGGGCCCGCAGCTGGCCGTCCACCCGGTCCAGGTCGAAGCCCTTGATGGTGTTCTCCATGACGAAGCGGTAGAGCGGAACCCGGCGGCCCACCAGCTCGCGCACCGCCGCCTCGCCCTGCTGCAGCCGCAGGTCACAGGGGTCCAGCCCGCTGGGTTCGACGGCCACATAGGTCTGGGCGATGAAGTTCGAATCGCCCTGGAAGACCTTGATGGCGGCATTCTGGCCCGCCTGGTCGCCGTCGAAGGTGAAGATCACCTCTCCGGAGAAGGCGCCCTGGTTGCCCATCAGGCGCTGCAGCATCCGGGCGTGGTCATCGCCGAAGGCGGTGCCGCAGGAGGCCACCGCGGTGTCCACCCCGGACAGGTGGGCGGCCATCACGTCGGTGTAGCCCTCCACCACCACCGCCTGGCTCTTCTTGCCGATGTTGCGGCGCGCCAGGTCCAGCCCGTAGAGCACGTGCGACTTCTTGTAGACCGGGGTCTCGGGGGTGTTGAGGTACTTGGCGGGCATCCGGTCGTCGTCGTAGAGCCGACGCGCGCCGAAGCCCAGCACCGAGGAGCCGGAGTCGCGGATCGGCCACAGCACCCGTCCCTGGAAGAAGTCGTGGCCGTGCTCGCGGATCAGTCCGGCCTTGACCAGTTCCGCGTCCTTGAAGCCCATCCGGTTCAGGTGGTTCTTCAGTTCTCGGCCACCACGTGGTGCATAACCCACCCCGAAGGTGTCCGCGGCAGCCTTGTCGAAGCCGCGCCCGTCGAGCATCTGCCGGGCGGCCAGCGCGTCGCGGCTCATCAGCATCGTGGTGTAGAACTCAGCAGCAGCCGCATTGGCCTCCATGATCCGCACCCGCAGGCCCGGCTCCTGGCGCGGTCCGCCGTCGTCGGTGATCCGCAGCTGGACGCCGGTGCGGTCGGCCAGTTGCTGCACCGCCTCGGTGAAGGTCAGGTTGGCCACCTTCTGCAGGAAGCCGATGGCATCGCCGCCCTCACCGCAGCCGAAGCAGTAGTACAGGCCGCGCGCGGGCGTCACCTGGAAGCTGGGGGTCTTCTCGTCGTGGAAGGGGCACAGCCCTTTCAACGATCCTCCGCCGGCCGGCTTGAGGGTGACATAGGAGCTCACCACGTCGTCGATCCGGGCGCGTTCCCGGACCAGCGCGATGTCCTCGTCGTTGATCCGTCCGGCCATGACGGCGAGTGTATCGCCGACCGGGCACGACGCCTGCCAGCGTGGTGTCAGCGGCAGGTGGCAGCATCACTGTCGTGATCGTCTCCCTCGGATGGCCCCTGCTGCTCGCGCTGGTCCTGCTCGTCGTGCTGGCGGCGGCCTCCTCCCGACTCGCCGGTCTGGGCCTGGCGAAGGAGTCAGTGGTGGCCGCACTGCGGGCTGCTCTGCAGCTCGCCGTGGTCAGCCTGGTGATCGTCTTCTGCATGCGCCACCTGCTGGCCGCCCTGGGCTTCTGCCTGCTGATGTTCGCCGTCGCGGTCTGGACCACCACCCGCCGCACCGGAGTGAGGAGGGCCTGGCCGTGGACGGCGCTGGCTATGGCCTGCGGCGTGCTGCCGGTGCTGCTGGTGGTCTTCGGCACCGGGGCCTCGCCCTTCACCGCACCGGCCCTGGTGCCGGTGGCCGGCATCATCATCGGCAACATGATGAGTGCCCACACCCTGTTCGGACGGCGCCAGTTCGCGGCCCTGCGCGACGACATCGGCAGCTACGAGGCGGCCCTGGCGCTGGGCATGGTGCGACGCCAGGCCGTCGAGCTGGTCACCGCGGAGACCGCCCAGGAGGCCCTGGTGCCCAACCTGGACCAGACCCGCACGGTGGGTCTGGTGACCCTGCCGGGTGCCTTCGTGGGTGTCCTGCTGGGTGGTGGCAGCGCACTGCAGGCCGGTGCGGCCCAGCTGCTGGTGCTGGTGGGGATCATGGCCGGGCAGAACCTGACGGTGGCGGTGGCCAACCAGTTGATGCGACGCGGCCGGCTGCTACCACCCGACCTGGCCGAGCGTCTCCATCCCTGAGGTCGGCCTCAGTTGCCGGTCTTCGGCAGCCCGGGGCGACGGGTGCCGTCCTGGCCCCAGCCCTGTGGGGTGCTGCCCAGCACCGCCGTGGTGGTGTGCGTCTGGCCCACCTGTTCCTGGTCCGCCAGGCAGGTCACGCTGATCGTGTAGCGGTCCGCCGGCAGCCCGGAGCCGAGCGTGACCACCTGCGCGTCGCGGCCGGAGACCACCGGCCTGGTGGTGCTGTAGACCTGCGTGCCCGCGGAATTCTTCACGCTCCATCGCACGGTGTCGAGGGCGTCAGGGGTGTCCTTGCACGCCTTGCTGGCCACCCGGATGGTGCCTCGCTCCACGTCGGTGCCCTCGACGCGGACCTGGCCGGAGCCGAAACCCACCGAGGCCTTCTGCACCATGCCGCGCGCTCCCTGCCACATCCCCATCAGGACGCAGATCAGCAGCACGACGATGATCGTCGGATCGGACTTTCGCTGCGCAGCCATCTCCACCTCCCCCGCGGACCCGTGGCCGGACGGAACCACGCTAGCGAGGCGCCGGGCGGCGCTGCACCCGGACCTTGAGGTGTGATCGAGGGATCAGGCGCCGCGCCCGATGCCCTTCGGCAGCCGGTCGGCGCTCCAGCCCAGCAGCTGCTCGGCCTGCTCGAAGGCGAACCGGTCGGTCATGCCACCCACATAGGTGACGGCCCCGCGCACCGTGTCCTCCCAGCGGTAGTCCGGCGGCATCAGCTCCGGACGGGCCGCATAGCGCTCCACCAACCCGCGCAGCACCTCGACGACGGCGTGGGACTGGGCCACCGAGTCGGGCCGGGTGTAGATCCGCTCGTAGTTGAAGCGACGCAGCGCGGCCAGGGCGGCAGCCGTCTCGGGGTCCATCCCGACCCGGCCGGTGGTGACCGTGGTGGTGACCACCGCGCGGATGAAGGTGCCCAGCTGCGCGCGTCGCCCGATCCCGGCGATGCCGGCCACCTCGGGCGGCAGGTCGTCGGTGGTGACGATCCCGGCGTGGATCGCGTCCTCCAGGTCGTGGGCGCAGTAGGCGATCCGGTCGCTCCAGCTGACGATCTCGCCCTCGACGGTGGAGGGCGCGGGGCGGCTCCAGGAGTGGTTGCGGATCCCGTCGAGGGTCTCGCGGCACAGGTTCAAGTCGGTGAGCACCACGTCGGCACCCCACGGACCGTGGTCGTAGCCCTCCGGGATGAACAGGTCGAAGGCGTCCTCGGAGGCGTGCCCGCCCGGCCCGTGACCGCAGTCGTGGCCCAGCGCGATGGCATCGGCCAGGCTGACATTGGCACCCACGCCGCGGGCGATGGACGTGGCCACCTGGGCCACCTCGAGGGCATGGGTGAGCCGGGTGCGCTGGTGGTCGGTGGGATAGACCACCACCTGGGTCTTGCCGGCCAGCCGACGGAAGGCCGGGGAGTGGACGATCCGGTCCCGGTCGCGCTCGAAACAGGTGCGCTCGGAGTCCGGCTCCTCCTCCACGGCCCGGTTCCCGGCACCACGGGCCAGAGTGGCACCCGGGCGCAGCAGCAGCGCCTCGCGCTCCTCACGCGCCTGGCGACCCAGCACCGGGCCGGGCTGGAAGCTGGCATGGGAGTCGGCATGGGCGCTGACCAGGTGCTCGTCACCGTGGCCCGCCATGGTGCGCGCCCACTGGACGGCCCGCGGCATCACCTCGGGCGAGCCGGGCCGGACCGCCGGCTCGGCGGGCATGGGGAGATCGGGCTCGTCGGTGCACATGTCAGCCTCCGGAGACGTCGCTCTCTGCATCGCTGAGGTCCAGGTCCGTGCCGGAGGTGTCGGCCAGCCAACCCTCCGGCATGATGACGCGCTCGCGCGGGGTCCCCTGGCGGCCGCGGGGCCGGCCCAGCTCTGCCTCGGGGAAGGGTGCCTGCGGGTCCAGCTGGGCCAGCAGCGCGTCGAAGGTCTCGAAGTCGCTCACCATGCCCAGCTGGTGGCGCAGCTCGCCGCCCACCGGGAAGCCCTTGAAGTACCAGGCCATGTGCTTGCGCAGGTCGGTGAGGCCGTGCTGCTCACCCATCACGCCGGCCAGCAGCTCGCCGTGGCGGCGCACCATGGCGGCCACCTCGCCCAGGGTCGGCAGGGTGCGCACCTGCTCGCCGGCGAAGGCGGCGGCCAGGTCGCGGAAGAGCCAGGGGCGACCGAGGCAGCCACGGCCCACCTCGACGGCGGCGCAACCGGTCTGCTCCATCATCCGCAGCCCGTCGGAGGCCTCCCAGATGTCGCCATTGCCCATCACCGGGATGTCCACGTGCTCCACCAGGCGGGCGATCGCCTCCCAGTCGGCCTCGCCGGCATAGGCCTGGTTCACGGTGCGCCCGTGCAGGCAGATGCCGGCCACGCCGGCGTCCTCGGCGATCCGACCGGAGTCCAGGTAGGTGATGTGGTCCGCGTCGATGCCGATCCGCGTCTTCATGGTCACCGGAACCCCGAAGGCGTCGGCCGCCCGGACCGTGGCGACGAGGATGTCGCGCAGCCGGTCACGCTTCCAGGGCAGCACTCCCCCGCCGCCCTTGCGGGTGACCTTGGGCACCGGGCAGCCGAAGTTCAGGTCCACGTGGTTCACGCCGTACTGCTCGCACAGGATGGTGGTGGCCCGGGCCACCATGGTGGGGTCCACGCCGTAGAGCTGGACGCTGCGCACCTTCTCGTTGGGGGCAAAACCCAGCATCTTCTTCGTCTTGCGGTCGCCCTCCACCAGGCCACGGCTGGTGATCATCTCGCACACGTAGAGCCCGGCCCCCTGCTCGGCGCACAGCTGGCGGAAGGCCGGGTTGGTGATGCCGGCCATCGGCGCCAGCACCACCGGGGTGTCCACCACGACGGCGTCGGGGCGGCTGGGCGCGGACAGGCGCAGCGGTGGGTGGACGGTCACGGGCTCACTTCCGGGCGGTGTTGGCTGCTGGCCGCCCCACTCTAGTCGGCCCCACCGACAGGTCGGCGCCGCACGAGGCCACCCGGGGACGCTCAGCCGTCGGAGCCGCCGGTGGCCTGGGCGGCGGTGCGCGGGGCCGGCGAGGTGGGACCCATCCCGTGGCGCTTGCGCCACCGCGCCCCGCGGATCTCCATCACCGAACGGGTCAGGCCGCTGGGCAGCACGCCCAGGGCGGCCAGCCGGAAGGCAGCCGGCTTCACGGCTCCACGCAGCGCCGGCGCCAGGGCCTGTCGCGAGGCGCGAGCATCCCCCTCGGAGAGCAGCACGCGCGACAGGGTGAGCGCGGTATTGGTCTGTGCCGCCTCCAGGGCGGGCCGGTCGAAGGGTGCGGCATCGGTCAGCGCGTGGGCCAGCGCCACCTGCCGGCCGCGCAGCTGGCGCTCGTAGTTGAGCACCGAGTCGGTGGCCGGGTGCACGCGGTAGCGCACCAGGCGCTCGGCCACGTGCCAGGCGCCCCCGCCGGTGCGGGCCGCCTCCAGCAGGATGTGCAGGTCGAAGGCGGTGGCGGTGTCCTCGTCGAGTGCGGCCCAGTCCAGCGCGGAGGTGCGCAGCACGGTGGCGTTCAGCGCCACGACGCCGTGCACCAGCAGGGTGGTCAGCGGACGGTACATCCCCTCCACCAGGCGGTCGTAGCCGTGCGACTCGTCCTGCTGCTGCTGCACCTCGTGCAGGTCCTCGCCCGAGGGGCCGATCCAGCGCATGTCGGTGAAGGCGAAGGCCGCGTCGGGGTGGGCGCGCAAGGCCTCGACCGCGCGCTTCAGGTAGCCGGGCTCGAACTCGTCGTCGTCGTCCAGCTTGGTGACGAACTCGGTGCGTGCCGCGCGGAAGCCCTCCAGCGAGTTGCGCACCAGGCCCAGGTTCTCCTCGCGGGGAACGTAGACCAGCCGGTCGTCACCATAGGAGGCCACCAGGTCGCGGGTCTCGGCGGAGTTCGCGTTGTCACAGACCAAAGCTGTGAAGTCACTGAACTCCTGGCGCACCAACGAGTCCAGCGCCCCGCGCAGGTACTCCTGCCGCAGATAGGTGGGCATCACGACGGTGACTGCGGGCATCAGGCCTCCAGGGCTGGTTTCTGGCATACAGGTCCCGACCCTATGCACCGACCGGGCCACGAGCCCCGGATCACGCCAGACATCCAGCAGAGCTTCAGATCCGGCGCGAAACAGCACTGACCCGCCGGGGCCTAGTGTCGGTCGGGAAGGTCTGGGCGGCTCGGGACGCCGGCGGGCCACGATGCGCATCCAGGGGGGATGGGGAATGAAGGCAGTTCTGTTGGCCGGAGGTCTGGGCACCCGGCTCAGCGAGGAGACGGGCACCAAGCCGAAACCCATGGTGGAGGTGGGAGGCCGTCCGATCCTGTTCCACATCATGCAGGAGTACGCCGCGCACGGCATCGACGAGTTCATCGTCTGCGCCGGCTACCGCGGCACCGTCATCAAGGACTGGTTCGCGAACTTCGCGATGCGCTATTCCGACATCACCTTCGACCTGTCCACCGGCGAGCGCACCGTGCACAAGTGCTCGGCGCTGCCGTGGAAGGTCACCGTGGTCCACACCGGCGGCAAGTCCATGACCGGGGGCCGCCTGCTGCGGGTGCGCGACTACATCGGCGACGAGACCTTCTGCTTCACCTACGGCGACGGCGTCAGCGACGTCGACATCAGCGCCAGCATCGACTTCCACCGCGAGCAGGGCCGGCTGGCCACCATGACCGTGGTGCAGCCCCCGGGCCGCTTCGGCGCGATCACGCTGGGCAAGTGCGAGAGCACCATCACCAGCTTCCAGGAGAAGCCCGACGGTGACGGCGCCTGGATCAACGGCGGCTACTTCGTGCTGGAGCCCGGCGTCATGGACTACATCAGCGGTGACTCCACCATCTGGGAGCAGGAACCGCTGCGCAGCCTGGCCTCCGAGGGCCAGCTGAACGCCTGGAAGCACCCCGGCTTCTGGCAGCCGATGGACACCCTGCAGGACAAGAACAAACTCGAGAAGCTCTGGGCCGACGGCGTCGCGCCCTGGAAGGTCTGGTGAACGACATGAAGATCCTGGTCACGGGAACCGACGGCTACCTGGGCTGCCTGCTGGCACCCACGCTGGCCGCACAGGGCCACGAGGTGGTGGGGCTGGACACCGGCTTCTACCGCTACGGCTGGCTCTACAACGGCGTCGACATGGTGCCGCAGACCATCAGCAAGGACATGCGCGAGCTGACCGTCGCCGACCTCGAGGGCTTCGACGCGGTGGTGGCCATGGCCGAGCTGTCCAACGATCCCACCGGCGACCTGGTGGGCCCGATCACCTATGACATCAACCACAAGGGCTCGGTGCACGTCGCCGAGATGGCCAAGGCCGCCGGCGTGGAGCGCTTCGTCTACATGTCCAGCTGCTCCGCCTACGGCGTGGCCGACGGCATCGTCGACGAGACCAGCGAGGTGAACCCGCAGACCGCCTATGCCAAGTGCAAGGTGCTCACCGAGGGCGACCTGTGGAAGCTGGCCGACGACAACTTCCACCCCACCGCGCTGCGCAACTCGACCGCCTTCGGCGCCTCGCCGCGCCAGCGCTTCGACATCGTGCTGAACAACCTGTCGGGCCTGGCCTGGACCACCGGGAAGATCGCCATGACCTCCGACGGCACCCCGTGGCGTCCCATGGTGCACGGCCTGGACATCGCCAAGGCGATCCGCGCGGTGCTCGACGCCCCGCTGGACAAGGTGCACTCCGAGGTCTTCAACGTCGGCTCCAACGAGCAGAACTACACCGTGCGCGAGATCGCCGAGACGGTGGCGCGCGAGTTCACCGGCTGCGAGCTCAGCTTCGGCGAGCCCGGTGCCGACAACCGCTCCTACCGGGTGAACTTCGACAAGATCGGCGAGACCCTGGGCTACTCCACCGACTGGGACCTGGCCGCCGGCGCCAAGCAGCTGCACGAGGTCTTCGAGGCCATCCAGCTGACCCCGGAGATCTTCACCGGCCGCGGCCACACCCGCCTGACGCAGATCGAGTACCTGCTCGAGACCCAGCAGGTCACGCCCGACCTCTTCTGGACCAAGAAGGAGAACTGACATGGAATGGACCCCCACCGAGGTCGAGGGCTGCTGGATCATCGACATCAAGCCCTTCAGCGACGACCGTGGTTTCTTCACCCGGATCTTCGACGAGACCGAGTTCGCCGACCACGGACTGCCCACGCAGTTCCCGCAGGCCAACATGTCGCACAACCACAAGGCGGGAACCATGCGCGGCATGCACCGCCAGATCGCACCCTCCTCGGAGGGCAAGCTGGTGCGCTGCATGAAGGGCACCATCGTCGACTGCTGCCTCGACCTGCGCGAGGACTCCCCCACCTACGGCAAGTACGCCATGGTGGAGCTCAGCGACCAGAACCATCGCGCGCTGTGGATCCCGCCGCGCTGCGGCCACGGCTACCTGACCATGACCGACGACACCCTGATCACCTACCAGGTCAGCGACTCCTACGCCCCGGAGCTGGAGCGCGGCCAGCGTCACGACGACCCGGCCTTCGGCCTGCAGTGGCCCGGCGAGGTCACGGTCATCAGCGAGAAGGACCGCACCTGGCCCGACTGGGACGGCAAGGAGTTCGGCAAGTGATCATCACCGACACCCTGCTGGAGCGTCGCCAGACCGAGGGCAATCCGATCCGGGTGGGCGTGGTGGGCCCGGGCTTCATGGCCCGCGGCATGATGAACCACATCCACCACACCACCCCCGGCATGGTGGTGGCCGCGGTGCACGCCCGCAGCCCCGAGAAGGCCCACGCCGCCCTGGACTACGCCGGCTACGGCGCCGACCAGGTGGTCGACGTGGAGAACTCCGCCGACCTGGACCGTGCGGTCGCCGCCGGCCAGGTGGCCGTCACCACCGACCACACTGTGCTCACCGGCGCCGACGGCGTCGACGTGGTGGTGGACGCCACCGGCAGCGTCGACTTCGGCGCGGAGCTGGCGCTGTCGGCCATCGAGAACGGCAAGCACCTGGTGCTGATGAATGCCGAGGTGGACGCCACCATCGGCACCATCCTGAGCAAGCGGGCCGAGGCCGCCGGCGTGGTCTACACCGGCATGGACGGCGACCAGCCCGGCGTGCAGATGAACCTGATCCGCTTCGTGCGCGGCCTGGGCCTGCGCCCGCTGGTGGCGGGCAACATCAAGGGTCTGCAGGACGAGTACCGCAACCCCACCACCCAGAAGGGCTTCGCCGAGAAGTGGGGCCAGGACCCGCACATGGTGACCTCCTTCGCCGACGGCACCAAGGTCTCGGTGGAGCAGGCGCTGGTGGCCAATGCGGCCGGCCTGGGCGTGCACCGTCGTGGCTGCCTGGGACGGGACCACGAGGGCCACGTGGACGAGCTGGCGCAGATGTACGACCTCGACGAGCTGCTTGCCCTGGGCGGCGCCGTGGACTACGTGGTCAAGGCCAAGCCCGGCCCCGGCGTCTACGTGCTCGCCACCCAGGACGACCCGAAGCAGCAGCACTACCTCAACCTGTACAAGCTGGGCGAGGGGCCGCTGTACCCCTTCTACACGCCCTACCACCTGTGCCACTTCGAGGTGCCCACCACCATCGCCCGTGCGGTGCTGCTGGGTGATGCGTGCATCAAGCCGCTGCCCGACGGGCCGCGCGTCGAGGTGGTGCCGATGGCCAAGCGGCCGCTGAAGGCCGGTCAGGCCCTGGATGCCAAGGGCGGCTACGACTACTACGGCGTCTGCGAGAAGGCCGAGGTGCAGCGTCGTGACAACCTGCTGCCGCTGGGCCTGGCCGAGGGCTGCGTGCTCAAGCGCGACATCGCCCAGGACGAGGTGATCGGCTACGCCGACGTCGAGGTGCCCGCCGGGCGCCTGGCCGACCGGCTGCGCGCCGAGCAGGACGCCCTGTTCCCGCTCGGGGGCCGGGCATGAGCGAGCCGAACCAGGCCGGCGCCACCCGCCACGACGCGATCGTGGTGGGGGCCGGCATCGTGGGCCTGGCCACCGCGCTGGAGCTGCTGCAGCGCCGGCCGGGCAGCTCCGTGCTGGTGGTGGACAAGGAGGACCACGTCGCGGCCCACCAGACCGGGCACAACTCCGGCGTGATCCACGCGGGCATCTACTACGCGCCCGGATCGATGAAGGCACGCTTCTGCAAGCAGGGCGCCCAGTGGACCCGCGACTTCTGCGACGCCAACGGCATCGCCTACCGCAACACCGGCAAGCTCATCGTCGCCACCAACCAGCTCGAGCTGGAGCGGATGCACAAGCTCTACGAGCGCGCCCTGGTCAACGAGCTGGACGTGCAGCTGGTGGACGCCGAGGAGCTGCGCCGACGTGAGCCCGCCGTGGTGGGCCTGGGTGCCATCTTCCTGTCCTCCACCGGCATCGTCGACTACCGCGAGGTCTGCGCGGCGATGGTCCGCCGGATCACCGAGGCGGGCGGCGAGGTGCGCCTGGGCGCCCCCGTCGTGGGCATCCACGAGTCGCTCAGCGAGGTCTCGGTGGACCTGGGTACCGCCGCCGGCGGCCGCGAGCGGGTCTACGGCCTGCAGCTGGTGGTCTGCGGCGGCATCCAGGCCGACCGGCTCGCCACCATGGCGGGGCTGGAGCCGGACTTCCGCATGGTCCCCTTCCGGGGCGAGTACTACCGGCTGGCGCCGCAGCACTCCCAGATCGTGCAGACGCTGATCTACCCAGTGCCCGACCCTGACCTGCCCTTCCTCGGCGTGCACCTCACGCCGATGATGGACGGCAGCATCACGGTGGGCCCCAATGCCGTCATGGGCTTCTCCCGCGACGGCTACCCGCGGCTCTCGGTCTCCCCGCGCGACATGGTGGAGGTGGCCCGCTTCGGCGGCTTCTGGCGCCTGGCCAAGGGGATGCTGCGCACCGGGATCAGCGAGCAGTGGGACTCGGTCAACAAGTCCGGCTACCTGAAGCGGGTGCGCAAGTACTGCCCGCAGCTGGGCCGCGAGGACCTGCTGCCCTACCCGGCGGGCATCCGTGCCCAGGCGGTGCGCTCCGACGGGACCATGGTGGAGGACTTCCACTTCCTGCAGACCGAGCGCATGCTGCACGTGTGCAATGCACCCTCCCCGGCGGCGACCTCGGCGATGCCGATCGCACGCCATCTGGTGGACCAGGTGCTGCGCGAACAGAGCTGAACCAGAACGCATCGGGGGACGACATGGAGCAGGACGCCAGGACCGACGAACCGGCCGACATCCACCACGGGCCCGGCTGGGCGCAGCGGATCTCCGCTGCGCCCGGCAATCCCGTCGTGCGACGGCTCACCGAACGGGTGCCCTTGCTGGCGACGCTGCGCGAGGACATGCGGGCCAATGACGGGGCGCTGCGCCCCGGCTTCCAGGCGCTGGCGGCCAACCGGGTGGGCGCCTGGGCCCGTGAGGGTGACGGTCCGGCCCCGGTTCGTCGTGTGGCGGGTGCCCTCTCGAGGGCTGGCCAACTGGTCTGCCGCAATGTCTACGGCATCGACCTGCCCGACACCGTCCAGGTGGGCCGGCGGGTGCGGATCGTGGAGCAGCACGGCATCGTGATCCACCCCTTCAGCAGCATCGGCGACGACTGCATCATCCGCCAGGGGGCGACGCTGGGCGCCATCTCCGGCGACCCGGCGCGCTATGCCTCCGAGGCGCCCAAACTGGGACGCAATGTCTCGGTGGGTGCCAATGCCTGTGTGCTGGGCGACGTCTCCATCGGCGACCATGTCTCGATCGGCCCGAATGCCACGGTGATGGACGACGTCCCGGAGCGTGCCACGGTGCTCTCCCCGAAGTCGCGCGTGATGCGCGCGGAGTGAGACTCAGCCGGCCAGCAGTTCCCGGATCGCCAGGCAGGCGGCGCCCCGGGCCCACTCGCTGAACTCCAGCTCCTCCAGCACCAGCTCGGGGGCACCAGGACCGGCCAGCTCCTGCAGGCCGGCCAGCACCTCCTCCTGATGGCGGATCAGCAGGCCGATCCCCTCCCCCGTGACCAGCACGCGTCGTGGGGCACTGACCATGCCGACCTGGGCCGCCAGGTGGCCCAGGTCACGGGCCGCAGCACGCAGCACCCCGGCGGCCTCGGGCCGCGAGGCGAGCAGGGGCAGGTCCTCGACGCTGACCGCTTCGCCCAGCTCCCTGCCCAGTCGTGCCGCCAGCGCCCGGTCGGCCAGCAGCTCACCGGCGGTGCCGCCGGGCAAGCACATCCGCCCCACCATCCCGGCGCGCCCGTCGTGACCCGGAACCATCTGGTCATTGCAGACCAGTCCCAGCCCGATCCCCATGCCCACGGTGATCACGGCGAAGTCGGACAGCTCACGCCCCGCCCCGAACCAGTGCTCGGCCACCGCCAGTGCGTTCACGTCGTTCCCGGCCACGGCGGGAAGGCCGGTGGCCTGCTGCACCAGTTGCGGCAACCGGCTGGCGGGCCAGCCCAGGAAGGGGGCGGAACCCACCCGGCCGTCACGGTCCACGTCGGCTCCCAGACTGATGCCCAGGCCGCTGGGACGGTGGTCCGCCCAGCGATCCAGCGCCCGGGCCAGCACCTGGGCAGCGCGCTCCGGGCTGTCCAGCTCGTCGTCCACCTCGAGGCGGTCCAGCACGGTGGCCGAGAGGTCGGTGAGCACCAGGTGCGCCCGGCCGGTGACCAGCTTGACGCCCACGACGTGCGCGGCACCGGGCACCAGGCTGAGCGGCAGTGAGGGGCGGCCGGTGGTCAGCGGTGCCACCGGATCGCCCTCCGACAGGATGCCGGCCTCCAGCATGGGGCGGGTGAGCCGGGTCAGGCTGGCCGAGGACAGGCCCAGCTCGCGGCACAGCTCTGCGCGCGAGCGCGGGCCACGGCGCAGCAGGGTGAGCGCCACGAGCCGTGATGTCGCATCCAGACCCTCGGGCATCGCCGCCACGCCGTCCTCCTCATCGCGTCCGGGTGACGCACGCAGCCAGTATCACCCGCTGCGGCCCCGGGGCCGGGGAGGTAGGGCTACTTGGCGGTGATCTCGAAGAGCTTGTTGATCTGGTTGTTCATCTCCGCCAGGTCGTCGGGCTGCTTGGAGCCGATGAACAGGGCGTCGAACTCCGGCTCGGTCAGCGCCGTCAGGTCCGCGGCATTCTGTACCACCGGCTGCATGACGGTGGTCTTCTGCTCCACCTGACTGGTGAAGGCGGTCACGTCGAGGCCGGCCTTGCGTCGGGTCTCCAGGGAGATCCTGGTGCCGCTGGGCCGGGCCGGGAAGACCACGCCCGCGGCGCCGATCACGTCCTGGCACTGGTCCGAGGCCATCCAGGCCACCCACTTCGCGGCAGCCTGCGGATTGCGCGAGTACTTGGTGATGGAGTCCGCCAGCCCGTTGAAGGGAGTGCCCCGCTTGCCGGAGGGGCCGATCGGGGTGGGGGCCATGGCCAGGTCCACGTCCTTGAGGGAGGCATAGCTGGAGATCATCCACGAGCCGTTCATGGACAGCGCCGAACGCCCCGCTGCGAACTGGGCGTAGCCACCGGTGTTGGGGCCGAAGGTGGAGAACTTCGGCAGGTAGCCCTTCTCGGCCAGGCCGTAGTACCAGGCGACGGTCTTGCGGAAGTCGGGGTCGTCGAAGCGGAAGTGGGTGCCCCAGGGATTCTTGTCGGTGACCTGCCAGCCCAGGGAGTAGGCATAGGGGCCCCACTGGGTCTGACCGAAGTTGCCGCCGCCGGAGCCGTCGCTGGACAGCCCGTAGACCTTGACATTGTCCTTGTCGAAACCGGGTTCGTCGCCACGCACCCCCTTGGCGTCGACGGTGAGGTGGGCCACGATCTTCTCGAAGCTGCCGCCGTCGTCGGGATTCCAGGTGGCCTCCTCGAGCTGCTCGGCCGTGATTCCGGCGGCTGCCAGCTTCTTGCGGTCATAGAAGTAGGCGACGGTGTCCCAGTCCTTCGGGGCGCCGTAGCGCTTGCCGTCCTGCCCCACCCAGACCTCGCCCAGGCCCTCCTGGTAGTCCTTGGAGTCGATGTCCTTGGTGGCCTCCAGGTCGTCCAGCGGCAGCAGCACGCCCAGGTCGACGAACTGGGCGTACTTGCCCAGGTGGTTGGTGAAGACGTCGGGGGCCTGGTCGGCGATGAAGCCCGCGGTGAGCTTGCTCCAGTAGTCGTCCCAGCCCATCTGCACGATGTCGACCTTCAGGCCGGGATTGGCCTGCTGGAAGCCCTCGGCACACTTCTGGTAGCCGGGCTGCTGGGCGGAGTCCCACAGCCAGTAGGTGATGGTGTTCGACGAGCCCTGCTGCTGCTCGGGTTCGGCGCTGCAGCCGACCAGGGCGAGGGCGGCGGCGGTCACGGCGGCCGCGAGCCGGGTGGTCCAGGTGGTCATGGTTCTGGTCCTCACTTGATCCCGCTGAAGCCGATGGAGTTCACGATGCGCCTGGCGAAGCAGGCGAAGAGCACGAGCATGGGCAGCGCAGCCACCAGGGTGGCCGCCATCAGGCCGGACCAGTCCGGGCCGGTCTGCGGGGTCTGGCTGCGGAAGATGGACAGTCCCACGGTGAGCACCCGCGACTTGTCGGTGTAGCTGACCATCAGCGGCCAGAAGTAGTCATTCCAGGCCGCGATGTAGGTGAGGATCGACAAGGTGGCCACCGGTGCGGAGCTCATCGGCAGGATCAGGGTGAAGAAGTTGCGCACCTTGGAGGAGCCGTCCAGCAGGGAGGCCTCCTCCAGCTCCTTGGGGATGTTGGCGAAGAACTGCCGCAGGAAGAAGACCGCGAAGGGTGTCATCAGCATGCCCGGCAGCGCGATGCCCAGCAGCGAATCGAGCAGGCCGAGCTGCTTGACCAGCACGAAGTTGGGCAGGAAGGTGAAGATGGTGGGCACCATCAGCCCGGCCAGGAAGAGGCCGTAGAAGAAGTTGCGGCCTCGCCACTCCAGCCGGCTGAAGGCATAGGCGGCCATCGCCGAGAAGAAGACCTGCCCGACGGTGACCAGGGTGGCCACCACCACGGAATTGCGCAGGTAGCGCCAGAAGTCGATCTGCTGACCCGAGCCGCCGGCATCGATCGCGGCCTGCCCGGTCTGCAGTCCCAGCACCCGACGGAAGCCGTCCAGCGTGGACTCCGGGGGCGTGAAGCGGGTGGGCTCGGCGATCAGCGAGGGATTGGTGGACAGGGCGGTGCGCAGGATCCAGTAGAAGGGGAAGAGCGTCACCAGGATGATCAGGCCCATCACGCACCAGGCCAGCACGCGACCGGCGGTGGGTCGGCGCCGGTGCGCGACGGGCGGCTCACCGGCAGGCGTCGAGGAGGTGGCCTGGGGCAGGGTCTCGTCGACGAGGGCGGCGGGGGCAGGAACCAGTGGGTTGGTCATCTCGGCCTCAGCTCAGGTCGGTCTCGCCGGCCCGGGTGAGCCGGTACTGGATGACGGTGATCACCATCAGGATCACCAGGAGGGCGACGGACAGCGCCGAGGCATAGCCGAACTGGAAGCGTCCGAAGGCCATGTCGTAGATGTAGACCTGCAGCACCCGCGAGGCATTCACCGGGCCACCGCCGGTGGTGACGGCCACCGTGTCGAAGACCTGGAAACTGCCGATCACGGTCATGATCAGCACCAGCGCCAGGATCGGGCGCAGCAGCGGCATCGTGATCCGTCGGAACATCTCGATCTCGCTGGCGCCGTCCACCCGCCCGGCCTCGTAGACCGTCGGCGGGATGGTCTGCAGGCCCGCGAAGATCAGCAGCGCGGTGTAGCCCATGTGGCGCCAGACATTGATCAGCGCGATGGTGGGGATGGCCCAGGTCTCGTCGGTGAGGAAGGGGATCCGTTCCAGGCCCAAGGAGGCGATCCACTGGTTCACGATGCCCAGCTCCGAGTCGAGCAGCCAGAGGAAGACCATGGCGGCCACCACATTGGAGACCAGGTAGGGCGCCAGCACCACGCCGCGCACCAGCGTGGACCTGGTGAGCCGGTCCATCAGCACCGCGATCAGCAGGGCCAGCACGGTCTGCAGGCCGATGTTGATCACCACGTACTCCAGGGTCGCCTTGGCGGCATTCCAGAAGATCGGGTCGTTGACCATCCGCACGTAGTTGTCCAGTCCCACGAAGCGTGGCGGGGTGAGCAGGTTGAAGCTCGTGAAGGACAGGTAGATGCCGCGCAGGGTGGGCCAGAGCAGGAAGACCAGGAAGCCCACCAGGGCGGGAAGGATGAAGACCAGGGCCAGGGCGGTGTCGTCCTTGGGGCGTGGTCGTCGTCCGCGGCTCTCCGTCCGGTCGACGGGGTGGGCAGCTGCCATGGTCGGCCCTCTCGTCCGGTCGCCGTCGTTGGCGACGCGGACAACTTCCCACGATCCCGACCGTTCGGTCAATCACCGAACGATGTGGGATCTTCCACTGCACAAGGACTTCTGACCCCCCAATGCCGAGCATCGTCCCGGATGCGGCGACGCCCGGGCCGGGCTCGACTGTCAGATTCCCACAAAGCCGGGTCCACAGCCTTGCGGGCGTCCCCACGCATCGTCGGGGGTGCGCGGCCCTAACGTGGGCAGAGTCCCCCAGCCCCCAGACCAGGACGGTTCCGTGCCCGAGCAGAAGACCATCAGTCGCGTCGCCATCATCAACCGCGGAGAGGCCGCCATGCGGCTGGTCCACGCGGTGCGGGACCTCAATGCGGAGCGCCCCGGCAGCGAGCCGATCCAGGTGATCGCGCTGTACACCGAGGGCGAGGCCGGCGCGATGTTCGTGCGCGAGGCCGACGTGGCCCACGACCTGGGCCCCGCCTCGGCCCGGCCCTACCTCAATCTCGAGGTGCTGGAGTGTGCCCTGGTGGCCACCGGCGCCGATGCGGCCTGGGTGGGCTGGGGCTTCGTGGCCGAGGACCCCGCCTTCGCGGAGCTCTGCGAGCGGCTGGGGATCACCTTCATCGGCCCCTCCGCGCAGGCCATGCGTCAGCTCGGCGACAAGATCGGCTCCAAGCTGATCGCCGAGGAAGTGGGTGTTCCGGTGGCGCCGTGGAGCCAGGGCGGCCTGGACAGCCTGGAGGCGGCCCTGGCGAAGGCCGAGCAGATCGGCTACCCCCTGATGCTCAAGGCCACCGCGGGCGGTGGTGGGCGCGGCATCACCAAGGTGACCAATGCCGCCGAGCTCACCGATGTCTACGAGCGCACCCGCGGCGAGGCGGAGCGCGCCTTCGGCTCCGGCGTGGTCTTCCTGGAGAGCCTGGTCACCGGCGCGCGGCACGTCGAGGTGCAGGTGATCGCCGATGGCCACGGCACCGCCTGGGCCCTGGGCGTGCGCGACTGCACCGTCCAGCGCCGCAACCAGAAGGTCATCGAGGAGTCCGCCTCTCCCCTGCTCTCGCCCGAGAGGGTGGCCGAGGTCAAGGCCTCCGCGGAGCGGCTGGCGGTGCGGGTCGGCTATGTCGGTGCCTGCACCGTCGAATTCCTCTACCAGAGCGACGAGGACCTGTTCGCCTTCCTGGAGGTCAACACCCGGCTGCAGGTGGAGCACCCGATCACCGAGCTGACCACCCGCACCGACCTGGTGAAGCTGCAGTTCCACGTCGCCAGCGGTGGCGCCCTGACCGGCGAGCGGCCCGCCGAGATCGGGCACGCCGTCGAGGCCCGGCTCAATGCCGAGGACGCCGACCGTGACTTCGCGCCGGCCCCCGGCCACATCGACCACCTGGCCCTGCCGCAGGGCCCCGGCATCCGCGTCGACACCGGCGTGGGCCAGGGCGACACCATCCCGGCCGACTTCGACTCCATGATCGCCAAGATCATCGCCTTCGGCGCCACCCGCGAGGAGGCGCTGGCCCGGCTGCGTCGCGCCGTGGCGGAGACCGAGGTGGTGATCGACGGCGGCACCACCAACAAGTCCTTCATCCTGGACCTGCTGGACCAGCCGGAGGTCGTCGGGCCCCGCCAGGGCGAGGAGGCGGGCCACCGCTGGGCCGACACCGGCTGGATCGACCGGGTGCGTGCCGAGGGACGGCTGCAGTCAACCCGCGGCTCCGGTGCCGCCCTGGTGGTGGCCGGGATCGAGGCTCACCTGGCCACCGAGCAGATCGAACGTGCCCGCTTCTTCGACACCGCCCGTCGCGGCCGCCCGCTGGCCGCCCACGAGCTGGGCCGCCCGGTGGAGCTCAAGCTGCGCGGCACCACCCATGCCGTGCGCGTGCTGCGCACCGGACCCAACCTGTTCGACGTCACCATCACCACCGCCGGCAGCACCGAGTGCGTGCAGGCCCGCTTCGACCGGCTCGACGAGTTCACCGCCCGCCTGGCCATCGGCGGGCGCAGCCACCGCGTGCTGCTCGGCGCCCCCGGCCCGGTGCAGATGATCGAGGTGGACGGCCAGGGCCACCGGGTCAGCAAGGACGAGGGCGGCGTGCTGCGCTCGCAGGCCCCCGCCCTGGTGGTGGCCACCCCCGTCGCGGAGGGTGACGTGGTGGCCGCCGGCGACCGGGTCATCGTGCTGGAGAGCATGAAGATGGAGACCATCATCACCGCGCCCTTCGCGGCGCGCGTGAAGGAGATCCCGGTGCGCGCCGGCTCCCAGGTGGAGACCGGGGCCCCGATCGCGCGCCTGGAGCCGCTGGGCGAGGCGGCCGAGCAGGGCGAGGAGACCGGCGAGATCGTCGACCTGGAGCTTCCTGCCGATGCCCGTCAGGACGGCCCCGCCGAGCAGCGCGCGGCCCTGCGCGCCGTCGTGCTCGGCTACGACGCAGACCCCGCCGACCCGAGCGGACCGCTGAAGCCGTACCTGGCCGGCCGCGAGGCCTGGCCTGTTCCGGTGGCCGACGAGGCGGCCCTGCTGGAGACCTTCGCCGAACTGGCCGAGCTCTTCCGCAACTCCCCCACCACCGCCACCCCCGGCCCGGACGAGCAGGTGCACACCACCCGCGAGTGGTTCCAGCGCTACCTCACCTCGCTGGACGTGGAGCGCGAGCAGCTGCCTGATGCCTTCGCCGAGCGGCTCACCCGGGTGCTGGCCCACTACGGCGTCGACTCGCTGGACCACTCCGAGAAGCTGGAGGAGGCGGTCTACCGGCTCTTCCTGGTGCAGCAGAACTGGTCGCCCGCGGTGGCCGTGGTCACCGGCATCCTGCAGGCCTGGCGCGGCCAGGACCGTCCTGCGGGCCAGGGTTCGGAGCTGCGCGCCACGCTGGACCACCTGGTGCTGGCCACCCAGCGTCGCTTCCCCGCCATCGGAGACCTGGCCCGCTCCATCCGCTACCGCTGGTACGAGCGCCCCGCCGTGGAGGCCGAGCAGGCCGCCGCCCTGGCCCAGGTGCCGGAGCTGCTCGGCCACCTGGAGGCGCTGCCCGAGGGGCCTGCCCGTCGGGCCGTCACCGAGGAGCTGGTGGGCGCCCCCGACCGGTTGGTGGGCTTCCTGCGCGGCCGTGCCGCCGAGGAGGTGCCCGCCGAGGAGCCGTTGCTGGAGGTGCTGATCCAGCGCCACTACCGCGCCAACCAGCTCAGCAACCTGCAGCAGCGCACCCTGTCCGGGCGCGCGGTGACCACCGCGAACTACGAGATCGACGGCCGCCACACCCACATCTCCAGCACGGTGGGCAACCTGGACGAGTTCGTCCCCGGCTCCGGCCTGGCCACGCTGCTGGACGAGCTGTGCGATCCGGCCTTCACCGATCCGGCCCAGGACCGCCACCAGAGCGTCGACCTCTACCTGCTCTGCGACCGGGCGCCCGACGGCGACGAGATGGCCGCTCGGTTGTCCGAGGCGCTGTCCGGGATGGACTTCTTCTGCCGGCTGCGCCGCATCGCGATCGCGATCCTGCCGCTGCAGTCCGGGACGGTGGGCTACTACACCTTCCGCTGCGTCGACGCCCGTCCGGTCGAGGACGTGGTGCGCCGCGGCTTCCACCCGATGGTGGCCCGCCAGCTCAACATGCAGCGGCTGGCCAACTTCGAGCTGAGCCGGCTGGAGTCGCCCCGCAACGTGCTGCTGCTCGACGCGGTGGCCAAGGACAACCCCTCCGACGAGCGGATCATGGCGCTCACCCAGGTGCGCCGACTCTCGCTGGTGCGCGACGACGAGGGCCGGATCACCGGCATGCCCCACCTGGAGCGTGCCCTGATCACCGCCTCCGAGGCGGTGCGCCGGGCGCGGGCCGAGGCCGCCCCAGCCAAGCAGCTGGACCACAACCACGTCTGGATCCACGTCTGGGGAGAGTTCGACGTGGACCTGCGGGCCCTGGGCGCGATCGAGGCCCAGCTGGCGCCGATCACCGCCGATGCCGGCATCGCGGAGGTCCGGATCCAGAGCCTGATCACGCGCCCGGGGCAGTCCGAACCGGTGCCCACCGTGGTGCGCTTCAGCCACCAGCCCGGCTTCGGGGTGCGCTTCCAGACCCTCGACCCGGACCCGGAGCCGCTGGCCACCGCCTCGCGATACGACGAGCTGGTGCTGCGCGCCCGCCGTCGCGGCATGGTCTACCCCTATGAGCTCTTCGGCCTGGTGGCCTCCTCGCGGGGACGGGCCGTCGAGCTCGACCTCGACGAGTCCGGCCGGCTCGTGGAGGTGGACCGCGAACCCGGCCTGAACACCGCGGGCATCATCGTGGCCGACGTCACCACGCCCACCGAGGTGCATCCGCAGGGCGTGCGTCGCATCGTCCTGTTCGGTGACCCGCTGCGCTCGCTCGGCTCGATCGGTGGCGCCGAGGCAGACCGGATCGTCGCCGCGATCGACCGGGCCGCGGAGCTGGGCCTGCCGGTCGACTGGTTCACCCTCAGCTCGGGGGCACGGATCAGCATGGACTCCGGCACCGAGAACCTCGACGCGGTCGCCCATGCCCTGCGCCGGATCGTGAACTTCACCCAGGACGGTGGCGAGATCAATGTCATCGTCGCGGGCATCAATGTGGGCGCCCAGCCCTACTGGAATGCCGAGGCCACCATGCTGATGCACACCAAGGGCATCCTGGTGATGACGCCGGACTCGGCGATGGTGCTCACCGGCAAGCAGTCGCTGGACTTCTCCGGTGGCGTCTCGGCCGAGGACAACTTCGGCATCGGCGGCCACGACCGCATCATGGGCCCGAACGGCCAGGCCCAGTACTGGGCCAGCGACCTCGCCGGCGCCCAGCGGGTGCTGATGCGCCACTACGAGCACACCTATGTGGCCCCGGGCGAGCAGCGGCCCCGCGATCTGCCCACCAGCGACGAGGACGGCCGTGACGTGGGTCTCAGCCCGCACCAGATGGAGGGTTCGGACTTCTCCTTGGTGGGCGAGATCTTCAGTGCCGAGAAGAATGCCGAGCGCAAGAAGCCCTTCGACATCCGCTCGGTGATGCGGGCGGTGGCCGATGCCGACCACGAGCCGCTGGAGCGCTGGGCCACCATGGCCGAGGCCGACACCGCGGTGGTGCACGACACCACCATCGGCGGCATGCCGATCACGCTGATCGGCATCGAGAGCAAGCCGGTCCCCCGGGCTGGCCTGCTGCCGGCGGACGGCCCGGACAGCTTCAGCGGCGGCACCCTGTTCCCGCGCTCGTCGAAGAAGGTGGCGCGCGCCATCAATGCCTCCACCGGCAACCGCCCCGTCGTGGTGCTGGCCAACCTGTCGGGCTTCGACGGCTCACCCGAGTCGATGCGAAACCTGCAGCTGGAGTACGGCGCCGAGATCGGGCGTGCCATCGTCAACTTCGACGGCCCGATCATCTTCGTGGTGATCAGCCGCTACCACGGCGGCGCCTATGTGGTCTTCTCGAAGTCGCTGAACCCGAACATGACGGTGTTGGCGCTGGAGGGCTCCTATGCCTCGGTGATCGGTGGTGCCCCGGCCGCGGCGGTGGTCTTCGCCCGCGACGTGGCCAAGCGCGTCGAGGCCGACCCCCGGGTGGTGGCGCTCAAGCAGGCCGTCGCCGCCGCCCCGGAGACCGAGAAGGCCGGTTTCAATGCCGAGCTCGACGAGGTGCGTGAGAGCGTCAAGGCCGAGACCATCAGCACCGTGGCCACCGAGTTCGACGGCGTGCACGACATCCACCGCGCCGTGCGGGTGGGCTCGGTGGACGAGGTGATCACCGTGGCGCAGATGCGGCCCCGGATCATCGACATCCTGCGCGCCGCCCGCTGAGCCCCGGCAGCACGGGGGCCCCGGACACCCACTGGTGTCCGGGGCCCTTGCCGTCTCGTCGGCGCCGTGTCGTCTCGGCCCGGTGTTGTGCGGGCCGGCCTCAGAGCCGGTGCAGCACCAGGATCCGGGTGCGCTCCGGCAGCACCTGCGGGGCGCGCAGGCCGACGGTGGCCAGTTGATGGCCGGTGAGTTCGACCGGCGCCGGCTGCTCCTGGCCCTGGGGGACGGTGAGGTCCAGGTGCTCCACGCGGTAGCGCGCCGACGGATCCAGGCCGGGCAGGGTGATGGTGCCCGGGCTCCAGGTGGTGGGCAGCTCCAGCAGGGTGTAGCCAAAGACCGCCACCTCCTCGGTGACCACGCCGTGCAGGAAGGCCCCGGGCTCGGCCAGGTCGACCCGCACCAGGCGGCCGGCGTTCAGCACCTCGCGGTGCTCCCGGTACCAGGCGATCCAGGCGGTGAGCTGGCGCAGCTCCTCATCGGTGGCCTTCGCCAGGTCCCACTCCACCCCCAGGTGGCCGAAGACGGCGGTGGCCGCCCGGTAGGCGATGTCGTGGTTGCGGCCGGTGGTGTGCGAGGCCCCCGAGGCGATGTGGGAGCCGAGCATCTCCGGGGGCAGCAGCTGCGCGGTCCAGCGCATCATCTGCTGGCGGTCGGTGGGGTCGATGTTGTCGCTCACCCAGACCCGGTCGCAGTGCTGCATCACCTCCAGGTCGATCCGGCTGCCACCCGAGCTGCAGGACTCGATCTCCAGCCCGGGGTGGGCGGCCTTCAGCTCGTCCACCAGGCGGTAGAAGGCCAGGGTCTGCTCGTGAACGCCGGGACGGCCCTCGGGCGAGGTGCCGGGATCGGCCAGGTCGCGGTTGTGATCCCACTTGATGTAGCTGATGGCATGGCAGTCCAGCAGGGCCATCAGCTGGTCGCGCACATGGGCATAGGCTTCGGGGATGCCCAGGTTCAGCACCCACTGGTGGCGCGACTCCAGCGGCAGCCGTCCCGGCACCTGCATCACCCAGTCCGGGTGCGCGCGGGCGAGGTCGGAGTCGGGGTTGACCATCTCCGGCTCGAACCACAGGCCGAACTGCATCCCCAGCCGGGTGACCTCGTCGACCAGCGGGTGCAGGCCCTGCGGCCAGGCCTCGTCGCTCACCACCCAGTCGCCCAGACCGGCGTGGTCGTCGCGACGGGCGCCGAACCAGCCGTCGTCGAGCACGAAGCGCTCGATGCCCACCTGGGAGGCACGACGGGCGAGGTCCAGCAGGCGGTCGGCGTCGTGGTCGAAGTAGACCGCCTCCCAGACGTTCAGGGTGACCGGACGGGCCGCATCCACCGGGTGGCGCTCGCGCAGGAAGGCGTGGTGGCTCGCGGCCACCTGGTCGAGGCCCTGGCCGTGGGCGAAGTGCACCCAGGGGCTGGTGTAGGACTGGCCGGCGTCCAGCACCATCTCGCCGGGCAGCAGCAGCTCTCCGCCACCGATCACCTGGTCACCGGTCAGGGTGCGCTCGGCGTAGTGGACGTGGTTGCCGCTCCAGCCGGTGTGCACGCTCCAGACCTCCCCGGCCCGGAAGCCGAAGCCGGGTTCGCCCAGGTGCAGCACGAAGGCGGAGTCGGCGCCGGTGCGGCCGTGGCGCCCCTCGCGCCAGTGGCTGCCCACCGTCATGGCCCGACGCTGCGGGACGCGCTCCTTGCCCCAGCGCCCGGCGAAGTCGAGCAGCTCACCGGCGCGGGCGGGAACCGGCAGGCAGAGCAGCAGCTGGTCGAGCTGGTAGCCGTCGGCACCGGTGTTGGTGAGTTGCGCCCGGGTGCTGAGCAGGCCGCCGGCGGCCAGTTCCCAGGTCAGCTCCAGTTCCAGGGCGGCGTCGGTGTCGACGGCGTGCACCACGGCGCGCCGCTGCTCCGCCTCGACGGAACCGACCGTGAAACGGGGCGCCCAGGCCCGGCCGCCACGCGATCCGGACAGTCCGGGATGGCCGGTCCAGCCGGCCCACTGCTCGGGCAGCAGGGAGACCTGGTAGCCCTCGTCGGGGATGCCGTTGTGCATCGGCGGATGGGCGACGGCCTGCCGGATCTGCTCGACACCGGCTTGGTCCAGCTCACCGAGCGGGGCTCCCCAGTGCAGCACGCGCGGCAACCAGGGTCCGGCGCAGTCCAGCAGGAGGGCGGTGCTGTCGTCCTGCAGCAGCACGAACTGGGGGTGCGTCACGACGGACCTACTTTCTTCCACGATGAAGGCAACGCTTCCAGCCTAGGGCGCGGAACGGTCCTCCGAAAGCCTTGGACCGCATCTGTCGCAGCCAAGTCGGCCACCCGCCCGTCGGGTGGGCAAACATGGCTTGGATCCCCTTCCACGCCGTGGCTCCACAGGTCTATCTTGACCGCAAGGATTCGCGTCGCGGCACCGCAGCCACGCACGAGCTCACCCTCCAACCCCACTCGGGAGCGTGTCATGAGCAGCAGAACCCTCGTCGGACTCAGCGCGGCCGGCCTCGTCCTTGCCGCAGCCACCCCCCTGCCCGCAGCTGACGCCGCAGCCCGCACCAGCCAGACCGTGGTCGGCGCCGACTTCACCCGCCCCAGCGGGAGCCCCGGCCGCCAGTCACCGGTGCGCTGGTACGTCGCCAGCCCGGCCGTGAGCAGCAAGCAGGTCGGCAGGACGATGCGGATCAGCACCACCAGCAGCGCGGCGATCGACTGCCGCAGCCTGTCGACCAGCCTCCGGGCCGGCCAGCGGACGGTGCGCCTCGCGGCGCGCACCGAGAGCTGCAGCCGGGCCCGCGCGGTGGTGAGCTTCACCGTCACCAGGGCCATGCTGAAGCAACGGGTGACCCTCACCGGCTGGTCCTCGGCGGGCCGCGCGAGCACCGTGGTCATCACCGGGCAGGTGAACGCCCACGGCGCCTCCAGCAAGGCCTCCGCCCGGCTCGGCAAGCCGCTGCCCAGTCCGAAGCCCACCAAGCCGGCCCCGAAGCCGACCAAGCCGAAGCCCACCACGCCGCCGAAGCCCACACCAACTCCCACCCCGGAGCCGACGCCGACCCCCGCCCCGACGCCCACCCGTCAGCCCATCGGCCCGCTGGTGACCATCGGCAGCTGGAACGGGCGGCCGGTGCAGCTGGCCAGCGGCAACGGCGCCAACGAGGTCTGGTACGCGGGCAAGGCGGTGGACGCGATCGCCGGCACCATCTGGCACTCCTCGGTGGACGGCCCGGTGGTGCACCTGTGGACCCAGGACGAGACGCTGCACCACTGGCAGCTCGACCTGGCCACCGGCGCCACCAGCACCAGCGACCTCGCCTACTCGCGCCTGGTCAAGGAGGGCGGGCCCGGCTTCTGGGTGACCCGCTCGGAGCTGCAGTCCAATGGCACCCAGTGGGTGGCCACGCTCTACACCTGGAGCGGCACCAAGGTGCTCGACCTGCCCAGCATCTACGCCGACCGCGGGCGCGTGGCTGGATTCACGGTCAACGAGGCCGTGGTGATCGACGCCCGCCAGACCCCGAGCTACGTGGCCCTGGTCCCGGTGGACGGGCGGGCACCCTATGCGGTGCAGGTGCCCGGCTTCATCTGGCAGTGGCCCAGCGACGCCACCGGCGTCACGGTGACCACCAACCTCGACGAGAAGTGCCGCATCGAGTACGGCAGCACCACCTGCTCCGGCGCCACGGTGATCGCCTGGCCGTGAGCCCCGGCCGGCGTGGACGTCGGCCACGACGCAGCAGGCCCCGCCCGGACAGCTCCGGGCGGGGCCTGCGCCATGTCTGGGTCAGCAGCCGATCAGGCGCTGGGCGAGGTAGCCCTCCACCTGGTCGAGCGCCACGCGCTCCTGCTGCATGGTGTCGCGCTCGCGGATGGTGACCGCATTGTCCTCGAGCGTGTCGAAGTCCACCGTGATGCAGTACGGGGTGCCGATCTCGTCCTGACGTCGGTAGCGCTTGCCGATGGCCTGGGAGTCGTCGAAGTCGATGTTCCAGTTCTTGCGCAGCGCCGCAGCGAGTTCCTTGGCCTTCGGGGAGAGCTGCTCGTTGCGGCTCAGCGGCAGCACGGCGGCCTTCACCGGGGCCAGGCGGTGGTCCAGCTTCAGCACGACGCGCTTGTCGACGCCACCCTTGGTGTTGGGGGCCTCGTCCTCGGTGTAGGCCTCCACCATGAAGGCCATCAGGGAACGGGTCAGGCCGGCGGCGGGCTCGATCACGTAGGGGATGTACTTCTCGCCCGCGGCCTGGTCGAAGTAGCTCAGGTCGACGCCGGAGTGCTCCGAGTGGGTCTTGAGGTCGAAGTCGGTGCGGTTGGCGATGCCCTCGAGCTCGCCCCAGTCGCTGCCCGCGAAGCCGAACTTGTACTCGATGTCGACGGTGCGCTTCGAGTAGTGCGAGAGCTTCTCCTGCGGGTGCTCGTAGTGGCGCAGGTTGGCCGGGTCGATGCCCAGGTCGACGTACCACTGGGTGCGGGCGTCGATCCAGTACTGGTGCCATTCCTCGTCGGTGCCGGGCTTGACGAAGAATTCCATCTCCATCTGCTCGAACTCGCGGGTGCGGAAGATGAAGTTGCCGGGGGTGATCTCGTTGCGGAAGCTCTTGCCGATCTGGCCGATGCCGAAGGGCGGCTTGCGACGGCTGGACTGCACGACATTCTTGAAGTTCACGAAGATGCCCTGCGCGGTCTCGGGGCGCAGGTAGTGCAGGCCGGACTCGTCCTCCAGGACGCCCAGGTAGGTCTTGAGCATCATGTTGAAGTCACGCGGCTCGGTCCACTGGCCCTTGTTGCCACAGTTGGGGCAGTTCACCTCGGTCTGGTTCTCGGGCAGGCGGCCGTGCTTGGCCTCGAAGTCCTCCTCGAGGTGGTCGGCGCGGAAGCGCTTGTGGCAGCTCAGGCACTCGGTCAGCGGGTCGGTGAAGACGCCGACGTGGCCGGAGGCCACCCAGACCTGCTTGGGCAGGATGATGGAGCTGTCCAGGCCGGCGACGTCGTCGCGGCCGGTGACCATGTAGCGCCACCACTGCTTCTTGATGTTCTCCTTGAGCTCGACGCCCAGGGGGCCGTAGTCCCAGGCGGCGCGGGTGCCGCCGTAGATCTCGCCGCAGGGGAAGACGAACCCCCGTCGCTTGCACAGGCTGATCACGTTGTCGAGTGTGCTGGGTGCCACTTCTACTCCAAGTCCTCATTGGGCCCGGCACCAGGCTGGTGTCGGGTGGCGTGTGCACCGCGGGAGTGCGGGCGGTTCCGCCAGCGTCGAGCCTATCGGTCCCGCGCCATCACGGGGGACGGGCGCGCCACGGCGGAAGGCGCCGCGGCACGACGCTGGGCCTGGTCAGCTTCGTCGAGGAGTTCGCCGCGCCGCCGCCCGGTCAATAGGTGTCGCGCGGCAGGTTCTGGCCCACCTCGTCGGCGCTGTCGAAGGCGCTGGGCTCGTCGATCGACAGGCTGAGCAGCGGCACGATCGTCACCTTGGACTCATAGCCGCCGAGCGCACGCCGGTAGCTGCCCACGTTCTCCCAGCGGGTCACCAGGGCCCACAGCTCGGGATCGTCCAGGTTCTGCACCAGGTCGATGGAGACCAGCCCGGCCTTGGTGCGGAACAGGTCGACGGCGGTGGCGGCCTGCGCCTGGAAGGAGAGCGCCTGCACCTCGGGCACCCGGAAGCGGTTGATGACGAGCATGGCGGCAGCCTACTGGGGATCGATTTGCGCACAGCCCCGCCGCAAGTGATAATGATTCTCATGCAAACCACTTCTCGACGACTCCTCGTGGCCGCCGCGGCCGGCCTGCTGGCCCTGGCCCCGGCCTGTTCCTCCGGTTCCGAGGCCGGCAGCACCAAGACCTCCGACGACAAGCTGAAGATCGTCACCGCCTTCTACCCGCTGCAGTATGCGGCCCAGCAGGTGGCCGGTGACAAGGCCGAGGTCACCAGCCTCACCCAGCCCGGCGCCGAGCCCCATGACCTGGAGCTGACCCCCAAGCAGATCGCCTCGCTCTCGGATGCGGACGTGGTGGTCTACCAGAAGGGCTTCCAGTCCACCGTGGACAAGGCCGTCGAGCAGGCGAAGCCGAAGCACGTGGTGGACGTCTCCACCCTGGTCACCATGATCCCCTCCACCGAGACCGAGGAGGAGGGCCACGACCACGAGGCCCAGGCCCACGCCTCCGAGAGTGCCGACGCCCACGCCTCCGAGAGTGCCGACGCCCACGCCTCCGAGGAGGCCGAGGGCCACGACCACGAGCACGAGCACGGCGGCACCGACCCCCACCAGTGGCTGGACCCCAAGAACATGGTCTCCATCACCCAGGGCATCGAGAAGCAGCTGGCCGAGGTGGACTCCGCCGATGCCGAGGCCTACAAGAGCGGCGCCGCCACCGCGGTGAAGAACCTCGAGGCGCTCGACAATGACTTCCGCGCCGGCCTCAAGAACTGCCAGCGCAAGGAGTTCATCACCTCCCATGCCGCCTTCAGCTACCTGGCCAAGGAGTACGGCCTGACCCAGATCGGCATCTCCGGCCTGAGCCCTGATGATGAGCCCTCCCCGGCGCGCGTCGCCGAGGTGCAGAAGCTGGCCAAACAGCACGGCGTCACCACGATCTTCTACGAGACCCTGGTCTCCCCCGCGCAGGCCAAGGCCATCGCAGGTGACCTGGGGCTGAAGACCGACGTGCTGGATCCCCTCGAGGGCATCACCAAGGAATCGCGCGGCAGCGACTACATTGCAGTGCAGAAGGCCAACCTCAAGGCCCTCCAGACCGCGAACGGATGCCAGTGAGCCAGACCCCGCCGCCTGACCAGGCTGCAGCACAGCATTCCGAGCCCGCGCCCCTCATCGAGGGGCGCGGGCTCGTCGTGACCCTGCAGGGCCACGAGATCCTGCACGGCATCGACGTGCACGTCATGCCCGGCGAGACCGTCGCCCTGCTGGGCGGCAACGGCTCGGGCAAGACCACGCTGGTGCGCACGCTGCTGGGGCTGACCCCCACCAGCGGTGGCGAGCGCCGGCTCTTCGGCACCCCGCTGCGCTCCTTCCACGACTGGCAGCGGGTGGGCTACGTGCCGCAACGCGGCAGCCTGCAGCTGGCCAATGCCACCGTCGAGGAGGTGGTCACCTCCGGCCGGCTGGCCAAGCGGTCCGCCTTCATGCCGCTGCGCCGCCGCGACCGGGCCGCGGTGGACACCGCCCTGGAGAAGGTGAAGCTCACCGACCGGCGCAAGGCCTCCTTCGTGCGCCTCTCGGGCGGTCAGCAGCAGCGCGCCCTGATCGCCCGCGCGCTGTGCGTCAACCCCGACCTGCTGGTGCTCGACGAGCCGCTGGCCGGGCTGGACATGACCACCCAGCGCAGCCTGGCCCGGGTGCTGCGCCAGCTGAAGGCCGAGGGCCTCGGCTTCCTGGTGGTGCTGCACGAGCTGGGCCCGCTGGCCGAGCTGATCGACCGCTCCGTGGTGCTGCAGGACGGCCGCGTGATCCACGACGGGCCGCTGCTGCCGGGCACCGGCGCCGACGACCACCACCACGTGCCGCACCGCTCGGCCACCCCGTTGCCCTTCGAGGCACCCCTGCCGTCCGAGGGAGGCCGCCGATGAGCGAGATCCTGTCCATGCCCTTCATGCAGATGGCGCTGCTGGCCGCCCTGCTCAGCGGGCTGATGTCGCCGGCCATCGGCACCTACATCGTGCAGCGCCGGCTCAGCCTGCTGGGCGACGGGCTGGGCCACGTCGCGGTCGCGGGCGTCGGCCTGTCCTTCGTCACCCAGACCGCTCCCCTGCCACTGGCGGTCGGCGTCTGCGTCCTCGGGGCCGTCTTCGTCGAGCTGTTGCGCCAGCAGGGCCGCGCCACCGGCGACATCGGCCTGGCCATCCTCTTCTACGGCGGCCTGGCCTCCGGCGTGATGATGGCCGGCATCGCCGGGCAGGGTGCGGGCGCCCTCTCCCAGTTCCTGTTCGGCTCGCTGACCACGCTCTCCTCCACCGACGTCTGGGCGGTGGCCGCCCTGGCCGTGGTCGTCGTGGCGCTGTGCGTGGGCCTGGCGCCGCAGCTCTTCGCGATCTGCGCCGACGAGGACTTCAGCCGCGTGCTGGGTCTGCCGGTGCGCTGGATGAACCTGCTGGTGGTGGTGCTCGCCGCCCTCACCGTGACCATCAGCATGCGCACCGTGGGCCTGATGCTGGTCAGCGCCATGATGGTGATCCCGGTGGCCACCGCGCAGAACCTGTTCACCAGCTTCCGCGGCTCGCTGCTGGGCGCCATGGCCATCGGTGCCGTGGTGGCGGTGGGCGGCACCCTGGGCTCCTACTTCTGGGACACGGCCTCCGGTGCCAGCATCGTGGTCTGCGCGATCGTCGTATTCTTGGCCACCTGGCCGGTCACGCGCCTGCTGGAGAGGCGTCGCGAAAGGTTGCTGGTGGCCGAGGAGCACGAGGACGAGGACCATGTCATCGCCTGCCAGCCCTTCCACGAGCACGATCCGCAGCACGTGGCCATCCAGCACGGAGACCATGTGGACTACCTCCACGACGGCCACCGCCACGCACCCCATGGAGACCACTTCGATGAGCACTGATTCCTCGACCAGCACCGCGTCCTCGACCAGCACCGCTTCCACCGGTGCCCGCCCGGTGCAGCGCGTCACCCGCCAACGGCTGGCGATCCGCGCCCTGTTGGAGGAGGGCGACGGCTTCCGCAGCGCCCAGCAGCTGCACGAGGACCTGCGCTCCGCGGGTGACCAGGTGGGCCTGGCGACGGTCTACCGCACCCTGCAGGCGATGGCGGAGGCCGGCGAGGTGGACGCCATCCGCAATGACGACGGCGAGATGGTCTACCGGCAGTGCTCCGACGGGCACCACCACCACCTGGTCTGCCGCAACTGCGGCCGCACCGTGGAGATCAGCGCCCACGTGGTGGAGGCCTGGGCCAGCGAGGTGGCCGCCGAGCACGGCTTCCGCGATGCCGGCCACGAGATCGAGCTCTTCGGCCTCTGCTCCGACTGCTGAGCCGGCCGGCTCAGCCCTGGGGCTGCTGCCGCAGCTGGGAGTGGTGGGCCTCGGCATAGCTGCGCTCCACCATCGTCATCGAGCGCAGGCCGCGCTCCAGGTGCCACTGCACGAAGGCCTGCACCAGACCGGATCCCTCACGCTGCTGCGCCGCAGCGACGCCCCGGGTCAGCTCCCAGCGTCCGGTGAGCAGGGCCTGCAGGTAGTCGACGGTGCCCGGGTTGGGACGTGCCGAACCGGGCGGGCGGCAGTCCACGCAGACCATGCCACCCGCGGAGGGGTTGAAGAAGGCGTGCGGACCCTCGATGCCGCAGCGGGCGCAGTCCGAGAGCGAGGGTGCCCAGCCGGCCGTCGCCAGGGCGCGCAGCAGGTAGGAGTCCAGCACCATCGCGGCCGGGCGGGGCCCGTCGGTGGTCCCCTCGCCCAGCACCCGCACCGCCCCCACCAGCAGCCGGTACTGGCTCGGTGAGGGCTGGCCCTCCTCGGAGACCAGCCGGTCGGCGGTCTCCAGCATCACCTGGCCGCAGGTGTAGGCCTCGTAGTCGGCCAGCAGCGGCTCGCCGTAGGCGTGCAGGCTCTCCACCTGCGCCACCACGTCGAGCGCCCGACCCTGGGCGAACTGGATGTCCACATGGCTGAAGGGCTCCAACCGGCCACCGAACTTGCTGGAGGTGCGGCGCACCCCGCGCGCCACCGCGCGCACCTTGCCGTGCCGACTGGTCAGCAGCGTGATGATGCGGTCCGCCTCACCCAGCTTGTGGGTGCGCAGCACGAGGGCATCGTCACGATAGGTGGGCACCCGGCCATTCTCCCACCGCGCCCAAGCCCGCCCGCGCTAGTCTCTCGGCGTGGCAAAGACCTACCAGCGTCCCGAGAAGCGTCCGCCGAGCCCGCACCCCAGCGGGGCCCGGCCACCCCAGATCGAGCCCTCCCTGCTGCCCCGGCACGTCGCCATCGTGATGGACGGCAACGGCCGCTGGGCCAAGCAGCGCGGCCTGCGCCGCACCGAGGGCCACCAGCGCGGCGAGGCCAGCCTGTTCGACGTGATCGAGGGCTGCATCGAGCTGGGCATCCCCTACCTGAGCGCCTATGCCTTCAGCACCGAGAACTGGAAGCGCTCCCCCGACGAGGTGGCCTGGCTGATGGGCTTCAACCGCGACGTGATCCACCGCCGCCGCGACGAGTTCGACGCCCTGGGCGTGAAGGTGCGCTGGGCCGGGCGACGGCCGCGACTGTGGCGCTCGGTGATCCGCGAGCTGGAGGCGGCCGAGGAGCAGAGCAAGGACAACACCACGCTCACCCTGCAGTTCTGCTGCAACTACGGCGGCCGCGCCGAGATCGTCGACGCGGTGCGCGCCCTGGCCGAGGACGTCAAGGCCGGCCGGGTGGACCCGCGACGGATCACCGAGACCAGCTTCCGCGCCTACCTCGACGAGCCCGAGATCCCCGACGTGGACCTGTTCGTCCGTTCCTCGGGCGAGCAGCGCACCAGCAACTTCCTGGTCTGGCAGTCGGCCTATGCCGAGATGGTCTTCCTGAACCAGCTCTGGCCGGACTTCGACCGCCGCGACCTGTGGCAGGCGGTGCAGATGTACGTCGACCGGGACCGGCGCTTCGGTGGTGCCGAACCGAACAAGGTGGAGCAGCCGCTCGACCCCACCGAGATCCCCGCCTGGGAGGAGGCCGAGCCGGCCGACGAGGTGCTCGAGGACTGAACGGCCGAGGGGGCCCGGTGCACTGCACCGGGCCCCCTCGCCATCCCTGTCAGCCCTGGGGCTGCTCGGGCTGCGCGCCGGGATCGCCCTGCTCACCCGCCCCCGGCTTGCGGGAGAGGTGCTCGGCGATCCGGTGCTGCACCCCGCGCACCCCCGGGTAGAGGTCGATGTAGGCATCGGTCCAGAACGTGTACTCCTCGTGCGCCGCCCGGTCCGGCTCGATCACGTCCACCTCGTGCACCATCGCGGAGGCGGCCTGCTTCATGTCGCCCACCAGGCCGGAGGCAGCGGCGCCCAGGATGGCGGCACCCAGGCAGGAGGCGTCCTGCACCTTGGTGGTGGTGATCGGCACCCCGGTCACGTCGGCGTGCATCTGCATCCAGTCGCGGCTCTTCAGCGAGCCGCCGCAGGCCACCAGCTGGTCGGCGGAGAAGCCGGCCTGCCGCATGGCGCGCAGGTTGTGCTCCAGGCCGTAGCAGGCGGCCTCCTGCAGGGCGTGGTAGACGTGGGCGCTGGTGTGGTGCAGGCCCAGCCCGGTGATGGTGGCCCGGGCCCGCGAGTCGGTGTAGGGGGTGCGGTTGCCCTGGAAGTACTCGTTGATCACCACGCCGTCGGAGCCGATCGGGATGTCCTTGGCAATCCGGTTCAGCAGGTCGAAGGCGCTGATGCCCAGGGCGTCGGCGGCAGGCTTGACCTCCCCGGCGAAGTTGTCGCGGAACCAGCGCAGCGCCGAGCCGGTGGAGGCCTGCGCCCCCTCGACGATGTAGAGCCCCTGCACCAGCGCATCGGTGTAGCCGCCGAAGAAGCCGGGGCCGGAGATCGGCGCGTCGGCCTGACCCAGCAGCACGTCGGAGGAGCCGGTGATCAGCGCCATCCGGCCGGGCTCCAGCACGTTGAGACCGAGCATGCCGCACTCGGCGTCGACGATGCCCACACCCACCGGGGTGCCGGCCACCAGGCCCAGCTCCTCGGCCACCTCCGGCAGGAGCCCTCCCAGCTGCGTGCCGGGGACGCCCATCTGCTCGGGCAGCTTGCCGAAGGCGTCGCCGGCGCCGACCGCCTCGTAGAAGTCGGTGGGCCAGCCGCCCAGCGAGTTGTCGTGGTACATCTTCAGCGAGGCGCTGCACAGGTTCACCCGCAGCTCGCCGGTGAGCTTGTGACCCAGCCAGTCCGGGCAGTCCAGCAGCCAACGGGTGCGGTCGTAGACCTCGCGGTCGTTCTCGCGAAGCCAGGCGGCCTTGAAGGGATACCACTCGGCGGTGGCCGGGGTCTGCCCGCCACCGTTGTAGCGACGCACCGGATGGTCCAGCTGGTCGGCGCGGGCGGCCTGCTCGGTGGCGCGCACGTCCATCCACATCATCGCCGGACGCAGTGCCTGGCCCGACGCGTCGATGCTGACCAGGGTGGCCGAGGTGGCCCCGAAACCGATGCCCTTGATGGCCTGCGGCGCCACCCCGCTCTCCTCCACCACCATCCGGGTGGCCCGCACCAGGCTCTCCCACCACTGGCGGGGATCCTGCTCGGCCATGCCGCGGCCGGGGTAGCTGGTCTGCCAGGGCGAGTCGTGGAAGTGGACGGGCTCCCCCTCCGCGTCGAAGATCCCGCACCGGCAGCCGCCGGTGCCGAAGTCGATGCCCAGGAAGAAGGGGCCGGTGGTCAGGTCTGCTCGCTGCGGTGCGTCCATGGCTTCACGCTAGGCATCCGCGGCCGGTTGCGACAGGGGCACGGGAAATTTCCCGTGCCCCCGCCGCAGTTCCATCCATCCGGTCAGATCACGCCGCGGTGCCCCACCGGGTAGAGCAGGTCGCCGGAGTCGTTGGCGACATCGGGACGGTAGACGCCCACCATCGCGGTCATGGTGACGTCCCGCCAGAGTTTCCGACCATCTGCACAGTCACAGCTGCGGCCCCGGGACGAGCAAGAGGCCCGCACCAGGTGGTGCGGGCCCCTCGTCGTCGGGTCCCGGCCTCGGCCGGGAAGCCGATCACATTCGGTTGACCACGCTCACGACGCCCTTCAGCGAGGCGGTCATGATGTCGGGGTCGATGCCGACGCCCCAGAGCACGCGGGCGTCCTCGTCGCTGCCCACCTCGCACTCCACGTAGGCCGCGGCCTGGGCGTCGCCGCCCGCGGTGAGCGCGTGCTCGGTGTAGTCCAGGACGCGGATCTGGATGCCCAGCTGGCCCAGCGCGTCGACGAAGGCCGAGACCGGACCATTGCCCTCACCGGTGATGGTGCGCTCGGCGCCCTGCCAGACGATGTTGGCGGTGATGGTGTGCGCGCCGCCCTGGCTGGCGGTGGAGGTGCTCACCACCTGCAGCGGCTCGTTGCGCAGCAGGTACTCGTCGGAGAAGATCTCCCACATCTGCTGCGAGTTCACCTCGCCACCCTCGCTGTCGGTGTGCGCCTGCACCACCCGGCTGAACTCCATCTGCAGCCGGCGCGGCAGGTCCAGCTTGTGGTCGGTCTTCATGATGTAGGCCATGCCGCCCTTGCCGGACTGGCTGTTCACGCGGATCACGGCCTCGTAGGTGCGGCCCACGTCGAAGGGGTCGATGGGCAGGTAGGGCGCCTCCCAGGCCACCTCGTGCATGCTCTTGCCCTGCTCGCCAGCGGTCTTCTCCAGCGCCTCCAGGCCCTTCTTGATGGCGTCCTGGTGGGAGCCGGAGAAGGCGGTGTAGACCAGGTCGCCGGCGTAGGGGTGGCGCGGGTGCACCGGCAGGCCGGTGCAGTACTCCACGGTGCGCCGGATCTCGTCGATGTTGCTGAAGTCGATCTGCGGGTCGATGCCCTGGCTGAACAGGTTCATGCCCAGGGTGACCAGGTCCACGTTGCCGGTGCGCTCGCCGTGGCCGAACAGGCAGCCCTCGACGCGGTCGGCGCCGGCCATCACGCCCAGCTCGGTGGCGGCCACGGCCGTGCCGCGGTCGTTGTGCGGGTGCAGCGAGATGGCGACGTGGTCGCGGTTGCGCACATGGCGGCCGAAGTACTCGATCTGGTCGGCATAGGTGTTCGGGGTGCTCATCTCCACCGTGGCGGGCAGGTTCAGGATGATCTCGCGGCCCTCGCTGGGCTGCCAGACGTCCATCACGGCATTGCAGACCTCGATGGCGAAGTCGGTGGGGGTCTGGGTGAAGATCTCCGGGCTGTACTGGAAGCCGAACTCCACGTCGCCCAGGTTGGCCTCCGCGTGCTTCAGCACCATCTCGGTGCCGCGGGTGGCCATGGCGATGCACTCCGCCTCGCTGACCTTGAAGACCACGCGACGGAAGAGCTCCGCGGTGGCGTTGTACATGTGGATGTTGGCCCGCTTCGCACCCACCAGCGACTGCGCGGTGCGCTCGATCAGGTCTTCGCGGGCCTGGGTCAGCACCGAGATCTGCACGTCCTCGGGGATGGCGTCGTCCTCGATCAGGCCGCGCACGAAGTCGAAGTCGGTCTGGGAGGCCGAGGGGAAGCCGATCTCGATCTCCTTGTAGCCCATCCGGACCAGCAGGTCGAACATCTTGCGCTTGCGCGCCGGGGTCATCGGGTCGATCAGGGCCTGGTTGCCGTCGCGCAGGTCGGTGGACAGCCAGCGCGGGGCGCGGGTGATCTTGGCGTCGGGCCAGGTGCGGTCCGGCACGGTGACCGGCTCGAAGGCGGTGTAGCGGCCGAAGGGCATCGGGCTGGGCTGCTGCACGGGGCGTCCGGACTGGGGACGGGTGCCGAAGGTGTTGGTGGTCATCTCTGCTTCCTTGCTGCGGTTCTAGGGGGTGTCTTCCGCCGACGTGCACGCGATGGCGTGACAGGGCTCCGCAGCGAGGATGCCGGCCGTGGGATCAGGCCTCGCTACGGCACACAAGGAGCAGTCGACCCGGTGCGTACCGGGGATGCCTCGTCCTGGCCATGGCGGACACTCTAGCCACATCGGCTGCGCGGCTGCGGGATTGCTTCCCACGACGTGGGACGCCGGCTCACTCGTCGAGGAACATCCTGACCCGGATGGCCACCTGCTCGTCCAGGCCCTCCATCAGCTCGCCGACGTCATCCACCCGGCGCGATCCCAGCCCACCCCAGTCGGAGGCGATGATGTCCTCGCCCACGACGCGGTGGCGGTTGACCAGCTCGCCGTCCAGGTAGAGGCCCACCTCGTCGCCCTCGTGGCGCAGCACGGCGGGCCTCAGCGAGCCGCCGGACTCGATGAGCATGGTGAAGGCCAGCTCCTGCTCACCGGAGTCGAGCAGCTCGCCCACCAGCAGGTACTCGGCGAAGCTGGGGACGACGTCGCCGGGGTCGGAGGCCTCGTGCTCACGCTCCACGAACCGGTCCCGGTCGTGGTGCAGGTAGTGGGTCCAGTGGCGCGGGTCGGCGTCGTCGAACTCGATCCGGTTGTGCACGTGGTAGAGCCCGTGCGGCGTGGTGAAGCAGATCAGCGTGCTCAGCGAGGTGGGATGCACCCGCCGCACCAGCGCGCCGTTCTTGATGCCTCCGGAAGGGTGGACGGATTCCAGGACCAGGTCGCTCATGGGCCGATCCTTCCAGATCCGGCCCGCGCCCCGGAAGCCCGTGCCGCCCTGCGGTCAGGCCTCAGAAACCCAGCCGGTTCAGGTACTTGGGGTCGCGCTGCCAGTCCTTGAGCACCTTGACCTTGAGATCGAGGTGCACCGGGGTGCCGAGCAGGGCGCTGATCTGGTGCCTGGCCCGGGTGCCCACCTCGCGCAGGTGCTCGCCCTTGTGGCCGATCATGATGCCCTTCTGGGAGTCGCGCTCCACGATCATCGAGGCGAAGACATCCAGCAAGGGCTTGTCCTCCGGGCGCCCCTCGCGCAGGCCCATCTCGTCGATCTCGACGGTGATGGAGTGCGGCAGCTCGTCACGCACGCCCTCCAGGGCGGCCTCGCGGATCAGCTCCTTGACCAAGGTCTCGTCGGGCTCGTCGGTCAGCTCGCCGTCGGGGTAGAAGGCGGGGCCGTAGGGCAGCAGCTTGACCAGCTCGTCGGCCACTACGTCCACCTGCTCCCCGGCCACCGCCGAGCACGGGATGATGGTCTCCCAACTGATGCCGAGCTTCTCCTCCAGCTGCTGGATCTCCACCAGGTGCTTGCGCAGCGTGTCACCGCTGACCAGGTCGGTCTTGGTGGCCAGCGCCACCAGCTTGGGCTTCTTGGGCAGCTTGGCGATCTCGCCCACCAGGAAGGTGTCGCCGGGCCCGATCGGCTGGTTGGAGGGCAGGCAGACACCGATCACGTCCACCTCAGTCCAGGTCTCGCGCACCAGGTCGTTGAGCCGCTGGCCCAGCAGGGTGCGGGGCTTGTGCAGGCCGGGGGTGTCGATCAGCACCAGCTGCGAGTCCTCGCGGTTCACGATGCCGCGGATCGAGTGACGGGTGGTCTGCGGCTTGGAACTGGTGATCGCGATCTTCGCGCCCACCAGGGCATTGGTCAGGGTGGACTTGCCGGCATTGGGGCGTCCCACGAAGCAGGCGAAGCCGGAGCGGAAGCTCTTGTCACCGGTCCAGTCGATGTCGGTCTCCGGGTCGAAGTCGTCGCCCATCAGCTCGGCGAGCGTCGGCATCCGCTCCGGCGTCGGCTTCTGGTCCGCGTACTTGTCAGCCATGCTGCTCCTCCTCGACGCGATCGACGTCGCGCTGCTCCTCGATGGCGTCCTCGCCCGGCGTGAGCCGGGCCAGGCAGGTGTCGATCTGGTGGCGGCGTCCCGAGGCCTTCTCGGCCTCCACCCGCACACCCTCCCAGTCCACGACACTGCCCGGGATGGGCACCATGTTCAGCTGCTTGGCCATCATGCCGCCCACGGTGTCGACGTCCTCGTCGGCCAGCTCCAGGCCGAACAGGTCGCCGAGCTCGTCGATCGGCAGCCGGGCGCTGATCCGGTAGACACCGGGCTCCAGCTGTTCGGTGAGGGTGGGTTCGGCGTCGTACTCGTCGACGATCTCGCCCACGATCTCCTCCAGGATGTCCTCGATGGAGGCCAGGCCGGCGGTGCCGCCGAACTCGTCGACCACGATCACGACGTGGTTGCGGTCGCGCTGCATCTCGTGGAGCAGCTCGTTGGCGGGCTTGGAGTCCGGGCAGAAGTGCGCCGGGCGCATCAGGCTGGCGATGGTCTCGTGGCGCTCCGCCTCCGGGTTGTCGTAGGAGCGCTTGACCATGTCCTTGAGGTAGACCATGCCCACCACGTCGTCCAGGCCCTCGCCGACGACGGGGATCCGGCTGAAGCCCGAGCGCAGGGCCAGCGAGAGGCCCTGGCGCAGGGTCTTGTCCTGCTGGATGAAGACCACGTCGGGTCGCGGCACCATCACGGCGCGCACGATGGTGTCGCCCAGCTCGAAGACGGAGTGGATCATGCGGCTCTCGCCGGAGTCGATCACGTCGCTGGCCTCGGCCTGGTCCACCAGGTCACGCAGCTCGGCCTCCGAGCTGAACGGTCCGTCCGCGAAACCGCGCCCCGGGGTCAGCGCATTGCCGATCAGGATCATCAGCTGCGGCAGCGGCCCGAACAGGCTGGTGAGCACCGAGACCGGGCCGGCCGCGCGCAGCGCCACCCGGTCGGAGCGCTGGCGTCCGATGGTGATCGGCGCCACGCCCCACAGGATGAAGCTGACCAGCACCATGACGGCGGCGGCCAGCGCGATGCGCTGCCAGAAGACCTGGAAGTGGGCGAAGACCACGTGGCAGACCAGCACGATGGCGGTGATCTCGAAGACCGTGCGCACCAGCATGGTGGTGTTCACATAGGGCGCGGGGTCCTCGGTGATGGTGCGCAGCCGCTTGGCGCCGCCCTGCTCGTCCTCGACGAGCTTGTCGGCGCGGGCCTTGCCGGTGTGGGTCAGGGCGGTCTCGGCGGCGGCCAGCAGGAAGCCCAGCACGGCACAGACCAGGGCGACGGCGATTTCGATCCAGTGGCGCTCGGTCACGTGCGCAGATCACTCTTTCCGGTCTCGGGAGGCGGGACACGACGGCGCCCACCGCACCATCCTACGGGCGGGGGCGCCAGGGGACGGCATCACGCCTGCTGGCGAGCCTGCCAGGCGGCGATGATCTGGTCGTTCAGACCGAACATGACCGCCTTCTCCTCGGGCTCGGCGTGGTCGTGCCCGAGCAGGTGCAGCAGGCCGTGGATCAGCAGGTACTCGGCCTCCTCCTCGGGACGCCGACCGTTCTCGGCGGCCTGTCGCTCGGTGACGGCCGGGCAGAGCACGATGTCTCCCAGCAGCCCCTGGGGCGCCTCCTCGTCGTCCTCGGGGGCGCGCAGCTCGTCCATCGGGAAGCTCATCACGTCGGTGGGGCCGGGCAGGTCCATGAAGCGCACGTGGTAGTTCTCCATGGTGGGCTCGTCCACCAGCAGGATCGACAGATCGCTCTGCGGATGGATCCGCAGCTGCTCCAGCGCGAAGCCGGCCAGCCGGATCAGGCCCTGCTCGTCGGCCTCCATGCCGGACTCGTTGTTCAGGTCGATCATCGCTTCTCCCCGCGGAACTCGACAGAGCGACGGGTGGCGCGGTTCTGCCGGTCGAAGGCCTGCTGCACCACCGCATCGGTGCTCTCGTACTGGTCGTAGGCGGCCACGATGCGGCCCACCAGGCGGTGGCGCACCACGTCGCGGTTGGTGAGGTTGCAGAAGGCGATGTCGGCCACCCCGTCGAGGATCTGCTGCACGCCGCGCAGACCGGAGGGCTGCCCGTTGGGCAGGTCCACCTGGGTGATGTCGCCGGTGACCACGATCTTGGAGTTGAAACCCAACCGGGTCAGGAACATCTTCATCTGCTCCATCGAGGTGTTCTGGGCCTCGTCCAGGATGATGAAGGCGTCGTTCAGGGTGCGGCCGCGCATGTAGGCCAGCGGCGCCACCTCGATGGTCCCGGCGGTGAGCAGCTTCGGCACCGCCTCGGGGTCCATCATGTCGTGCAGGGCGTCGTAGAGCGGACGCAGGTAGGGATCGATCTTGTCGTTCAGCGTGCCGGGCAGGAAGCCCAGCCGCTCCCCCGCCTCGATGGCGGGGCGGGTCAGGATGATCCGGGTGACCTCCTTGCGCTGCAGCGCCTGGACCGCCTTCGCCACGGCGAGGTAGGTCTTGCCGGTGCCGGCCGGGCCGATGCCGAAGGTGATGGTGTTGGCATCGATGGCGTCCACGTAGCGCTTCTGGTTCAGCGTCTTGGCGCGGATCGACTTGCCGCGGGTGCTGAGGATGTTGTGGGTCAGCACCTCGGCGGGGCTGACCTCCTCGGCCGTCATCCCGACGATCCGCTCCACCGTCTCGCGGGTCAGGCCCTGGCCGGTGCGCAGGACGGTGATCATCTCGGTGAAGACGTCGGCCGCCAGGGCGATGTCGGCGGCGCCGCCGGTCAGCGTGATCTCGTTGCCCCGCACCAGGATGTCGGCGTCGAGCTCCTTCTCCAGGACGGTGAGGAAGTCGTCACGGGGACCGACCACGTTCACCATCGGGATGGAGGCCGGCACGGTGAGGCGGCGGGTGGCGCTGGGCTGGGGCACCTCGCGGCGCTCTGCTTCGGGACTGGTCAGGATTCCTCCGAGGGACGGGACCCGGCGGGTCCGTGGACGTCGACCAGTGTAGGTGGCGCCACCGACACTTCCCCAGCCCTTTTCCCGCCGGGAGACGAAGTTTCGCGCGCGGCGCACCCCGGGCTGCAGAACTGTCGGCGGACGTGGCTATCTTGGGGCCATGACCAACGACGATCTGATGGACCTGGTGGACCCTGCCGTCGAGCTGGCCGAGCAGTGGGCCACGGCGACGCAGCAGGGCGCGACCCCGGCCGAGCAGGCCACCACCGGCCAGCTGGCCGCCCTGCTGGGCGATGCGGCCGGCCTGGACCTGGCGGTCCGCTTCGTCGACCGGGTGGCCCGCCCCGAGGACGTGAAGGTGGCCGCCCGTGAGCTGAGCCGGATCTCCGCGGCCGACGCCTCCGGCTTCCTGGGCAAGGTGGACCGTGGCCTGCTGGGCGCCGGCGCCGTGGCCGCGCGGGTCTCCCCGCAGGTGGTGGTCCCGGTGGCGCGCAAACGGCTGCGCCAGCTGGTCGGCCACCTGGTGGTGGACGCCCAGGACCCGGCGCTGGGCAAGCACCTGGCCGCCTCGCAGGCCGACGGCTTCCGGCTCAACATCAACCTGCTGGGCGAGGCGGTGCTGGGCGAGGCCGAGGCGGAGTCCCGCGCGGACCGCACCCTGGCGCTGCTGGAGCGTTCCGACGTCGACTACGTCTCGATCAAGGTGAGCTCGCTGGTCAGCCAGATCTCCACCTGGGACACCCCCGGCACCGTCGAGCGCTGCGTCGAGCGGCTCCGTCCGCTCTACCGGGCGGCGAAGGCGAAGAGCCCGCACGCCTTCGTGAACCTGGACATGGAGGAGTACCGGGACCTGGACCTCACCATCGAGGTCTTCCGCACCATCCTGTCCGAGCCGGAGTTCACCGATCTGGAGGCCGGCATCGTGCTGCAGGCCTACCTGCCCGACACCGATGCCGCCTTCACCCGGATCCTGGACTTCGCGCGGGAACGCGTCGCGGGCGGCGGCGCCCCGGTGAAGGTACGCCTGGTGAAGGGTGCCAACCTGGCCATGGAGGCCGTCGACGCAGAGCTGCACGGCTGGGCGGTGGCCCCCTACGGCAGCAAGCCCGAGGTGGACGCCAACTACCTGCACCTGGTGGACCGCGCCCTCTCGGACGAGGCGGCCGGTGCGCTGCGCGTGGGCGTGGCCAGCCACAACCTCTACGACCTGGCCTTCGCACACCTGCTGGCCACCCGTCGCGGTGCCACCGAGCGGATGGACGTGGAGATGCTGCAGGGCATGAGTCCCTCGCAGGCCCGCGCCGTGCGAGACACCGTGGGCACGGTCATCCTCTACACCCCGATCGTCGCGCCGAAGGACTTCGACGTGGCGGTGAGCTACCTGGTGCGCCGGCTCGAGGAGAACGCCCAGCCGGAGAACTTCCTGCACGCCTTCTTCGCCGACAATCCTGAAGCCATGCCCGACCAGGAGCAGCGCTTCCGGGCCTCGGTGCAGGCCATCGAGAGCACCTTCCGCGGCCGGCGCCGCAGTCCCGAGCCGGCCTGGATCGGCGACCGCTTCAGCAACACCCCCGACACCGACCCCGCCCTGCACGAGAACCGCACAGCGGTCACCGAGGCGCTGGCCGCCGGGCCTCGCGAGCCCCGCAGCCGGGTGCTGGGCAGCGTGAACGAGGTGGAGGCCGTCGTGGCCACCGCGCTGTCCGCCCAGCCGGCCTGGCTGGCGCGCCCGGTGGCGGAGCGTGCCGACCTGCTGCGGGAGGCCGCACGCCAGCTGCAGGCTCGACGCCTGGAACTGCTGGGCGTGATGTGCCACGAGGCCGGCAAGACCGTCGGCGAGGCGGACCCGGAGATCAGCGAGGCGATCGACTTCGCCCGCTACTACGCCGACAGCGCCGAGCAGCTCACCCGCGGCCTGATGGCCGACGGCGCCAGCTTCACCCCTGACCGGCTGGTGCTGGTCACCCCGCCGTGGAACTTCCCGGTGGCCATCCCGATCGGTGGCGTGCTGGCCGCGCTGGCCGCCGGCAGCGCCGTGGTGATCAAGCCGGCCCCGCAGACCCCCGCCTGCCTGGAGGTCGCGGCCGAGGCGCTGTGGGCCGCCGGCATCCCCACCGACCTCTTCCAGGTGGTGCGCACCGAGGAGAACGAGGTGGGCCAGGCCCTGGTCAGCCACCCGGCCGTCGAGACGGTGGTGCTCACCGGCGCCACCGCCACCGCCGAACTCTTCCAGTCCTGGCGCTCCGAACGGCCGCGTGGGGCGCGGGTGTACGGCGAGACCTCGGGCAAGAATGCCCTGGTCATCACCCCCTCGGCCGACTACGACCTGGCCGTGGCGGACCTGGTGCGCTCCGCCTTCGGTCATGCCGGGCAGAAGTGTTCGGCGGCCTCCCTGGGCATCCTGGTGGGCTCGGTGGCCGAGTCCGACCGCTTCCGCAACCAGCTCGTCGACTCGGTGCGCTCGCTGCGGGTGGGCTGGCCCACCGACCTGTCCACCGGCATGGGCCCGCTGATCGAGCCGCCCTCGGAGAAGTTGGAGCGGGCGCTGACCACCCTGGAGCCCGGCGAGAGCTGGCTGGTGGAGCCTCGTCGCCTCGACGACTCGGGCCGCCTGTGGTCCCCCGGCGTCAAGACCGGGGTGCGCCCCGGCAGCTGGTTCCACACCACCGAGGTCTTCGGGCCGGTGCTGGGCCTGATGCACGCCAAGAACCTGGAGCAGGCGGTCGACTGGCAGAACGCCACCGGATTCGGCCTCACCGGTGGCCTGCACTCGCTCGACGAGCGTGAGATCGAGCAGTGGCTGGAGGCGGTCGAGGTGGGCAATGCCTATGTCAATCGCCACATCACCGGTGCCATCGTGCAGCGCCAGAGCTTCGGCGGCTGGAAGGGCTCCAGCGTCGGTCCGGGCGCCAAGGCGGGCGGCCCCAACTACGTCGCCCAGCTGGGCACCTGGCGCGAGGACGGGCTGCCGCAGTTCCGCACCGCACCCACGCCTGCCCAGCAGCGGCTGGTGGCCCGTGCCGCCCAGGAGCTGGGCGGCCTGTCGGCCGACGACCGCGCCTGGGTGGAGGTGGCACTCGGCAGCGATGCCGCCGTCTGGGGCGCCGAATTCGCCACCGGGCACGACGCCAGCGGCCTTCAGGTGGAGCGCAACGAGTTCCGTTACCGACCCTTCCCTCGGGCCTGGGTGCGGATGCAGGCCGGCGCCCGCCCGGCCGACCTGGTGCGGCTGCTGGCCGCCGCGCAGCTCGCCGGCTGCGCGGTGCAGGTCTCGGCCGATCCGTCGGTGGCGCTGCCGGCCTTCGTGGCCGGGACCAGCGTCAGTCACGAGAGCGACGAGCAGTTCAGCCGCCGGCTGGCCTCCGACCGTGACGTGCGGGTGCGCGTGGTGGGCGACCCGGCCGGTCTGGTGGTGGCGAACCCATCGGTGGCCCTGGTGACCGGCCCGGTGCTGGCCACCGGCCGCCGGGAGCTGCTGGGCTTCCTGCGCGAGCAGGCGATCAGCCAGACGCTGCACCGCTTCGGCCACATGCCGCCCTCCCCGCGCTGAGCGCAGGGCCCGGCGCCGAGCGATCGGCGCCGGGTCAGGCCTCGCGCAGCCGGTAGCCCATCCCCCGCACCGTCTCGATCCGCTGGCTGCCGATCTTGCCCCGCAGCGAGCGCACGAAGACATCCACCACATTGGACGAGGGGTCGAAGTCCATCTCCCAGACCATGCCCAGCAGCTGCTCGCGGCTGAGCACCTGGCCGGGGTGGGTCATGAAGACCTCCAGCAGCCGGAACTCGCGGGCGGTGAGGTCCAGAGGTTCGGCCCCGTCCACCTCCACGCGTCGGGCCAGCACGTCGAGGCGCAGGCCCGCCGCCACCAGGTCGGGCGAGGCCACCGGCCGTCCGGCGGGCTCGGCCAATCGGAGCCTGACGCGCGCCAGCAGCTCGGCGAACTGGAAGGGCTTGGTGACGTAGTCGTTGGCGCCCCCCTCCAGCCCGTGCACCGTGTCGGTCACCGAGTCGCGCGCCGACAGGATGACCACCGGCATGGTGCTCCCGCGCCGCCGCAGCTCCTGCAGCACCTCGAAGCCGTCCATCACCGGCAGGCCGATGTCCAGGATCATCAGGTCGAAGCCGCCGCTGGCGGCCAGCAGCAGGGCGGTCTGGCCGTCGGTGGTGGTGGCCGTCTGGTAGCCCGCGGCCCGCAGCCCCTTCTCCACGAAGGAGGCGATCGAGGCGGTGTCCTCGGCGATCAGGATGGTGCTCACGCGGTCTCCTCGGGCGGTTCGGGTGCGGGGATGACGAGGGTGAAGGTGGCGCCCTGGCCGGGCGGGCTGTCCACCTGCACCCGGCCGCCGTGCGCCTCGGCGATGGCCTTGACGATCGGCAGCCCCAGTCCGGCGCCGGTGTGGCGGCTGCCGTCGGCGGGGGTGCCGTGGGCGAACCGCTCGAAGATGCGTTCCCGGTCCTCCGGGGCCACCCCCGGACCGGTGTCGGTGATCCCGATCTGCAGCACCCGTCCCTGGCCGGGCTGGTCCACGAAACGGCTCGTCAGGGTGATGGCATCCTCGGGTCCGGTCTGCTGCACCGCGTTGTGGGCGAGCTGCAGGACGGCCTGGGTGATGCGCTGGGCGTCCACCACCGCCTCGCCCTCGGCGACGTGGCTGAGCTGCCAGCGGCGGTCGGCGAGCTGCTGCACCTTGGCGTCGAGGTCCAGGGTCAGCTGGGTCAGGTCCACCGGGGCGTCGAGCTGGACGAAGTCGGGGCGGTCGGCCTTGGCGAGGGCGAGCAGGTCGGTGACGATCCGGGCCATCCGGTCCAGCTCCTGGGTGACCAGGGCGACGGTCTGCTCCCGCTCGGCGGGGTCGTCGCCCATCAGCTCCAGGTGGCCCCGCACCACCGTGATCGGGGTGCGCAGCTCGTGGCCGGCGTCGTCGACGAAGCGCTGCTGGGCCGCGAAGGCCTCCTCCAGACGGTCCAGCATGGCGTTGAAGGTGGCGGCCATGCCCGAGATCTCGTCGCTGCCGTCCACGGGGATGCGGCGGGTCAGGTCGCGCTCGGTGATCTCGGCGGCGGTCTCGCGCACCAGCCGCACGGGACGCAGGATGCGACCGGCCACCAGCCAGCTCACCAGGCCGGCCAGGGCCAGGGAGCACAGCGAGACCAGGGCCAGGTCACGAATCGTCTCGCGGGCCTGCCGTTCGGCCTGCTCGGTGAAGACACCCACCAGGAGGGCGTCGGACGGGTCCCCGGAGCCGGCCAGCACCACCCGGCCCCAGCGGAACTCGCCCACCGGGGTCTGGCGGACGCCGGAACTGGTGCGCTCCATCTGGTCCAGCAGCTCGCGGTCGTGCGCCGGGTCGTACTGCTCGAGCGACGGCGTGGCGGGGCCGCGCAGCTCGTAGGCACGGTCGTCGGAAGCCACCCAGCCCAGGATCAACTCGTGCCCACCGGCCTGCTGCCGGCTCAGGTAGGTCTGGAAGAGGCGCTCGGAGCTGGTGAAGCGCTCGCCGGTGCGGGGGTCCACCCCCACCTCGGCGAAGCTGGTGAACTCCTGCAGCTCCTGGGTGACGTCCCGGTTGGCCTGCTCCCCCACCTGGGCGATGAGCATGCTGCGCACCACGACGACCACGATCCCGAGGGTGAGGGCCAGGGTGGCGAGCATCCAGCCGACGATGCGCCAACGGCCCGAACCATCCGCGCGCTCAGTCGTCGTCATCGGGGCCGTCGTCGTCATCGTCGTCCTCGGTGTCGTCGTCATCATCGTCGTCGTCGCCATCACCCTGCCACACCGTGGGCGCCGGCGCCTGTGATCGCGTCTTCACCGGCGCCGGGGGCTTGACCACGGTGCGGCTGGGGCGCGTCGCGGCGGGGGCTCGCTTCGTGGCCCGGGCGGTGGGCCGGGTGGTGGCCGTGCTGGCCCTGGTGGAGCCGGTCGCCCGGCGGGTGGCCGCGGCCGCGGGCGGGACGGAACCGTCGGCTCCGGAGGCCGAGGGGCGCGGCGCCGGGGTGGAGGGTGCGGGGGTCGAAGATGCCGGGGACGAGGGCGTTGGGGTCGAGGGCACCGGCGTGCCCTGCGGCAGCTGCACCAGCTCCTGCTCGATCGTCGGCCTGCCGGGGCGTTGCACCAGCGCCTGTCCCACCAGCACCAGCCCGGTGGCCAGTGCCAGCGCGACCAGCAGGGTGCGCAGCAGGGTCCGGTTCATGTCAGCACCTTTCGGAGGTGGTCGGGCCCGGGCAGTTGCGCCCGGGCGGGATCGGCGTCGAGGTCCCAGACGCGGTGGCCGGGGGCGATCTGGTCCGCGCGCTCACTGACCAGCAGGGTGACGCCCGGGTATTCGGTGAGGCCTTCGGCCATCCGGCGGCGCGCCCGGGAGCCGAGGGCGGTGTCGATGCCGTCGAGCACGACGAGGGCCGGGTCCGCGTACCAGGCGCGAGCCAGCAGCAGCTGGGCGCGCTGCTCGCCGTCCAGCGGCTCACCGCCGTGGCGCAGCATGGTGCGCTCACCCTTCTGCAGGCGGGCGACGGTCTCGGCCAGCCCGACGGCCTCCAGCACCGGGCCCACCTCCTCGGTGGACTCGGGGCAGCGGTAGCGCACCGCCCGGGCGATGGTGCCGCGCTCCAGCACCAGCCCGGCCGCAGCGTGGCCCACCAGGCCCCGCCGGGTGGCGGCGGGCAGGTCGGCCAGGTCCTGTCCGGCCACCTGGAGCCAGGCGCCGCGGCCGGCTCCGGGGTGCACCACGGCCTGCACGACGGCGCGCACCAGCTCGGGGTCCTCGCTGCGGGGCACCACCACCTCACCCGGCCTGGCCACCAGCTCCGGGATGTCCCGGCCGGCCACCTGCAACTGCGCCAGGTGCACCGTGCCACGGCCGTCGCCGGTCACCGGACGCAGCCGGGCGCGGCGCTGCAGGACCTTCTCCTGGCGGCGATGGCCGCGCGAGAGCTGCACCTGCGGGGCGAGGATCCGCTCGGCCACCCGGTAGGACTGGCGGTACTCGCTCACCCGCCCCAGGTCGGTGACGGGGGTGGCGACCATGCCCACCACCAGGAAGGCGGTGGCGATCGTGGCCGCGGGGGTCTGGCCGAGCGCCCCGACGGCCGCCACGGCAACCATGGCGATGGTGGCGACGCTCGCGGCGGCGCCCCGCATCAACCCCGTGGTGACGGCGCGGTGGACGGCGCGGCGCCCCACCTCCCGGCTCTGCTCCCCCAGCCGGCGTACCTCACGCTCCACCCCGCCGGCCACCTGGATCGCCTCGCCGGCGTGCACCGCGTCGGAGATGGCCCCCGCCAACCGGCCCCGACGGCGCCGCAGGGCGGCGGCCCGCTGCTGCACCTCGGGCGCCAGGAGCACCAGGGCCAGGCCCAGCACCGCCACCGGAAGGCCGACGGCCAGGGCCAACGGCCAGGAGAGCACCGCCAGGGCGACCAGGGCCCCCAGGATGGTGGGGATGCCCACCAGCAGCGGCACCAGGCCCATCACCAGCCAGTTGCGCACGCTGGTGAGGTCATTGGTGGTGCGCGCGACGGTGACCCCGACCGAGGGGCCGTGGCCCGCCAGGGCGGCACGGACCAGGTGCATCCGGACCTCGTGCACGTAGTCCTGCCCCAGTCGCTCCCCCAGCACCCGCTCCAGCGCCCGCAGGCCACCGGTGCCGAGCGCGCAGCCCAGCAGGCAGCCGGCCAGCAGCAGCTGCTGGCGCTGCGTGGCCACCCCCAACAGCCGGGGCGTGGCCACGGCAACGACGGCGGCCGCGAGGGCCTGCCCCAGGCCGGTGGCGCCCAGTCCCACCAGCAGCGCCCGACGCCGTCCCCGCCACAGGGCGGGCAGCCGGGGGGTCACCGCGGTGTTCACGAGGCGTGGGCGTCGCGGGCCATCACCTGGCGGGCGACCTCAGGGTTGGTCAGCTCGAAGGTGGGGACCAGCTCGACGGGCAGCACGGCGTCGGCCTCGCGGGTGGCCAGCGGCGAGGCGGTCAGCACACCGCTGACGGCGGCCACCTGCAGGCCCAGGTCGGCCAGCAGGTCGACGCCCTTGGTGGCGCCCAGCGCGTCCCCGGCGGCGAAGAGCAGGGTGTCGATCCAGCCCTGCACCTCCGGGTCGGCGATCAGCCGTGCCGTCTCACCCTGGTAGATGCCGTCGGCGATCTCGAGCACCACCACGTCGGTGTCGGCGCTGGCCAGGGCGGAGATGACCGAGAGCACCAGGGTCTTGAGCTCCTCGTAGCCCACCCGGTAGGTGGAGGGGTAGCCGAAGTCGGTGAAGTCCAGCACGGTCCGGGCGCCGGCGTCGGCGAACATCCGCGGGTCGCCGCCCGCGCCGGTCCCGGTGGCCTTGCCCGCTGCCACGTCCAGCCCGGCGGCGGTGAGACCGTTGATCAGGCTGGCCAGGGTGGTGGACTTGCCCGAGTTCATCGAGGTGCCCAGCACGGTGACCAGACGGGGACGCTCTCCCGGGCGTCGGGCGTGCTCCCGGCGGGCCCGGTGCGGCGCCACGTCGTGCAGGTTGAGCGGCACGCCGCCCCGTCCCACCAGACCCAGCGGCTCGATCACGGTGGCGTCGTCGATGCTGGCGTGCTGCGCGGTCACGCGACCGGCGACACCACCGGCGGCCACCAGGTTGGTGACCTCCAGGCTGTCGGGCACCTCGGCCTCGAACTGGTCGGGGGCGTAACGGTCGCCGTAGGCCACCACCACCTCGTCGCCCACGAAGAGCATCTGGCGACGCGACCAGGGGCTCTCCAGGCGGGTGTGCTTGCCGATCGCCACCACCCGGGCCAGCACCAGGTCGCCGGCGCGGGGGCGCATGGCAGGGCCGCGGAGCAGGTCGTGCCCGTCGGCCTCGAGACGGACCTGGTCGGCGAAGAAGCGGGTGGTGTAGGCCATCTTGGCCCTGGCCAGGCGCTGGCGGGCCAGCGGGATGCTCTCCTGGCTCATCGCCTCGGACGGCATGCCGGCCAGGGGCGCCGCCGGGGGCAGGACCTGGGTGACGGTGGTGGACTGCAGTCCGGTCTGGACGAGTGCTGCGGTCATGGGGTGGGCTCCTCGGATCGTGCTGCTTGTCGTGGACGTCACCGACGCTAGGCAGCCCCGATGACCCCGCGATGAGGCGAGGATGAGGAGGTCTTCATCTTCCGGGCACCTACCGTGCCCGGACGCACGCTCGGGAGGAGAGGGATGGGCACCACCGGACCGGAGCTGGACCATGCCGCGCAGCTGCTCCACCTGCTGGGTGAGCCCACCCGGCTCGCCCTGCTGGTGCTGCTGCAGGACCAGGAGCTGGGCGTCGGCGAGCTGGCCCGGCGACTGGACCGCCCGGTGCCGGCTGTCTCGCAGCACCTGGCTCGGCTGCGGACGGCCGGGCTGGTACAGGTGCGACGTCGCGGCGCCTCCAGCCTCTACTCGCAGCCCGACGAGGCCCTGGCCCGGCTGGTCGCCGCGGCGCTGCAGTACAGCGAGGACGTGCTCGACGGCCGCCCTCGCTGAACCACCTCAGGCGTTGGGCTGCCAGTCCCGCGCGAAGCGGTCGGTGGCCTCCACCAGTTCGGCGGTGATGTTGGGCTCGAAGGCGGAATGGCCCGCCAGCACCACCCGCAGCTCGGCCTCCGGCCAGGCCTGGGAGAGGTCCCACGCGGTGCGCGCCGGGCAGGGCAGGTCGTAGCGGCCCTGGACCATGACGCAGGGGATGTGGCGGACCCGGTCCACCTCGTCGATCAGCTGGCCCTCACGCAGGAAGCCGGCGTTCACGAAGTAGTGGTTCTCGATCCTGGCGAAGGTGAGGGCGTGCTCGGGGGTGTCGTGCAGCGCGGGCTCGTCGAAGAGCAGGTTGCTGGTGGCGGCCTCCCAGTGGGTCCAGGCATTGCCCGCGCGTTGCGCCAGCTCCGGGTCGTCGCCGAAGAGCAGGTCGTGGTAGGCGGCGATCTTGTCGGCCGACGGGTCGACACCCGCCTCCCGCAAGGGCTCCAGGTAGCTCTCCCACCACTGCGGCGCGATGTGGCTGGCCCCCTCGTTGTAGTACCAGTCCAGCTCACTGCGGCGCAGCGTGAAGATGCCGCGCAGCACCAGTTCGGTGACCCGCCCGGGGTGGCTCTCGGCATAGGCCAGCGCCAGCGTGCTGCCCCAGGAGCCGCCGAAGACCAGCCAGCGCTCGATCCCCAGGTGCTCGCGCAGCCGCTCGATGTCGTCCACCAGGTGCCAGGTGGTGTTGGCGGACAGGTCCGCCCCGTCGGCAGCACTGGGCGTGGACGCGCCGCAGTTGCGCTGGTCGAAGACGATGATTCGGTAGCGCTCGGGGTCGAAGAAGCGACGCCGGTCGATCCCGCCTCCCCCGCCGGGTCCGCCGTGCAGGAAGACGGCGGGCTTGCCCTGCGGGTTGCCGCACTCCTCGACGTGGAGCCGGTTGCCCTCGCCCACGTCGAGCATGAAGCTGCGGTAGGGCTCCACCGGCGGGTAGAGGGTGCGGCGGGGCGTGATGGCGGCGCCGTCGACCACGTCGGTGCTCTTGCGGAAGACCTGGCCGTCGGTGGACTGGCTCACTCGTCGTCCTCGTCGATGTCCTCGGAGGGGTCGATCACGTGCACCGCGGCCTCCTCCGCACACGCGGCGGCTCCGTCGATGCCGACCTCCTCGGCCACGGCCTCGCCCTCGTGGTCGCCGTAGACGCCGCCATGGGTGACGTCCACCAGCCGGCCGGCTCGCCGCGAGCCCACCTCACGGGGCTCCTTGGTGGGATTCCACTTCTCCACCGGCTGGGCGGGATCCGGCTCGGGCTGCTCCTGGCTCATGCGCTGCTCCAGGGTCTCGCCCTGCGTCATCTCGGCGGCCGTGTTGCCGAAGCCCTGGGCCGGGGACCAGTTCTCCGGGGCCGTGTAGCCCTCGTCGAGGACATCGTCGACACCGCGGTCCACCAGGGTGTCGCCACTCTGCAGCTGGTCCAGCTGCTCCGACTCGTCGGGGAGTTCCACTGTCTCGTCCATGACTGGATTCTGGCACCCTTCGCGACGCCTTTCCAGCACTTCAAACCCCTAGTTGGAGCCACTTTCGTGAGCTTGCCCACAGTCTTGCCAGGCGGGTTAGACTGTCGCCATCGGCGCGGTCGTGGGCATCGGCCCGGGTGATTCGTGCTTTCATTGTCGGTCGTGAGCCAACCACCCGAGCAGGACGCCCCCCGCGGCTGGTACGACGTCGTGATGGCCGTCTTCGTGGGCCTGTTGCTGATCTCCGGTGTCACGGCCACCAAGCTCTTCGAGGGGCCGGTGGTGCCCTGGTTCAGCCGGGTCTTCTACGGCGGCGGGCCGCTGATCTTCGACGGCGGCGCCTTCCTCTTCCCGCTCAGCTATGTGGTGGGCGACATCATGACCGAGGTCTACGGCTGGCAGCGTGCTCGACGGGCCATCTGGACCGGCTTCGGCATGACCTTCCTGGCCGCCCTGACCTACTTCGTCGTCTCGCTCACCACCCCGGTGGAGGGCTTCGAGACCTGGGACCAGGTGCTGGCCCCGGTGGGGCGGATCACGATCGCTGGGCTGGTGGGCTTCCTGGCGGGCCAGATGCTGAACTCGCTGGTGCTGGTGCGGATCAAGCGCCGGATGGCGGCGCGCGGCGTGCCGGAGCAGGGCGTGGCGATGCGCCTGGTCACCTCGACGCTGGTGGGCGAGCTGGTGGACACCCTGCTCTTCTGCACCATCGCCTTCGCCGGCACCATCAGCCTGGCGGAACTGACCAACTACACGGTCACCGGTTACCTCTACAAGTGCCTGGTGGAGATCTGCGTGGTGCCCGTCACCCTGCTGGTGATCCGCCACCTCAAGCGTGTGGAGCCGGGCTACCGGCCTGGCCGGATCTGACGAAGCAAGTCAGCAGCGGGCCATCCAGCGCCACCTGCACCTGGTGCACCCGGCGGTAGCCGAGTCGCTGGTAGAAGCCGTGGTTGCGCGGGTTGGTGGACTCCAGCCAGGTGGACTCCCCGAAACGACGGTGGCTCGCCTCCACCAGGCGCTGCCCGATCCGGTGGCCCTGCAGCTGCGGCAGCACGGCCAGGACCGCCAGGTAGGGCCCCGATGGCGCGGGGGCGGCGTCGCGTGCGGCGGTCATCGCCTCGCTGGTGGCGGCGCCCCAGTCCTCACCGAGCAGCATCAGCGCGAGAGATCCCGGACGGGGCAGCAGATCCGAGGGCTCCAGCCGGCGCTCGCCCCACAACGCTGCGCCCACCACCTCGTCATCCACGGTGGCCACGTCAACCAGGCCGGCGGTCACTCGTCGCTCCACCTGCACGGAGAAGTAGGCGGCGATCCGGCTCAGCCGTCGTCGCGGATCCTCCTCCTCGCCGAAGAGCCAGAGCATCATCGGGTCCTCGGCCAGGCCGTGGGCGAGCACGGTGCGGATCTGCGGGATGTCGGCCAGACCTGCTCGCCGCACCGTGACAGAGCCGACGTCCTCGGCCGGGCCGTCCTGCTCCAGGGTGCCGCGGCCCGCGAGCCGGGCCAGCGAGTCCGCGAAGTCGGCGAAGACCTCCTCGGGCCGGGAGTCCACCACCAGACGCGCATTCGGTTGGCGCCCCCAGATGCCGCGGTCGTCGCAGACCGTGGTGCCACGCAGCAGGTCGGAGGCGGCCTCCACGTCGACGACGGTGGCCCTGGTGGGGCTGAGGGCACGCCCGGCGGCCACCTGGGCGGCGAACAGGTCGTGCAGATGGGCCACATAGCCCTGGTCGTGGTCCTGGTGGAATTCGAAGTAGAAGCGCAGGGCATCCACCAGCAGGTCGTGCACGGCGCTGCCGGTGCTGGCGCGGGGGCCCGCGCTGCGGGGCAGGTCTGCCGACAGGCCCACCGGCGGCAGCCCGGCGCGCTGCAGCAGGGCGTCGAGCGCCGGCGGGGTGTACTCGATGGTCTCGGTGACCTGGGTGGCGCAGACGATGGGCAGTCGGTCGGTCGGCAGGCCCTCGAAGGCGGCGTAGACCTCGCGGGCCGCGTCCGGATCCACCCAGGTGTTCCACTCCGCGGTGGGCGTGGTGTTGCCCAGATGCCAGAAGCAGCCGCCCATCACCACGATCCGGTTCACCAGCTGCGGCAGCTCGGGGATCTCACGCAGGGCCACGGCCAGGTTGGTCAACGGGCCGGTGACCAGGAGCGTCACCTCCCCGGGGTGGCGGCTGAGCGCCTTGCGCCACAGCTCCAGCCACGGCCGCTCGGACAGCCGGGCCGTGAGGTCGGGCAGCTCGGTGTACCCCAGCCCGTCGGGGCCATGGGTCTCCGGGGTGGTGACCAGGGGGCGCACCAGGGGCACCGCCTCCCCCACCGCCACCTCCACCTCGCCGCGTTCGGCGACCTCCAGCACGGCAAGGGTGTTGAGCGCCGCCTGCCGGGCGCTGGTGTTGCCCGCCGAGGTGGTGACGCCCACCAGCTCCACCTCGGGACGTCCGCACAGGTAGAGCAGGGCGCAGGCATCGTCGATGCCGGTGTCCACGTCGGCCAGGATCCTCACCCGGACAGCCTGCCATGATGGGTTGGTGATCCTGCGCACCCCTCGGCTCCTGCTGCGCCCCGCCGTCCTCGACGACGTGGACCACTGGGACCGGCTGAACCACGCCCCCGGCGTGATGCGCCACCTGGCCAGCAGGGCGCCGAGCCGGCAGGAGACGGCGGCGAGCCTGCGCCGGATGGTGGCGGCCGCGGCACTGCACCACGACTACGGCTTCTTCAGTGCCTTCGCCGACGAGGCCTTCGTGGGCTGGTTCCACCTGAAGCCAGGACTCGCCGATGATGGCGGCGCCGACATCTTCAACCCCGAGCTGGGCTACCGGCTGCTGCCGGAGAGCTGGGGCCAGGGGCTGGCCACCGAGGGCTCCCGGGCCCTGCTGGACCATGCCTTCCCCGAGCTGGGCGTCAGCTCGGTGCAGGCCCTCACCATGACGGTGAACACCGGGTCACGACGGGTGATGGAGCGGCTCGGGATGCGGTTGGAGGGCAGCGAACCGTGGCCCCACAGCGACCTGGTCGAGGGCCACGAGCAGGGCGTGGTGCGCTACCGGATCACGCTGCCCGACTGGACCCAGCGCCACCTCGACGTCCGGGCCCGGCTGCACCAGCTGCAGCGCGAGGCGTTGGCGCGTCGCGACGACGAGGCCCTCGCGGCGCTGCGTCGCACCGGCATGGAGCTGGCAGGACTGGAGGCGGACGGTGAACGGGCCGCCGACTCCCTGGTGGAGGAGCTGGCGACCCGTCACGGGATCACGCTGCGCGGGCAGTGAGCGCTCACCGCATCGGCGCGTTGATCACCCTGGGCAGCCGGGCGCAGCCGACGGTGACCAGCAGCGCGAGGCCGGTGCACACGAGGTGCCCAGCTGCTCCACCGGGCAGGGCCAGGTAGGCCGCGACCATCCGCCACAGCTCGGAGCGGGCTCCGCTGAGCAGCATCAGGCCCACCATCAACGCCGCCGACAGCAGCAGGAAGGCCGCCAGGATCGCGGCGACGACGGCCAGCTTGGCCCCCACCAGCCGCATCGCCGACTGGGGCTGGGTGAGCCAGTCGAACCAGGTGCGGTTGGTGAGCTCGACGGGGAAGGCGATGCTGGTGACCACGCAGGCCACCAGACCGGTGACCAGCATCGACTGGTTGTGCAGGATGAAGTAGCGCGACGCCCCGCCGGAGCCGACCCCCATCAGGGCCGCCACGGCCACCATCGCCCACGAGGCCAGGTGCAGGGCGAGCGCGAACCACAGTCCCCGCTCCCTACGCAGCTTGCGCCACTCGATGTGTACCAGGCGCATCATCGCTCTTCCTTGCGCATCAGCGCGACATAGAGCTGCTCCAGGTCCTGGTGGGACTCGTGGCTGCGCGCCACGGAGTGGACGACGCGCCCCGCCTCGAGGAAGGTGAGCCGGTCGGCCAGCGCCGCCCTCTCGGTTGCGGAAGCCTCTGGCGATGCGGCGGTGGAGCTCGATGAGCCCGTTCACGGCCTCGGTCCCGCCGTTGCTGGCGCGGCCGGTGTCGAAGTAGGCCAGGAAGGCGTCCTTCCACTGTTTGAAGGTGCGACCGAGGCGGGCGATCTCGGGGATCGGGCATGTGGGGAAGATGGCGACGATCTGCTCGGCGAGTTGGCGGCCTCGAGCTGGGTCGGGGTGGGCGTAGGCGGCTCGCACCTTCTGGGCGCACTGCCAGGCGATGTGGACGGCGTCGTGGAGTTCATCGGCGGCGATCGCCGCCGCGAGGCGGGCGTGTTGTTTGTCGGTGAGCCGCTCGGCCGCGCAGCGCAGGATGCTCCGGATCCCGTACAAGCGGTCGCCGGCTCGGCCGCGGTGGCCGTGGATCTCCTGCTGCACCCGGCGACGGACCTCGTCGACCGCCCGGCCGGCCAGGGCGACCACATGAAACGCGTCAAGGACGGCGGTGGCGTCGGCGAGCTTGTCATCGATCGCGTTCTTGTAGCCACGCAACGGATCCAACGTGGCGACCTCGACCCGAGCCTTGAACGTCTTGCCGCGTTGGTCGAGCCACGTCTTGTACACGGTCCCCGAACGTCCAGGGACCAGATCCACGAGCCGGGCGTGGACGCGTCCGTCCTGGTCACGAGTCACGTCGACCATCCCGGTGAGTTCCTTGGGGCCGCGCTTGCGGGGGCTGACGTGATGCCACAGGTGCTCATCCACCCCGAGGGTGGTGACCCCGGTGAAGCCGGACTCGTCGGGCGGCGCGGGCGAGGATCGGCTCGATGCTGGTCCACACGGTCCGCCACGTGGTGGCCAACTGCCGGGCCAGTCCGGTGATGCTGCCGTGCTCGCGTCGGAGCTGTTCGGTCGCCCAGCGGCAGGCCCGGGTGGTCAGCATCGCCCGCGGTTTGGCGATACCGGTGTCCTGCTCGGTGAACACCCCCACCGGACACGACGGCTCCGGGCACGTCCACGTGCGTTTGCGCCAACGCACGAAGCAGCTCCTGCAGACGTGGCGCATGTTGGAAGACGCGCGGTGCATCCGCGGTTGCGGCGAGCGGGTCGACGAGATCATGGGCCAGCAGGCCCAGTGCCGCTGGCTCCTGGAGCGGTACCAGGTCTTCGACCCGGCTGGCGACAATGAGCGCCACGAATCTCAGCAAGCCCTGCGGAGGCTGCAGGAACCGACACCATCTCAGGACTGGCTCGCAGCAGCGCAAGCCCTGATCCGCCTCCGCCCCGAAGCCTGAGGGAAGCACCCCATGGGACTTGACCCCGCACCAGTCGAGCCCTGCGGCGGCCTGAACCGCGGCGCGTCGGATGGCCGGCGGTGTGGGGTCTGGCCCCCATCTCGGCGTGGACGCCCGCCCATCCACCAGCTCCAATGCTGCACCAACCACCCGTGCGGGGGCACGCTGGACGTGTCGGCCTTGCCACGGGTGTGGCCGCCCCTGGAGAAGCGATGAACCCCTGACCTGTGGAGGAACCATGGACGCCCACATCACCACCTGTCCTGCCTGCAACACCCGCAACCGGGTCCCCGCGGTGGCTGCTGGGGTGCCGCAGTGCGCTACCTGCCACGCGCCATTGCCCTGGATCGCCGACGCCCACGACGCTGACTTCGCCGCTGTCAGCGACTCGTCGAAGCTGCCGGTCCTGGTGGACCTGTGGGCGCCGTGGTGCGGCCCGTGCAAGCAGTACTCGCCGGTGCTGGAGAGGCTCGCCGCGCAGTACGCCGGCCGTCTCAAGCTGGTGAAGGTCAACGTCGACGAGTCGCCGGCCACGCAGGCCTCCTTCGGCGTCCAGTCGATCCCGACGCTGGTACTGCTGCGGGATGGCCAGGTGGTGGCCCGACAGGCCGGTGCCATGTCGTTGGGGGCCCTGCGGCGCTGGGTCGAGCCGCACCTGGACTGACCTCACCTGTCGACGAACATCCCGGCCACCGTCAAGCAGGCGCAGGGTTTCGAGATCGCCAACCACACCTATGACCACAAGCCGACGGGACTGCCCCCAGTTTGGTTGACAGATTTCTAGGGGCTGGTCAGGCGGCCTGTGTGACCGTCTGAT
>NZ_BAAAIX010000018.1:0-737 GCF_039526385.1 Luteococcus peritonei | reverse complement strand
CCCAACGGGGGTCCTCCCTTCACGTCAACCCGCAAACTGTCATGAACGTCCCTGCCACCAACACCTAGGGGCGGGCGCAGGCGCCCCGGTGCAGCGTCCGAGGGGCGCACAGCCCGCACACAAATTATGTGAATTTCTCACGATTCGTTGATTCTTCTCTCAGCCGAACTTAGCTTCGAGGCACCGCTGGACCGCCCAGTGGAGCAATCCCCAATCGGGACGCCCGACGCATCCGCGAGGCCCTCCGAAGCAAGGAGAAGTCATGAACCGCACCACCCGTCGCACCCTCGGTGGCCTCGCGGCCGGTGCCGTCCTGGCCACCACCGTGGCAGGAGCTGCCTCGGCAGCACCCCGCCCCACCGCTCCCGAGAAGCCACGGACCTCGGCCACCCAGCACCAGGCGGCTCATCGCCAGACGGCCCAGCAGCGGGGCCAGACCGTGCAGCACCGGGCCGGCAAGGTCACCAAGGCCCGAACCGCCAAGGCCACCACGAAGGCGCGCACCACGACGAAGGCCACCACGAAGTCCCGCAACGCCACCGCAGCGCAGACCCGGCCAGCGACTCGTCCGGCGACGTCCACCAGGGCGGCCTCGGCGCCGGTGGTGCGCACCACCGGCCAGACCACCCGCACCACCACCTGGTCGTCGAGCCGCAGCACGGCCACCACCGGGACTGCCCCCAGTTTGGTTGACAGATTTCTAGGGGCTGGTCAGGCGGCCTGTGTGACCGTCTGAT